>DATEJX010000362.1:0-23085 GCA_035277785.1 Candidatus Angelobacter sp. | reverse complement strand
CTTTGCGCGGCCATCCTGGTTCCCATTTATGCTGCGGCACGTTCTGAGTGGAGCATCATGATTCTGGGGGCGCTGGTGGCTTTCTTCGGAACGGGATTCTTTTCTGGCTCAGGCCTGATTGGCAGTGAACTCTTCCCTACCAGAGTGCGGGCGCGGGCTCTGGGGTTTACCTACAATGGCGCTCGAACTCTGAGTTCACTCGCACCGTACGTGATTGGCAAGCTCGCCCAGGCCCGAGACCTCAGCTGGGCGTTTTCTTTTTCCGCCATTTCGTTCCTGCTGGCCATGCTGATGGCTACGCAACTTCCCGAAACGAAAGGCAAGGCTCTGGAGTAAAAAGCAAAAGAGACGCAACGGTTTTGCTGCGTCTCTTCTGTGTGTCGGAAACGTTCGGCCCTACGACTTCCGAACCCTTGCTCAACTAGCGCCGCCACCACCCTCCGCCGCTGTTGTAGCCCTCCTGATATCCCTGCTCATATGCCTGCCGGTAACTTGCTTTGTACTGGTTCACGTATCCGAAGCGCGGATCATAGCCACGGTCCGCGTGTTTGTAATTGGAATCATGCGTTGGCCGGAAGCTGTGGCCGGTAGCGCGATCATTGCGGCCGTCGTTCAAACCATCCTGGTATCCGTATTGCTGCGCCGCATTCGCGCCATACCCCCCGTATCCACGGTCACCGCCATAGTAGCCGCCCCCGCCATAGCCACCGCCGTAACCTGCGCTTACTGCGCGATATCCCTGGTTGTAGCCGTTGCGGAAGGCCTGACGATCATCGTTTTCGCGATATCGACAGCGGTCATCCCAATCCGACCTGCGGCCCTGGCGGGCATCTATTTGTCCTTCACGATAGCCATCACGAAATGCCGCCCGGTCGTCGCTATCGCGATGTCCCCAGCCCCATTGCACAGGCACCACTGCCTGCGCTGCCGCAAAGGTAGCGCCGCTGGTCAACAATGCAGCCCCCATCAGCATCACTCTCATGTACTTCATAGAAACCTCCCGTCCCTTCTCTCTTACTGGTCGAATGTCTTCTGACTGCTTGTAGTCAAAAAAACACCGCGCGCGGGAAGATCACTCTCTAGAGTTTGTAAATTTCTGTAAAAGCAAGTTTGGCGGGAAATTGAAGTGCGCCTCCCCTCAAGAAGGAGCAAGAAATACCTGCTGCGGGAAATTTTTGCTGGGCTCAGAGATGGCGAGTCCGCTTAAGAATTCACGATGTTCAAAGAGCGTTTCTAAGTAAGCGACCGCGCAAGCGCCAGTTCACCTTCACGTCGCGAGTATTCTTTGAAGTCGCGACGGGGCGCACGATTGAAAAACCGAGCCAGTTTTTCGAGATAAACCGCGAACGGCGTGTATTTGATTCCCAGTTCCGCTTTGCTGCGGGTGTTATCCAGTGCGGACATCCAGCGCCCGCTGAATGGCGAGCAGTCCGGCAGCAGCCCCGCGCTTTCGAGTTTTTCTCTGGGGAATCGCAGGATTCTCAGCGGCGTGTCAACGAACCCGGCGAGCATCTGCAGGAACTCGTCGAGGGAAACCGACTCGTCCTGGCCAATGTTGTAAGCTTCTCCCTTTCCTTTGTCACTCTCCAACAGTCGCAAGATTGCCTGCACGACATCTTCACCATAGACGTGCTGTACTGGGAGGCTCGGACCTTCGGGAATAAGAATTGGGCCGCCATCCTGGAGTCGACGAACGTAGCCCAGTGTCCGGTGGTAGTGATCTCGCTCGCTGTGGACCATCGGCAAGCGAAGACTCGTAAATGGAAAACCTCCGTCTGCCCACGCTGCTGCAAATACGTCTTCGGCCTGGCGCTTGTCATGACCATAGAGCCAGTTGCTATAGTCAATCTCGTTGTCGCGCAGCGGCTGTTCCATCACGGGTCCTGCGTAGTCAGATTCCTTGAAGGGTCTCTTGGGTCCAAGCCGCAAAAGATAGACCTGACCGGTGCTCAGAAAGATGTACCGCTGGACGCGATTAGAGAATAATTCAACCACTGCTTGAGCTTCCGGCCCGGTGTAAAGCGTGGTGTCAATCACCAGATCGAAATCACGCGATCCAAGGGCAGCTTTCAGTTGCGCTGGATCGCTGCGATCGCCGCGCAGGCGGGTTATCTGGGGACTCAGATCATCAGGAGTCTGTCCGCGATTGAGAGTTGTAACTTCCATTCCACGTTCAAGCAAAGCTTGAACTATCGACGGGCCCAGGTTTCGAGTACCTCCAATGATCAGTGTGCGCATGGTTCGATTTTAAAAGAGAGTTCCTAAAAATGAATCGCAAACGACAGGATTGCCATGGCAATCAGCGGGCCAGTGTGACATAAAAGGCATTGTTTCCTGTACGAAGGTCTTTTCCATAAACCAGGGCAACGCCCACACCCAGCACTCGCAGCTTGGCTTCAGCGCCCGTATCTGTAAGCCACTTCTTCGAGCCGAGCGCGCCTCCTGGATCAGAAATTTTGCCGGTATCAACGAATGGCCCGAGCCTGACGGTGAGCAAGCCATTGCTGTATAGATTTTTGTCCGTTTCCCAACTGGACAGGAAGAAATCTTTGCCTAGCGGAGCACTGCCCTTTTCTCCATTACGGGTGCCGATGTGAGCACGCATCCATAGAGCAGGATCATTGTCTCGCTCCAGTCCGAGCATGAACAGCTCATCAAACGGAAGCTGGCCGAAGGTCTTGCCGGCACGAACGCTGTACACCGTCTCAAAATCGTCACCGCGAGCCTGCGGAAACCAGTATGCATTGAGCCATCCCTGGAGTTTTTCAAACGACTGCGAAGGTCCTGACCAAATCTTCCCTGCTTGTGAGTCTGCTCCGCTCAAAATTTCAAGCCGATGCTCGGGAGTACGCAATATTTGATATTGAACTGTGGCTGTCTGCTTGATTTGAAAACCTTCCGCCAGCAATGGAGCGTTGAGAATTACTCCCGGGACTAGGCTGCGGAAATCGCGATGCGAGAATTCCGCTCCCAGTGACCATTTCCCGCGCCAGCCGATCAGCCGGTTAATCTGCGCCAAACCTGCTTCTCGACGCAGGTTGAGCGATCCCAGCACAGGCGCCGGCCCCCTGAAGCCATTGCGTATGGCCCAATTTTCATTACGCACATCCGCGCCGATGAGATAACGCCATTGCGGGTTCTGGCCCGGCGATCCTGAAATCTCACCACCGTATCGGCGCTTGTCCGGATCCCAACGCGCAAGAGCGATTACATTTGTGGCTGAGCCGCGCACGTTGTCATACTCGGGCGTTATTTCCTGAAAAGGCAGCCCACGAAATGTTCGTAACAGCGCTTCCGCTCTGGTAGTACCAAAACCATTCAGCTCCTGCGCGCGCAGCACGGAATCAAAGCTGCCGTCAGGCTGGGCTACAAGATCCATTCTGTAACTGGGAAATATTTCCAGATTTTGCAATCTGGCGTCGGTTGATCGCAATTGCGTGAGCCGCATGGCCTCGCCTGAAGAAAAGGCAATAGTATGGTCGAGCAAAGCCGGCCGTATCCGCAGAGAAGACTCGTTCACCTGGGCGGCTATTTTGGGCTTAGGAGTGCTGATGCGGTTCCAGTACTTTACTGCGGCTTCAAGATTTCCCTGAAGAAAGTAGATCGTCGCCAGGAACTCATTCGCATAATCGTCTTTTGGATCCAGCCGTAGCGCGCGATGCAGGTAGCTTATGGCATGGCGGTTCCGCTTCTGCTTAAAAGCAATTCCGCCAAGCTCGATGGGAAAGCGTTTGTCGGTGGGCTGCAATCTGCTGCCCCGAAGCAACGCGGCAGAAGCCTGGTCCCACTGTTCAAGATGAGCAAGCGCGATCCCGTATTCATATTCCTGCTCAGCTGATCTGTTGCTGAGAGGGGCAAGCCGCTGGACGAGTTCCGGCCAGCGTTCTTCCTGCATCAGTCGCTGGTTCGAAACAGGCTCCTGCGAATGTGCAGACGCGAAGCAGCACGCGAGAACTAGAAGCATGAGCAAATGAGCGATTCGCAAGACGCGCATTCTAAAGCTACTGTTGGCTTGTATGGCGGAAACTTGAGACACGGCTCTTAATTGGGCACAGCCAGCAGAGTCCAGCGACCAACCGCGCTCCACTCCTTTTCGAAAGGCCGGCGCTCCACTTTAAGCAGTTTTTTCTGCGCGGGATCATTGACGAGAAGCAGGTTGCTGGACCAGTCGAGTCCCGCGACAACCACGTAATGTAATGAAGGCTCACCTTTACTGGGCTTTAATGCCACAATCACAGGACGCCCTTTTTCGAGATGCTGGCGCAGCAGGTCCCAATCGCCTTTGACAACGAACGTACGGAAGCCATGCTCCTGCAAATAGCGCTCAACGTCAGAAGCATAGATCCCATGAGCGCTGCTGGAGTAAAGGGCGCGTTGGATCTGGCCCGCATCGGCAACCGCGTCCTGCTGTGGTAGTTGGTGCTGCCAGTATTGAACCACCATGGCAATCACGGCAGCGCCACAGCCGTTTTTTTCCTGCGGTACGAAGGGGACATCGAGCCAGACGCCACTGCTTTGCGCGAAAGAGATGCCGCAGAGGCACACAAATACTGTGAGCCTCTGCGGCGATAGATAGCGGATGAGAAAATTTTTAGCGAACTGCAACAATGATCAGCACGAGCACAGCGATACCCAGAATGATCAGGATGAGATCGCGGTCGCTGAGATTGCCGGCAGCAAAGTCATGCTGCGCCTTATCGGCACGGGCAGCCAGCTGAGCGAGTTCCTGGTCGTTCAAGGTAGAAACCGCAGTCCGCACCTGCTGGGGATTGATATGAGACGACTGCATGGCTTTCTCGGCCGTTGCCGTGGACAGGAAGTTCTTCACGGTTTCAAGGTTGTGTTCGCGTACCTGCGATGCCGCAACTGCCTGCTTCTGCAGGTCGGCAGGCGAGACCAGGTGGCTTTGCGCCAGCAAGTCGCTTGGAACAGTAAAGAGTGCCACCAGGACGAGGGCAACCAGGAATCTTACGGATTGCCGCAGAACGAAATGCATAATTGAGCTCCTCCAAAAAGTTCCGGCCAGAGAAGAAGTATATACCGTCACCGGCTGTGAACGGGCGATGACCGAGGTCCAAGTCAAGATTGGACGCGAGGTCACATGCCTCAGTTGAATGACTGAATGCAACTTTAAGAGGTTTAAGAGGGAAGAATACAAAGCCACCGGGGCTGCGACTACTGCCCGCGGTGGCTTAGTGAGGAAAGGGCTATTTGGTTGAATTGTCCGGAGTCATGGTCTGCGCAGTGGCGCTGCCGAGTTCAAGAGAGTATTTCTTGCCGGAAAAACGCAATGCAGTCAACTCGCGCTGGCCGGAAGCGCCATTTTGAATTTCAGCCGCGCTGTCCGCAGCCTTCTGCTCTGACTGCACAAGTTTGGCTGGGACGGTAGCCACGGTCTTGCCATTGCGCACAATGCTTACCTGCACAGCAGGGCCGGCGCCTTCCCACTTGGCCGTGTAATCGCCCGCAGGCAGCGTTGTTCCGTTCACCTGAACAGGGCTGGAAATCTGGAAGTCTCCTTTATTGCCGTTCGCGGCTAGGGCGGTCATGCCGACTGCAAGAACCAGAAACAACATCATGAGTTTGAGTGATACTGAAGATTTCATTACGCACTGCTCCTTGATTTTTTCCCGAAGCGTCGGGAATCGGCTAGGGGCAGCCCGAGCTGTGGCCAGAGCAGGAAAAAGATTTACGTTTTCCAGACAAAGGCCTAGAATCGTTGCGTGAATTAGAGAACCGGACACATGAATGCTGGCTCTCTATCGGGGACTGTGCGCGCCTGGGGCTGCCAAACCGTGGGAGCGTAGAGTCCCCTCCCGTTTTTATCTTCACTCACAATCGCATTCGCGATACGAGCTTCAGCACATCACCTTTAAATACGTTTTTCCCGGCGCAGAAGTTTCAAAGAAAAAGTGTGATGCTGCACAGTTAGACGCTTGGTGCAAAGGCGCGTTAGCTTCAGGATGTTTAACGCTTGTAAAGTTTTGCGGGTGTCCGGAAATGAACGTTCGAAAACGAACAGGTGCGCAACGATTGGTTGTGGTTGGGAGACTCTTAAAGTTATTACCAAGCCCAGCCACCTGCAACACGCTGACAGCCGAAGAGAAAAGCTCAAAATCGAGACAGCTGTTAAAATCATCTCTTAAGGCTCATGCTTAAAAACCTGCGGCCACTTTTTCCTTATTTCAAAAAATACCGCTGGGCTCTGTTCTGGGGAGCGCTGACGGTATTCGGCAACAACGGAATCTGGGTGTATTTCCCGCAGGTGCTGCAGCGCGCAGTTGATAGCCTGAAACCCGGCTCCGTTCGCCACACATTTTTCGTCTACTCCCTCCTCCTGCTTGGGATTGCCATTACAAAAGGCATCTTCCAGTTTCTGACGCGATGGATCGTAATTGGAGTATCACGGGAAATTGAATACGACCTGCGCAATGACATGTTTGCGCACCTTTCCCGGCTCGATTACTCCTACTACCAGAAGAACCGAACGGGCGACATCATGGCGCGCGCCACCAATGACCTGAATGCCGTGCGCATGTTGCTGGGCCCGGCGATCATGTATTCGGCCAATACCATTGTGTTCACCGTAGCCGCACTGTTCTTCATGTGGCACATCAGCCCCAAACTCACCATCTGCGCCTTTGCTCCTTTGCCACTGGCCAGCATCATCATTCAGTATTTCGGGCGCAAAATTCATGAACGGTTCGAGCGCATCCAGGCGCAGTTCTCCGACATCTCGTCGCGCGTGCAGGAAAATCTTTCCGGCGCACGCCTGATCCGCGCCTACGTACAGGAAGAGCCGGAAATTGCGCTGTTTGAAACTTCCAACAAGGAATACGTTGAACGCAGCCTGCCTCTGGCGCGATTGATGGGAATGCTGTGGCCGGCGCTCGAGTTCCTGTTGGGCCTGGCTTATGCCATGGTGCTGTGGCTGGGGCCACGAGAAGTTCTGAAGGGACACATCACCACAGGTCAGTTCTACGGATTCTCCATGTACATCCTGATGCTGACCTGGCCGGTCATCGCTCTGGGCTGGGTGATTAACATCTTCCAGCGTGGCACGGCTTCCATGGGACGCATCAATGAGATCCTTACGGCGCAGCCGGACATCACGGATCGCGAAGTAGTAGCGGCCACCAGCGCACAACCAATCATGGGCCAACTGCAATTCCGAAATCTGAACTTCGCTTATAACGGCACACAGGTTCTTAAGGACATCAATCTGGAAGTGCCTGCCGGAACCAGCCTGGCAATTGTGGGACCAACCGGCTCAGGGAAGACCACGCTGGTGAGCCTGATACCGCGCATTTATGATGCCCCTCCCGGAACCGTGCTGCTCGATGGCCGACCGCTGCGTGAATTCCCCCTTGAGGTGCTGCGACGAAATATCGGCTTTGTGCCGCAGGAAACATTTTTGTTCAGTGATACGGTCCGCGACAACATCGCCTTTGGGGTGGAATCTGCGTCCGATGCGCAAATCCACGGCGCGGCGGAAGCAGCAAGCATCGCAAGCGACATTGAGGGCTTTCCCGAGCAGTATCAGACCATGGTAGGTGAGCGCGGTATTACACTTTCCGGCGGACAGAAGCAGCGCAGCGCGATTGCCCGCGCAATTATCCGTGATCCTCGCATCCTGGTGCTGGATGACGCTCTGGCCAGCGTTGATACTTATACAGAAGAAAAGATTTTGAACCATCTCCGCGAAGTCATGCAGGGCAGGACAACGATCTTCATTTCTCACCGTGTGTCAACCGTCCGCAATGCTGACAGGATTGCCGTACTTCACCACGGGCGGATTGTGGAGTTCGGCACCCATGAAGAACTCCTGGCCCGCAACGGCTATTACACGGAACTCTACAATAAACAACTTCTTGAAGAAGAGTTGGCGCGGGTCTAAGCGTGAAACGCGTAGTGGTTCCCGAACTTCTGGATAACGATCAGGGCACACTAGAAGAAGTTGAGGGCTCACTCAACGACCTGCGCATGTTCAATCGGCGGTTCGGGGGAATTCACACTACCAGCGAAGTACTACGCACGATTGCCGGAGGCCGTGGCCTCAGGAAAATTGCCTGGCTGGATGTCGCCGGCTCTACCGGCGATGTCGCCTCACTGACGGGGCGTTCGCTTTCCACTTATGGAATCGGTTCTGAAACGGTAGTTCTGGACCGCTCTTCCAGCCACATGAACGGTTCGCAGGTGTCCGTTTGCGGCGACGCCTTGATGCTGCCATTTGCTGATAACAGCTTTGATGCAGTGGGCTGTTCATTGTTCGCGCATCATCTGGAACCCGAAGAGGTCAGTCAGTTCGCGCGCGAAGGACTGAGAGTGGCGCGGCATGCGTTTTTCATTCACGATTTGATACGGCACCCTTTGCATCTGGCGCTGGCGTATGCAGGATTTCCGCTGTACCGCAGCCGGATCACGCGGCATGATGCTCCCGCGTCGGTGCGCCGGGCCTATACCGTGCATGAAATGCGCGACATGCTGCAGACGAGCGGCGCTGCGAGCCTGCAGATTGAAACCTACTTCTTGTTCCGCATGGGAGTCATTGCGTGGAAGCGGACTACGATTTAGTGATTGCCGGCGGCGGCCCCGCCGGATCGGCAGCAGCCATTACCGCCGCCCGAAAAGGCGCGCGCGTCCTGCTGCTGGAAAAAGGACGATTTCCCCGCCACAAAGTCTGCGGTGAATTTGTCTCGCCTGAATCGCTGCGTCTGCTCACGACTCTTCTTGGACGCGATGCTTTTGTGAATCTTCCGCAAATCACCTCCGCACGGATTTTTGTTGATGGAAAGAAGTTAACCATTCCTGTTTCGCCATCCGCGCGAAGCATTCCTCGTTATGAGTTGGATTCCTCGCTGCTCACCTCCGCAAAGGAAGCCGGAGCTACGGTCCGGGAAGACACCTCGATCCGCCTGGTGCTCCCGGGAAAGCTGTTTACGGTGACAGTTGAAGCAACAACCTTGAAGGCGAAGGCCGTAATTAATGCCAGTGGACGGTGGTCGCAACTGACCCGTTTCAAAGCCTCCGACACAGGGAAATGGATTGGGCTGAAGGCGCATTTTACAGAAGCTGCGCCGCCACCCTCAGTGGACTTGTACTTTTTCCCCGGCGGCTACTGCGGTGTGCAACCGGTGAGTGATAGCGCTGTGAACGCCTGTGCCATGGTGCGCGCGGATTGCGCAACTTCGCTGCAGCATGTCTTTGCTCTACATCCGGCGCTCTGGAGACGCAGCCGGGACTGGGAACAACAATTTGCCACCGTAAGCACTTCCGCGCTTCACTTCCGCAGACCGCAGACGGATGATCGCGGCATGCTGCTGGCCGGAGACTCAGCTGGATTCATTGATCCTTTTGTCGGCGACGGAATCTCTCTTGCTCTGCATAGCGGAGTGTTGGCAGCGGAGAGCCTGCTACCCTTCTTTTCCGACAAGACCTCCTTGCGAGAAGTGCAGCAGCGGTACGGCGCAGGCTATCGCAAACAACTCGCGCCTGCCTTACGCAATGCAGCTCGTTTGCGGCGCTTGCTTTCAGCTCCAACTTGGCTGCGTTCCGGTGTGATGGGAATTGCCGGGAGCCGCGCTATCGGACAATTGCTGGTAAGAAGCACACGAGCAAAGGCGCAAAAGCTCACCGTGGACGATCGCGGATAAACCCGGATCAAAACCCAATTTTCGGGATAATTTGTGGAGTGTTCTAGGAGTGCGCCGCGGCGCGCGCGCGTTTCATCACGCGACGAGCCACGCTCAGAAGGTCAGCCACTTCAAACGGCTTCACCAGGCAAAAGATCTGCGTGGCCTCGACAAAGGCTTTCACGTTAGGGTCAGAAATATCGGAAAGAACCAGGACGGTCTTGGAAACCAGATGGGGTTGATGCTGCTCTATGTGGTGGTATACGTCCTGGCTTGACCACGCGCCGGGAATTTTACTATCGAGAAAAACCGCATCCAAGTCCTGCTGTTGCAACAAATCTACGGCAGATGCTCCGGTGCTGGCTGTGACCACACTCAGGCCGGCTGCAGTCAGCACTTCCCTTTCGAAATCGAGCAATGCGTCCTCATCATCAATCAGCAGCACGTTGCCTTCAAGCCGCGATTCGCGGCGGGCAACAATACGATCACTCTCAGTTACAGGCTTCTCGCCCACTGCCACGGGCAAACGTACTTCCAGCACAGCACCGCCGGAGTGATGATTATGAGCGGTAATCTCGCCGCCGTGCTCCTTCACAATGCCGTAACAGATGCTCAGACCCAGACCTGTACCCTTGCCAACACCTTTGGTCGTATAAAACGGATCGAAAACGTGCTTGGGATCGGTGATACCAGGGCCGGAATCATGGAATTCACTTACCACGTGGCCGTTCTGGCTGAACACATGAATGCGCAACAAGCCCCCGCCGGAGCGCTCCAGCATGGCATCCGCCGCGTTGTTAATGATGTTGAGATAAACCTGTTCAAGCTGATGCGGGTCCGCGACCACTGAAGGCAGGACCGGATCAAAGTCGCGCTCGACGATGATGTTGTTGACTTTCAGATCATAGTCACGCAGAGCAATCGTATCTTCAATGACGCTGCGCAAGTCCACCTGAATACGTTTAGGTTTGTGTTGCCGGGCAAAAGAGAGCAGGTTCTGCACAATGCGCTGGGTGCGCTGCGCCTGTTTGTGCAGCTTGGTGATGAACTCTTCCACCCGCGGTTCCAGTTTTTCGCTTTCCAGCAGCTGTGCGTATCCCAGAATGGCGGTAAGGGGATTGTTAAGTTCGTGGGCGACGCCTGAGATCAACTGACCCACAGCAGACATCTTTTCGCTCTGGAGAAGCTGTTCCTGGGTGCGCCTGAGATCTTCATAGGCCTTCTTGGTCTCGTTGTAGAGCTGAACCTTCTCGATGGTGGTGGCCAGCTGGCGCCCTACAGCAATCATGACTCCTTCTTCCGAGCGCGTAAATTGACGCAAGGAACGACTGCTTGTGGCCAGCACTCCCAACATCTTCTCTTTACGCCACAAAACCACCCACATCCATGCTTTCAGCTCTTCCACCCGAATGATTTTTTGGATGATCTCAGGAAGAATAGTCTGACTTTCATGATCAAGAATTTCAGCGTGACCGGCGCGAAGTGACTCCACAAAGTCCGCAGGCAGGGCGAAAAACGGACTCTCTGACACGAAGTCACTGCGATGACCGTAAGCAGCCTGCTTCACCAACTGGCTGCCGTTTTCCTCAAACAGGTACACGGAGGCCGTGTCTGTGGAAAGCAGCTCAACAATCTGCAGCATGCTGAGTTGCAGAATCTCCTGCAGGTCAAAGGATTGATTGAAGGTGACAGCGATATTGTTGAGGACGTAGAGCTCGCGGTTGCGGCGCCGTATCTCATCTTCAGCCCGCTTCATCTCGGTCACATCCATCAAGACGCCCTGATAGCGTTCAATCCTGCCGGCCGGATCGCGGGTGGCAAAACTGCTTTCGATAACTGAGATTTCCTTACCATCTTTGCGGCGAAGCTCGTATTCAAAATTGCGGACAAATCCCTGACGGGACATCTCGCTCAGGAACCGGGCGCGGCCCTCCTGGTCCACATAGATAGTCTGGATCTGTTCCAATGCCAGCATTTCATCTTTGCTGGCGTAGCCAAGCATGCGCACAAACGCTTCATTGCAGTCTACGATCTTGCCTTCAGGCGTTGAAGCGAAAACACCTTCGTGCATGTGATTGAACAAAGAGGTGTAGCGCTCATCGGCCGCTCTGGCTTCAGTAATATCTTTGATCACATGGATGGCGCCCTGCGCGCCTTCCGCGGTGTAACTGGAGCTGGACACAACGGAATAGCCGCCAAAGCATGGGTCTTCTTCGCCGGAACAATCGGCATGAGCGCAATATGGACACCCAACCCAGCTGATCCCTGCCCCGGGAAGGACTTCTTCACATGAGCGCTCAATGATCTCTTCCGGCAGGCGTCTAAGACGCGTGATCAACGCATGGTTGGCGCGAAGAATGCGGTATTGAGAGTCGTGAACAAATATGGAATCGGGGATGGAATCAAATGTACTGGCCCATTCATTACGGGATTGCGCCACCTGCTGCGCCAGTTTCCTGTTTTCTGCAGCAAGGCCAAGTTGACGGGCGGCGGCCTTGAGAAATTTCTTCTCGCTGGCCATGTGAGCGCGAAAGTGGGCCACGCCAAGAGCAAAAATGCCGATTTGAGAATGCTGTCTTCCCTCCACCGGCACCAGCAGCACATGGTGTATGTGTTCACTTCTTAAGGTGGCGCGCATGTCTTCGGCCGCCTCTGACGAACGCATCACGTACACTTCACCTTCACGCAGGGCGAAGCCGCTAACGCTGCGGTTGAGATCAATGGTGGCGGCTTGAGTGACGAACTCGGGGGAAAGACCACGATGGGCGGCCAACATCAGCCTATCGCCTTCCAGCACCCTGAACCAGGCTGCCTTGGCTCGGCTGATCTGGGTAAGCTCCTCCAGAACCACGGCAACGGTGGGTTCGAAGTCACGGGATTCGGAGATCTGGCTGGTAATTGTGTTCAGAACATCAAGCCGCTGAATCTGCACCCGCGAATCGTCAAGGACGATGGTCATCATGCTGATACCCAGCAGCAGATCAATCAGCACTTCATGCCACAAGTCGGTCGATCCAGCACCCCTGTGATGAAGTTGCGGCATAACCAGCATGATCGCCAGCAACCACCGGCCAACGTTGAGTCGCCCCCAGGCAAACCGCAATAGTTGGATGGATGCAGACAGGAGAACCAGGCGCCAGCATAACTCGACTACCCGGGGTGAGATGAAGCCCACGTCCCCAAAATAGACGAGAATGCCGAGGCCGAAGGCGACCAGGAGCGTGATGACCGCCGGCAATATGAGCTTCTTCTGATCAACATACAGAAAGACTGCGCATGCAAACAGCCCCATGGCGGTAATAAAACTGGCAAACGCGCTAATGAGCAGAAACGAGGAAAAGCTGTGCCCCACATGCATGCCGATGAGGAAGCGTGAGACAGTGTAGGCCGTCCAGCCGGCAATCCAAAGCTCTAGGTAACGTTCGCGGAAACTGCGGTAAAGGAGGATGGCGCCCGCAAGAAGAATCAGAAGCGTTGAGCCTTCCGCCAGGAAGGCGTATTGCAGCGCCAAGTCCATGTTCACCAATTGGTCCGGGGAAAAATCGGAGTTTCGGGGTCACTTATATCATAAATTACCTTTGGTACTTCTGATTTGTGCATTTGGTCATTGTATTTCCGGTAACGGTGGGTTAGATTTAGAATCCCCCCAGCAGGAAAATTGAGCACATTCCCAATGGCTACTGAACGCATTCTGGTCGTGGACGACGAGGAACCAATTCGGGAAATTATCTCGTCCATGCTCAGCGCCGCCGGCTACAAAACCCGCCAGGCCTGCTCCGGCATGGAAGCCTTGGCCATTCTTAACTCCACGGGCGAGTTTGAGCTGATGCTTTCAGACTTGATGATGGCGGAGATGGATGGAATTGCCCTGCTGGAGCGGTCAAAAGAAAAATTTCCGGACATGCCGGTGATTATGGTGACCGCAGTCCACGATATTTCCGTGGCGCTGGCCGCCATTCGCAATGGTGCTTACGATTACCTGCTTAAGCCGTTTGAGCGCGAACAACTTCTGGCGATGGTTCGCCGTGCGCTGGAGCACCGGCGCTTGAAACTGGAAAACCGGGCCTACCAATCAAACCTGGAATCCCTGGTGGCTGCACGCACAGAGCAACTGCGACAGGCAATGACCGACCTTGAGCGGTCTTATGACATCACTCTTGAAGCTTTAGGCGATGCGCTCGACCTCAAAGATGCCGAAACCGAGGGACATTCCAAGCGCGTAACGGCGTTCACTATCGCCATCGCTCGCGCCATGGGCTTATCCGGAGAAAAGATACGAGTCATTGCGCGCGGCGCCTTCCTGCATGACATTGGCAAAATGGCCATACCGGACGCCATCCTGCGCAAGCCGGGCGCCCTAACGCCGGAAGAAACAGAAATCATGCGTGAACACTGCTTCCGCGGCTACCAGATGCTTAAGAAGATTCCCTTTCTCTCTGAAGCGGCAGAAATTGTGTATGCCCACCAGGAACGTTTTGATGGCACCGGATACCCACGCGGGCTCAGCGGTAGTGAGATCCCGATGGGGGCACGGATTTTCTCCGTGGCAGATACGCTTGATGCCATCACTTCTGACCGTCCTTACCGGGCAGCCCAGTCCATTGCCGTAGCTCGCGACGAAGTGGAGCGGTTTTGTGGACGCCAGTTCGACCCCGAAGTGGTGCGCGTCTTTATGGAAATGCCGGAGACCATTTGGGACGATCTGCGCAAGGAAATCAACTCCCAGATTTATAAGTTTACGTATCCCATCAGGAGCATTCCCATCCTGGCCAGCAGTGCAAAGTTGACTTAGGGCAAATCTGGCGCTGAAAACCCCGCCACTGTATCTCACGCATCCAACCTCTTCTGGCATTTAAAATTATCTGGCGAGGTATGTTATGCCGGTTCTCACCGATACAGAAGTTAAGCAGTCGCTGGGAAAACTGATGGGATGGCAACAGAATGGGAAGGCAATCCAGCGAGTCTTCGAATTCCCTGATTTCAAAGCCGCAATGCAGTTCGTGAACAAGATCGCTGATGCAGCGGAGCAGGCGAACCATCACCCGGATATTGATATTCGTTACAACAAGGTGACCATGGGGCTGGTCTCACATGACTCAGGGGGAGTTACGGAAAGAGACGTCCGGATGGCAGAGAAGATTAACCAGATCGCAGGTTGATCAGGCTTGGGGTTCCTCCAGCGCTTCAGAAAGGCTGTCCAATGCGTGTTGGATGGCGGCGAGCTGGTCGTCAACGAACTTGTTGAATTCGCCCAGCGGGTCGCCGTGCTCCACCAGACGCTCAAACAATCCGCGGACCTGATCCCGGCCACGTTCGCTGGCGAAGAGCAGCCCCAGGCCGCTCACGCCTAATACCGCGATGGGTATTAACCAGTTCTTCATTTCGCAACCTCAAACCCAATCAAGTAACAGGCAGTGTGCCTGATTACTAAGATGCACTCAGCATGGCCAAAAGTACGATATTTGTACAGTTACGTTGGTAATGTCCATTCTCCCACCGCAACAGATCAAGAGTTTACGGGTTAAAGACTGTTGACCGCAGGTGAGTGGCTATTTCACGGCCTTCAACTGCCAATAGAGACTTTAAATCAGGCACCCACGAGGTAATTTCCCATGAAGCTTCAATGGACGGCCTCTGTTTGCGCGTTACTGCTGGCTCTTTCGCTGAGCGCTTTAGCCCAAAACGAAGCAAGCGGAACATCCAACAATCCACAAGATGGTCCAGTGCTCAAAACCCGTCCTCAGGCACCCACGAACCAGCCAGATACAGGCGTGTACACACCACCTCCTGTGAATGCAGTGCCCCCGGATGCTGTTCCTGAGGGTAAACGCTTCATCATCAAGCTCAAGGACTCTCTGGATACAAAGAAGCTGAACGATGGCAAACACTTCAAGGCCGAGTTGAGGGAAGACCTGGTGACTCCCAGTGGCCTGATCATCCCCAAAGGAAGAACCATTAAAGGCCATGTGGCCCAGTATGAGCACGGATACACAGGTGCTCGCCTTATGTTGGCCATGGATGAAATCGAAACCCGCCATGGATGGGTGCCGTTGATCGCGAGTGTAACGGGCGTTCCCGGTGATCCCTCCATCAAGTCGACTGGAGATGAAGGAGAGCTGACGAAGAAGGGTCCCGACAAGAAACGGATGATCACGAACGCGGCCATCGGGGCGGGTGTGGGTGCGGTAAGCGGCTCTGTAATTGCGGGCGGCAAGGGTGCAGCTGTGGGCGCAGCGGTGGGCGCAGGACTGGGTACCGGTACGAGCCTGCTGATGAAAGGCAATGATATGAAGCTGGACAAAGGGACTCAGCTCGAAGTCCGGCTTGAAAGAGATTTAACTGTACCTCGTTAAAGTGAAAGATGAAGTTTTGCCGGGGAGCTGAGAGGCTCCCCGTTCTCTTGCGCGCTCGACCTTACTCTCCTGTACACGCTGCCCTAATTTAAGTGCAGTAGTCAAAAGGATGGCTCACGAGTCTAAGAATTTGTTGGAGAAGACGAGCATCTAACGATGCTTATGGCGCGAAAGAGAATCGTTACAAGCTATCCCGGCAAACGCTTTGCTTTGTCTATGCTTGTGCTTCTCCTGTTTTTGATCCTCCTGGTCTTTTCGATTGCCAGGCACGTCAGCAGCGTGCCCAATTCGGGTCCGCTTCCTAATCAGCAACTGCAGCACTGATTTGCCCTTTTCGCTCTGCCCAGATACACTCACCTGTTTTTCCTACTCACGTCTAACTTCAGCGGAGTCACTCAATGACGCTTCGTCGTGCTGTTCCCTCACTTTATTTCGCTCTTGTTCTGCTTCTTCTTTCCGCGTTTGCCAGCGCACAGCGAAACCGGCCAGCAGCGCAGCCTGCAGCGTCTCCGACGCCGACTGAAGCAGGCGCCAAGCCAGGCGCTCCCCCTGCCGAGCCCAAGCACGAAGCTCCGGAAGTGCCGCCCGTGGTGACCCACCATGAGATCCACATTGGCGGCAAAACTCTGCGTTATACGGCCACGACGGGAATGATGCCGCTCAAGAACAGCGATACAGGCGAGGTGGAAGCGCATATCTTCTACATCGCCTACACACTCGATGGTCAATCGCCGGAAAAGCGTCCGTTGACGTTCTCATTTAACGGAGGCCCCGGATCGGCTTCTGTGTGGCTGCATCTGGGCGCCATTGGACCCAAACGGGTACGCATGCAACCGGAGGGTATGATGCCGGCTCCGCCTTATCAACTTGTCGACAACGAGTACACCTGGCTTGACCAGACGGATCTGGTGTTCATCGATCCGGTCGGCACGGGTTACAGCCGGGCGGTCAAGCGCGACCAGACGAAGAAATTTATTGGTCTTCGCGGCGACATTCAGTCTGTAGGCGAATTTATCCGGCTTTACTTGGGACGGTACGAACGCTGGTCATCACCGCTCTTCATGGTGGGCGAGAGCTACGGCACAACCAGGGCCGCCGGCCTGTCCGGATACCTGGTGGAACATGGGGTCGCCTTCAACGGGATCATGCTGATCTCCAGCATTATGAATTTCCAGACCACTGATTTCGGCGTCGGCAACGATCTGCCTTATGTCATCTTCCTGCCCAGTTACGCAGACATTGCCTGGTATCACAAGAAGCTGGGACAGGAATTTCCGAATCTGGACAAGCTGCATGCCGAAGTGGAGGCGTGGGCAATTGGGCCGTATAACGACGCGCTGGCCAAAGGCGACCGGCTCACTGCTCAGGAGCGGGCCGATGTGGCCGACCATCTGGTGCGCTACACCGGACTGGGCAAGAAATTCATTGAGCAGCACAATTTGCGCATCACGGAAGGCGATTTCACTACGGAGCTTTTGCGAGACGAGGGAAAGGTCGTCGGCCGGCTCGATGGCCGCTTTACAGGTGACTCGCGCGAAAGCAGCAACGATTCCGGTCCCGGAGCGGCCGGCACTACTTTTCCTCTTTCTGATCCGAGCATGAGCGCCATCCGGCCTCCGTACACGGCCATGTTCAACCAATATGTGCGCACGGAGCTTGGGTACAAGTCAGACCTTGAATATTACATCCTGGGCGGCGGCTTCCGTTTTGACGAGTGGGACTGGGGCGTACAACGCGGCGGCTTCCCCGATACTGCTCAGTCGCTCAAAGATGCCTTCGACAAAAATCCATTCATGAAGCTGTTCATCGGCTCGGGGTTTTACGACCTCGCCACTCCCTATTTCGGCACGCAATACACCATCAATCACATGGACCTGAACGCCAACGAGCACAAGCGCATCACGCTCGGCTACTACGGCGCCGGCCACATGATGTACATCCAGGACCAGTCGCTGGGAGAGCTGAAGAAGGATGTGAGCGGGTTTATAGTTGGAGCGATGAAGTAAGGGAATCGCCGACATCGCCGTCATCGCACGACATCGCCGACATCGGGTTCGCGGGAAGCTGCCTCGCCAATGAAAGAGCTGTGGCAGAGAAATTGTGTGATTGCAAGAGCGGGAAATGAGCGTCGACAAGCACCACGCACTAAGAGCCAGGGCAAAGGCGTTTGCTCTACGGATTATTCGTATGAACCGAGAACACGTGAGGCCAACGTCTTATGCCAGCAAGTACTCAGATCCGCGACGGGGATGGCGGCAAATTATCGTGCAGCTGGCAGGTCACGCTCCAAAGCGGAATTCGTAGCCAAAATGGGTGTCGTCATTGAAGAGGCGGATGAAACCGTGTTTTGGCTTGAGATGCTCGCCGACAGCGGATTAGTGCGTCCGCAGAAGCTCGACAAATTGCAAAGCGAAGCGAATGAACTACTTGCAATCTTTGCCGCCTCGCGCAGAACCGCCCGAGATTAATTCGAGCATGTTTGCTCCAGATTGATATCGAGACTGTTTGCTGCCACTATCCGATGACGGCGATGTCGTGCGATGACGGCGATGTCGGCGATTTCCGTCGCGCGCGATGACGGCGATACCAAGGTCTCATCCCTTCCCAAATGGATTCTCCAGGCTCGGGCTTTGCGGGGTGAACAGTTCGGCGCCGTTGTCGGTGATGTGCATGTCATCTTCCAGGCGCACACCGAATTCGCCACGGATGTAGATGCCAGGCTCGTCGCTGAAACACATGTTGGGCGCGAGTGGCAGTGAATTGCCGCGGACCAGGTAAGGCCACTCGTGTCCGTCCATGCCAATGCCGTGTCCCACGCGATGAGTGAAGTGTTTGTAGTCAGGGCCGTAGCCGGCATCGGTGATGACTTTGCGGGCTGCGGCGTCAACGGCCTGGCATTGAACACCCGGCTTCGCGGTAGCCAATGCGGCTGATTGCGCACGGTGCACAATCTCAAAAACCTTCTTCATTTTGTCATCAATCTTGTCCGGCTTGCCCAGAACCACGGTGCGGCTGATATCGGACTCGTAGCCTTCAACATGGCAGCCGCCATCCATGAGAAGAATGGTGCCTTCGCGGAGAGCCTGCGGCTGGGCTGAGCCGTGCGGCAAAGCGGAATACTCTCCCACCTGAATGCTGGCGCCGCCCTGAAAGCCTTGCCGTGCATGGGCCATCTCGACGAGGTTGCCGAAATCGTGCTGAGTCATCCCTGGGCTGCTGGAAAGAAAAGCAGCTTCATAAGCAGCAAGAGTCACTTCATTCGCCAGCTTCATTAACTGAAGTTCGTGGGCGCTCTTAATCATGCGGCAGCCCGCTGTGACCGGAGTGGCGCTGACGATCTGCAGCCCTGGCGCTGCCTTGGCGACACCGTCGGTGTAAACGAAGCGTACGGTCTCTTCCATCCCGATCTTGCCGGTCGTGATGCCGCGATCTTTCAGGCCTTCAGCAACACGCTGATACGGGCTTTCGTCTTCCTGCCAAAGGCGGACTTCTGGTTTGGTGTCACCCATGCCAAGGGCGATCTGCTCGCGCGCACGGTCATTCTCAAACGCTGGGCAGACATAAAATGCACTTCCCTTGACAGGAAGGACCATGGCAAACAGCCGTTCACTCAGCCACCAGTGAATGCCGGTGAAGTAAAGCAGCGAGGTGCCACCGATCATCATAATGGCGTCCAGCTTGTTCTCACCAATGAGCTGCCGTGCGCGTTCCAGTCGCTGTTCGCGTTCCGCCGGAGTAATGGGCTTGGCTTCATCCTTGCGCGATTTGAGTTTGGCGATGGGCTCGGGAACAGACTTTGCTTCCGGAGGATTTTGGGAAAAAGCAGACCCGGGCTGAGCCAGGGCGACGCTGGCGGCAATTCCTGCGTTCTGCAAAAAACGGCGGCGATTCATTGGGGCTCCTTGAAAACCAGATAGAGTACCACTCGCAAGGCTCAATTCGGAGCAAAGTATGTTGTCTTAGCCAAGCGCGAGGTTCGAATACTTCTCTTGCAGCGTTTTCACCAGGGTTTGAAATTGCGGCGAGGCATGCAGATTCCTGAGCGCAGGATCGATGGAGAAAAATGGCCAGCAGGGGAAGCCGGTATTCACCGCGCGTTCCAGCCACGCCAAAGCTTCCGCGGATTCACCGAGCAGGCTGTGAATACCCGCAATCTGGTAGTAGGTATGGTGAGAGTGGCCAAAAGAGCGCGGCATGGCGCAGGCTTTGCGCACGCAGTCAACGGCCAACGCGCGTTCGCCGCGAAAGGCATAAACAAGTCCCTGCAAGCTGACGACGATCGGATCTTCCGGGTGACGATTCAGCGCTTCGCGCACTAGAACAGCAGCGGCATCAACGTTGCCCGCCAGCAGGCCCGGCCAGGGTCGATAATAGACAGGATAGATGTAGCCCGGGCTCTCCTTGAGCCAGACGTCAATTTCCTCTTGGGCCTCCGCAAGCTTGCCTTCCCAAAGATATGCCTGGACGACGCCATGGCCAGCGCGACTTTGTGGGTTGAGGCGGTGTGCGCGCTCATAGAACATGCGTGATTCGTTAAACCGGCCGATGTGCGCACAGATGGTGCCGAGGCGATTGTGGGCGTGCTGCACGTTGGGCTGCAGCGCCAATGCCCTCTGCAGTTCTGCGATGGCTTTCAGATGATCAAAGTTCCTGGCCGGGCTCCAGAGTATGTACGCGCGAGCAAGGTGGCCCTCCGCCAGTTCAGGATCCAGCTCAATGGCACGATGGCAGTGGCTTTCCGCCTTCTCTAGCCATTGGGGATTGGAATCAGTCTCAAAGTACTTCACCGCGCAGGCGTAGGAGAGGACGGCGTGAGCCAGGGCAAACTGCGGATCGCGCTCAACCGATCTGGACAGCAGATCGATGGCGCGATCGCGCGCCGTGCGGTCATCGGATGAGCTATCGCGCAGCGCCTGCATAAGCTCATCGTAGGCCGCGGGGTTTTGCGTGTAGCGATCACGGCTTCGCGGTAAGGGAGCGCTGAAGCGGAGCTGCAAAAGTTCAGCCACGCGCGCGGCCATCTGGTCCTGAACGTCAAAAACATTTTCAAGATGAAAGTCGTATTTTTGCGTGAAGGCGATCTTTCTGCTCTGGGCGTCGAACACCTGAATGGAGACGCGCCACTGTACTCCGATCGTCTGAATGTTTCCCTGAAGAACGTAGCGCACTTCCAGATTGCGGCTGACCTCAAGCGGATCACTTCCCGCGGGGTAATGCATGATGGCCGCGGTGGGCGGGACGATCAAATCTTCCTGGCTGCCCAGGGCGGTGATCAGTGCATCGGCAAAGCCGAGTGAGAGAGATTCCTTCTGTTCAAGAGCATTCAGCAAGAGGAACGGCAGCACCGCAATCGAAGTAACGCCTGCGGCAGAAGCATCCGGCGTTCTGCCTCCTTCAACCGGAGCGAGAAAACGATAGCCTTTGCGCGGCAGAGTTTCAATGAACCGTGGAAAATCGGCGGAGTCGCCGAGGGCGTCGCGCAGACGCACCATAGCCTTGTTGAGGCTGCGCTCGAAGTCGACATAGGTTCCCGCCGGCCACAGTCTTTGCCGCAGCTCCTCGCGCGTGACGACCTCGCCCGAGCGCTCAACCAGGATTTGCAGAATCTGGAGCGGCTGCTGTTGCAGCTTGATGCGCAGTCCGGATTTGCGCAGTTCGCCCGCGCGCAACTCCAGTTCAAAGGCGCCGAACCTGAGTATGTTTCTGGCTTGTGCTGGGAACGCCAAGATGCCCTCTTGACTGAGGCCAAGTCTAGCATTTTGTAAGGCTTGAGGGCCAAGAGCAAACAGAAAGGCAGGTAACAACCGAGATCTACCCGCGTGTTTTCAATGACTTAGCTGGGAACAGAGATGTCTCAAAACAGTGCATTGTTAAGAACGATGAAGGGGTGGATAGTACATGCATACCGGAGAGAGACCCGGGTAAGAGGAAATTGGATAGAGGTGAGACGATGAAAAAACTGCTTCTGATGATTGGATTATTTGCAACTGCATTGGTGGCCAGTCCGAAGCCCCATAATGCGTTTACGCCGGATAGCGTTCCTTACGGCCCTGCCCCGGCCTTCCTGCAGCCAGGCGCTCAATTCGCGGTGCTGGAGGGTGATCCCACGGCGTCCAGCGGCGACTTCACGATCCGCTTGAAAATGCCCGCAGGTTACAAAATCGCGCCCCACTGGCATCCCACGCGGGAAAACGTGACGGTGATCTCAGGCACATTCAAGGTTGGAATGGGCGACAAGTTTGATGAGAGCAAAATGAACGCATTCCCCGCAGGCAGCTTTGCTTACCTGGATCCGGATATGCATCACTACGCCATGGCGACCGGAGGCGAGGTGGTTGTGCAGGTACATGGAATGTCGCCGGTACAGTTCAACTACGTGAACGCGAGCGACGATCCGTCAAAGAAGTAACGAACTTCTTGCGCCTCCGCCGAAGGACCATTGGGACGGAGGCGCAAACCCAAATTACTTCTTGTGCGCTGGACCCTTGCTTGCCGGATGTCCTGAAGCATCTGGAGCTGCCTGTTTATTTCCGCTTGCCGGGGCGGCAGGTTGAGCAGGTGTTCCCGTACCTGCGGATGCAGTTTGCGCTCCTTCCGGCTCAGGCTTTGGCGGCATGTCAGACTTGGCGAAGCGTGGCAGCATGTCATCACGCATGGCAAGCTGGTAAATGGCCGAAGCCACCAGAACGGCATCCTTCTCCACGTCATCCGGAATGATCCGCTCGTAGGTATCAAGGTTCGTGTGCCAGGTGTCAGAGAAATACTCGATGGGGTCCTGGCCCAAGCCAATGCCGGGAAGTCCTGCCTGGGAGAAAGAAGTGCTGTCAGTCCCGCCGAGACGGCGGAATTTGTTTGCGATGGCTCCGCCTACGCCTTGATCAGAGAACGGCGCTACGACTTGGCGAAGAACGTCAGCGGCTGCGGGCGGACCGAAAACGCTGGCGCCGCGAATGCGTCCGGTGCCGGAATCGACATTGAAGTAGGCATCCAGTTTGAAGAAGTCGGGCTTGGGATTTTCGGCGTCGCCAAAATGTTCTTTCACATAAGCCTGTGAGCCCAACAGTCCTTCTTCTTCCCCGCTCCACAGGGCGACACGGATG
>DATEJX010000361.1:0-13493 GCA_035277785.1 Candidatus Angelobacter sp. | reverse complement strand
TCCGCCGGGCGCTTTGCTGAACCCGGTAACCTGGTTGGCGCTGGCTTTAATCAGGTCAGTGTACGTGCCGTCCTTCTCGATCGCATAGATCCGGCCCTTGTTGCCAGTTCCTGCTATCAAGCGGCCTGAAGCGTCAAAATTCAACGCATACACAATGTCATCATGAGAGGACCAGATCTTGCGTGGAGAGCCGTCCGCAGCAATCAGGTACACGTCAGAGCCGCCCAGGTTCACATTGCCCACCAGGGGCGCCGTAATCGGCTGCGATCCCGGTTGTACGGTGATGGGCGTAGAGGGCGCGGCAGTCGTCAGGGCGCGTTTTTCGCCAGTGGCCGCAGCATAAATATTGCCGGAGCCGTCTACTGCCAGTGCGGTGATTTCTTTTCGCGGGGCACTATAAAGAACAAATCCTTCTCCGGTTGGAGAAATGCGGTAAACCAGCGCACCTCCATCAGAACCGGCGATCAGATTGCCTTTCGGATCGAAGGCCAGAACGCGGATGTGAGCTTCATCTGACTTAAAGAAAACAGCGCCTTGTCCGTTCCTATCGACTCGATAAATCTCGCCATTGTCACCCGTAGCGACGTACAAGCGGCCGTCGTTATCGAAAGCGAGGTCCCAGATGTATTTGGTTTTGGGATCGAAGAACACGCTGGCGGAGTATTCAGGCGCAGCTGCCTTTGACTGAGCGTTTGGAGCAATCCTGTAGACCTTGCCATCGGGCGAGGTGGCGGCGTAAATTGCGCCATCTCTACCCAACGCAAGGGCCTGGACCTGCAGCTCTTTGGGTTCGAAGATGACTGTGGATTTCCCGTCCGGAGTAATGCGATAAACCCGGGCTGGCGCACCGGTGGCGGCGTAAACAGCGCCGTCACGATCTGACGCGATCTGCCAGATGAAAGTCGAAGGAGTGGTGGACAACACTTTGAAAGCAGGCGCCAGTTCCAATTGACCGGTGCTGCGAATGGCTACACCGCGCGCGGTGCCACGTTCGAATTCCTCGTAGCCGGTCTCATTCCATAAACGCGTGCCCTCCGCAACCACAACCGCTGAAAGAGCACAAAGCAAAAGAGCAGAAAAAAATATTTTCATTTTATTTATTAAGACTAACAGCAGGTTGCCTCAGAGCAGAATTCAGAAGTGCGAGGCAGGCATGCAGAAAACAAGCCCGACAGAATCGCTGTTTGAGCGCAGCCGGCAAGAGCTGGCCGCGCCCGGATAGCAACGGTTCTGACTATTTAATGGTCAGGCTGATCACCTGTGAGCCCGTTACTACGTAGCCGACAGGCGTGGATGATTCATGCACCGCGGATTCATTGAACACCACCATTTGCTGGGTGGAGCGCATTCCGTCCATCACATTCATCACGGAGAGCGGCACGCCCGGCATGACCTTGTCTTCTACTGTTGCCTGTGGGTTCGGTTCCAGCAACGAAACGTAGAGATGATCATTCAGGTGTTCTTTGTTCAGCAATTCAATGGTTGATCCCAGATCAAGCCCTCGAACAGGGCTCATCTTGCGCGCACGGTCCAGGGTCTCAGCATCGCTGACCAGGATGCGCAAGGTCCCGTCGGGAACTGATGTGGGTATGCGCACAGGAATGCGGCGCACAATGCGGTCGCCTCGGTAGGGACGCAGCACAGCTTCCACTGTGATCTCGTCACCGGGACGCGCTTCCGTCACGTCAGTGCGCGCGTTCTCAAGCACGGCCGAATGACGGTCGCGCTCAAGTTCAAATTCCAGATTCACACCGCCAACGGTGGGCGCCTGAAAAGGATTGTCGTAGATGCGTCCAAAGTGCTCTCCCAGGGCCATTGCGACTGCGAAGGCCGTCGGCTGGCTGTCAGTGGGAGAGAACATGTTGGTCATGCGCACGTCAGGGAATCCGTTCACCTGGATCCGGCCGTTCATCCGGTATGTCGTTTCCTCACCATACTGATTCATACCCATGAGCGCGTTATAAACCGTGGTCATCATCATGAGCGGTGTCAGTTTGGCGTTGTTGAGGACTTCGTAATGAAATTCCCTGGGACCGCTGGGTCCATGGATGCTCAACGTCACCGGAATCATCTGTGGATTCCTATCAAACAAACCCATGATGCCGGTCTTGCGGTCCTGCACGAATGCGCCTACCGATTCCGTGGTGTTGATGATTTTGAAAGCGTTGAGCGGCGACGCTAGCGTAGCGATCACGTTCGCTTTCGTCATCGGCATATCCACCATGCCGTATTGCGTGAGCGGATGCCCGCAGGCCAGAAGATGTTCTGCATCCATGTAAGTTACGGTGCAGGTAGCGGCCACGTCCATGTCACCGCGAACCAGGATGGCGCTAACGGCCGAACCCGGAACCAGGGGCTCGGGCTGTTTGGCATTGCTCGCAGAGCCTACGCCCATCACCGGCGTGATCCCAGCGGAGGCAAATTGCGGCGCAAATTCCTTCAAAGATGATTCGGTAAAGCCGTTAAACACGAAGGGAGAATCGATGGGCTGCAGATATTGCGTCACTCCCTGAACCTGGCCGGCATCGGCCCGTCCGGGACCACTGGTCTTTTCAGGTGCAACCGGTTTTGCCGCTGCCGCGGTTGTTTGCGGATTGATGCTGGAATCAAATTCGTTGATTTCGAGCATCTGCTGGATTGGGGTAACGCCGGCAATCGGTTCTTTGGAGAATTGGCCAATACGGTAAGCGATGGCTCCCAGCAACTTGCCGTCAATGTAAACAGGGCTTCCGCTCATTCCGGCGACCACGCCGGTATATTCGGCTTTCTCGCCCGTAAGGCGCACCAGCACCACATCGCTCCTGGGGCCGTTCATGTTCTTGAGCACGCCAAGAACTTCAACCCCCATGGATTCCGGCTGAGTGCCCTCAAAGACCGTGTAAGCGACGCCCTTCATCCCAGTACGAACCTCGTCTACAGACATGAACTGAGTCTGCGCCGCGGTTTTCTTTGGGGTTGAGCTCTGGTTTGGTTGACTTTGGGCGCGGGCCAGGCCCAAAAATGAGAAGATCGAGACGAAGATGACTACTTTTTTCATACGGCTGAACCTGAATTGCAAAGTGCCGTGCGCGAACCGCTCGTTAGGCGCATAAACTTGCATTTAAAAGCTGAGTTCGTAAAGTCATAGTAATCCAGAAGCTCTCAAAAAGTCAGTCACAAATGTGCTTAGTTCGCCACATAAGACCGTGTACTCCCCCTAGGGGGTTCGCCTTGGATTAAGTCCCCCATCAAAGCCTGAAAAATCATGACCTTAACAGTTCTTTGCATGCGGAGTGCTGAGCGGTCAAAAAGGCTTCTGGAACTGTGAGTTGGTGCATCTATACTATTTAAGAAACCTAAACATGAAGGCAGACGCAGAATGCCCCCACTGTCCAGTGTGAAACGCTCCTGTTTGCCGCTCGTGAGTTCTCTCTCACTCGCGTCTTTATTCGCGTTGATTTGGTTGCTCCTGCCTGGGTCCATGGCGGGGCAGAGCCAGCCCCAGCCGCAGGCGAGTCCTGACGTGCAGCAACAACAGAACCAGCAGAACACCACGCCGTCAGCGGGCGGTCCGGAAGGTGACATTGGCCCGATTGCCGTTCCCAAGAAGAAAGAGGAGCCGACGCCGAAGAAGGAAGAGGCGCCCAAGCCACCCAAAAAAGACGAGGCCATGCCCAACTTCAGCCTAAAGGTGAACGTGCCCCTGGTGACTTTGGATGTGGGCGTGCTGACCAAAGACGGCGTTTTTGTGCCCGGGCTGAAGGAAGGAAACTTCCGCGTGCTTGAAGATGGCGTACCGCAGAAGATCAGCGGATTCAATCAGACCCAGGCTCCCATCACTGCTGTAATCCTGATGGAGTTTGCCAACAATTTTTATCCCTTCGAGTATGACTCGCTTTACGCCTCCAGCGTTTTCGCCAGCACTCTCAAGAAGGAAGATTGGATTGCGCTGGTAACGTATGACATTCGCGAACACATCCTGGCGGACTTCACCCAGGACAAACGCGAGATCTATGAAGGATTGCGCAGCCTGCAGTTCGCCATGTCTCAGGAGTCAAATCTGTTTGACGCGCTCTATGACACCGTAGACCGGCTGGAGGGCGTGGAAGGACGCAAATACATCATCCTGATTTCCAGCGGAAGGGACACATTCAGCAAACACACGCTCGATCAAACACTCAAAAAGGTGCAGAACTCTAAGGACATTGCAATTTATAGCGTCAGCACCGGCCAGGCCTTGCGTGAATATCTTGACTCCCATGGCGGCTCCAGTATCCTCTGCCCAATCACATCTTTCAGTTGCCGTACAGAATGGCTGCAGGCGGACAATCAGATGAAGAGCTTTGCCAAAATGACCGGCGGCAAGTACTATGCGCCGCTGTTTCAGGCACAGTTCCGCGAGATTTTTTCCGATATCGGGCAGACCATACGCAATCAGTACAGCCTGGCCTACCATCCCTCGAATACTGCTCAAGATGGATCGTATCGCAAGATCAAAGTGGAGCTCGTTGGACCGGACGGCAAACCACTCAAGATGCGCGACGAGAAAGGCAAGGACGTGAAATATCAGATCGTGTCGCGCGAAGGTTACAGGGCGAAGCGCGAGGTCGAGTAAAGGAATTGCCAAATTGAGACTTTGAGCATCGGGCTGGATATCCAAGGCAGAGAAGCTGCGCGATGCATGAGATCTTCAATTCTGAATTTTGGCAGTTCTGGCAATCTTGGCAATTGTTAAGAGCCAATCTCTTCGTGCTAGTGAAATAATCTCTGAATCCCCAAAAACATTCCCACTCCCAAAAACACTGCCAGCGCCACGCCGATGCCGCGTTCGCGGTTGACCTCAGGTATCAAGTCTGAAGCTGCCACGTAGAGAGTGACGCCGGCGGAGAGCGGCATCCCCTCGGTCAGCGATCGCGTGAAGACGGTGACCGTGAGCACGCCAATCAATGTAGCGAAGCCAAGAAGAGCGGATGCGGCCCATGCCACCCTTTTGCTGCGTCCCGCTGCCAGCATGATGGATGAGGCCGTAAAACCTTCCGGCACCTTGTGCAGGATTACAGCAAGAAAAATCACCCAGCCCAGCCAGTTTGAGACCAGGAATCCGGATGCGATGGCGATTCCGTCAAAAAAAGTATGAATGACCAGCCCGAAGATCACCGAGTAGATGCGATTCGAATTGAGAAATTCCTCTGAGTGGGTCTCTTCACCAAAATGAAAGTGAGAAGTGACCGTGTGCTCAAAGAAATGCACAATAAAATATCCGGCAAGTATAAGCAGGGGAGCATTCGGTCCGGCGAGTTGAATGCTTTCCGGCAGCATCTCCAGAAGGGAAGTCCCCAGCATGAAGCCCGAACCGAGTGCTATAAAATAGCGAAGATACCGTTTTTCCCATTCCCTTTGGACCAGTACCGCGCCGCCCAAACCGTTGGCAACCGCCGCTGCCAGTCCCAGCAGAACACTTGTTGTGAATGAACTCATGAAGAATAGGCGAGGATATCAGATCATCACACAACACGCGCGACCATCCCAGAGATTCAATCATCCGCTGTGTCGAATGTGCAGCACGTCTCCATCCTGGACGATGTAGTCTTTCCCCTCTAAGCGCAGTAAGCCCTTGCTCCTCGCGTTGGCTTCAGAGCCGGCATCCAGCAGTTTGTCCCAATGGATGGTTTCCGCGCGGATGAAGTGTTTCTCCAGATCGGAATGGATGGCTCCTGCTGCGGCCTGAGCGCGTGAACTCTTCGGCACAGTCCAGGCACGGCATTCATCTTCGCCGATAGTAAAGAAGGAAATTACGCCCAACAGCTCATAAGTCTTGCGGATCAGGCGCGTGAGTCCGCTCTCTTTAAGACCATAGCTGGCGAGAAACTCCTGCGCTTCTTCGTCGCTCATATCCGCGAGTTCGGCTTCCACCTTGCCGCAAATGGCAGTTGCGCCGGCGTTGGTCCGTGAGGCTATCTCAGTGAGGTTGTATTTCGTAACTGCGTTCTCAAGGTCTGGGCCGAGCGTGGGTGACTCGTTGATGTTCAGAACATAAAGAATTGGTTTCTGGCTCAGGAACATGAAGCCGCGGATGCGCTTTTCATCTTCTGCTGAGATTTCCATCTCGCGCAACGGCAGCTCTTTCTCCAGGTGCGCCTTGCAGCGCTTGATGAGATCGAACTCGCGTTCCAGTTCTGCGTTCTTCATCTTCTTGAGATCTTTTTCCAGCCGTTCCAGACGTTTTTCTACCTGCCCCAAATCGCTCACGATCAAATCGAAGTCCACCGTCTTTGCGTCGCGCAAGGGATTGATGTCCCCCACATGGGGAATGGCAGGATCATCAAAAGCCCGCAGCACGTGCGCCAGAGCGTCCACGGTGCGCAGGTTGGTGAGAAAAGCGGTTTCTTTGAGGGCTTCCTGGCCAATGGCTGCCACATCCACGTACTCCACGACTGCGTGCGTGAGTTTCTTGGGGTTGTACTGCGTAGCGAGGCGGTCGAGACGGTCGTCCGGAACCTTGGCCACTCCCAAATGCGCTTCGCGCGGATTCGCGTGCGCCGAGACGTCCACTTTGGTAAGGATTTTGAATAATGATGTCTTGCCTACCTGAGGCAGGCCGATAATGCCTGTTTTCATTGGTTTTTTGTCGCTACGCTCCAAACCGCTTAACGGCATGGCTTAATCAACTGCGTTTTGCTCCTGTTGCAGCGGGCTCGGCGCGTGGACGGCCTCACCCTTAAACAAGTATTTAGCTTTTAGCTATTAGCACTTAGCTTTTGGCGCAACCTTCGATTGTAAATTAGGAACCATGATCTCTCCGTGCTTAGTCGTGAGCAGACGGCAGCGCTGCTCGGAGAACGCATTAGCGTAAGCCGGTCGGGTATTTCTGGCTAATGGCTAAGAGCTCAAGGCTAACCGCTAGGCCGAGAATCGCCGTGCGGTCAAAAGAACCACGCCCAGCCCCAGAAAAAGCACTCCGCCTTCGAGTTCGGTCGACCAGACGTGCAGGTGGTTGAATTCAATGCGTCGGGGATCCGATGGCGAGACATTGTCAATCACGCCCATGCTGCTGCGAAGAGATTGCATCCTTGGAATGACGGAAAGCTGCGAGATTAGCGTCAGCAACAGCATGATTGCCAGAAGCACATGGCTGGCGGAAAATACACGCAATTGCGCGTGCTTCAAACGATTGTGCAGCAGCGAGCAGAGAAGAAATATCACCCCGGCGGTTACGCCCATCCAGTGCAACCGGGTGAGACTGGGATTCACCACATTACCGGCGAGTTCGTTACTGGGCAAAACCGTGAAGACTGTGGGCGCGAGTACGAAAGCAAAAAAGATAATGCCGCCGATCCAGACGATCAGGCACAGCAGCATCAAGGCTCTAAGCCAGCTCATACGGGCACAGGAACACTTTGGATGATATCGCGGATGATAGTTTCTGCCTGCTCAGACTTCTTGAGGGTTGAAGAGTAGCGCGCGTTGATGACCACGCGATGCGAGAATACCGGCACCGCCAGGACTTTGAAATCTTCCGGCGTGCAGAACTTGCGGCCGTCGAGGTAAGCCATGGCCTGTGCTGCGCGATAAAGCATGATGGAGCCGCGCGGAGAAACGCCCAGAGCCAGAGATTCCGATTCACGCGTACGGTTTACGATGGCCAAAGCGTAATCAACCAGTGAGTCATCCACTTTCACCTGGGTGACCTCATCCTGCATGGCGATCACGTCCGCACCACTCGCTGCGGGACGGACCTCTTCCAGCCGCGCTGCTCCTGCTTCTGAGCGCAGGATCTCGCGTTCGTTTTCGGCATGCGGATAGCCCATTCGCACCCGGACCAGAAAGCGGTCCAGTTGCGATTCGGGAAGAGGATAGGTTCCGTGATGCTCAACCGGATTCTGTGTGGCCAGCACGAGGAACGGTTGGGGCAGAGGATGCGAGTGGCCGTCCATGGTCACTTGTCCTTCATTCATGGCTTCCAGCAGCGCCGACTGCGTCTTTGGCGTGGTGCGATTGATCTCGTCAGCCAGAAGAATATTGGTGAAGACAGGACCTGCCTTGAATTCAAACTGCTGCTCGGTGGCCGAATAGACGGAAATGCCCAGGAGATCCGAAGGCAGCATGTCACTGGTGAACTGGATGCGCTGAAAGCTGCAATCCACGGTTCGGGCCATTGTATGCGCGAGAGTGGTTTTGCCGACGCCGGGAACTCCTTCTATGAGCAAGTGTCCACGGGCAAGCACAGCCACCATGGCCATGCGGACAACTTCATCATTTCCGCGGATGATGGAACGCAAAGACTTCTCAATGGCTACGGCACGGACGGCTGCTGAAGACTGGAGCTGCGTTGAAACCATGTGTGTTGGGCTCTATTGTATCGCCCTGTGGCCAAATTAATGCCCGGGCGCCGGAATTACCGGAGTTTTGCTTACTTTACTATGCTTGTCATCCTTAGACAGCTCAAGCCGGAGAAATGCTTAGGTGGTTATTAAAGTAACCTGCCAAATCTCGCTCAGCCATGAAGCGCCGGCCTTTCCCAGGAACGTTCGCAGTCGGCAGAATTGCGTTTCCATGTTCCTCGCTGCCATCAAACTGCGGCATGCTGGCCCGTTCTTCTGGCTGTACATTACTTAACCGGAAAGGGGAGCACTTTTGGAGATCAAGCCGCTTTATCTACTGGCAGACAGCCAGTTGCTGTTCTTTGAAAAGGGCAGCAATGCTTTAACCCGTCGGCTCCAGGCAGACCTTCCGGGCAAGGCCAAAGCCGCATACCTGGGCGCGTCGAACAACAATCAAGCCGAGTTTTACGATCTCTTTCTCGCGGCAATGGAACTGATAGGCATCAAGGAGTGTTGCATGATTTCTGAGCAACTCTCAAGCGGTGAACGCGTTTTTTTGGAGGAAGCCAATCTGGTTCTTCTTTCAGGAGGTGACGCGCTGCGAGGATGGCGCGCGTTCGTGCAGAGCGGAATAAAAGAGATGCTTCTGCACAAGCGGTATGACGGCAGTGTCCTGGTTGGAGTTTCTGCGGGTGCGGTCCAATTGGCACTGGGAGCACTCAGTGAGGAAGCACAGCCCAAAGTGATTGACATGTTCGGCTTTGCGCCCTTTTATGTAGGCGCACATGAAGAAGATGAGGACTGGTGGAACCTGCGAGCACTGGTAAATCTATCGCGGAATCAGCAGAGAGGGATCGGAATTCCTGCCGGTTGCGGCGCCATCTACTCGCCTGACGGTACGCTTGAGCCCGTTAGGCGTTCCTTAATCGAGTTCATGAAAGAAGATGAGGGAATTAAAGAACGCCTGCTTGTCCCGGAGTAGGAGACGATTCCTAAAAACTTAGGGAGTGTTTTGGTTGTAATCAAAGAAAAGTTGATTTGCGGCAAATGGCCAGAAGAATTTGTACCGCGCATAGCTTGAATCAATGCTGGACCTTCAGCATCAAGTAGCTCCTGGCCTGTAATCATCGAATAGATTCCCACAAGTTTAACCAAACAGAAAGGGTGGCGTTCAGCCACCTTTTCTACAAACCCTGTGAATCGCTCTATTGCTTATCTGTCGATGTGCCAGTTGCTGCTGCCTGGGATCTACCAGCGCTGGCCAGGGCATCTGATGTGGTCGGCATATTCAGCAGTTGTTGCTGTGAGTAGTCCGGGCCTAGTCCCAGTTTGATTAGCGCCCGGGAATCGGGAGTGACCTTGTTTTGCCAGCCGTTGTCACTTTGGTATTTCACCATCGCCGCCTGCGTGCGGGCATCCCATTCGCCGGTCGGTTCACCGGTCAGATAATGTTCACGAATCAGTGCATTCTGGATTTCGCGGGCCCGGTCGGGTGCAATTTGCTGCTGTCCGTGGCGCTTCCACGAGGTTTTCTTGCCGCGGTGCGACCGGCTGTGGTGCTTGCTTGTCTTATGAGTGGTCTTTTTGGGAGCCGGCTGTGGGTATCCCAGGCTGGTACATAGGGCCAGCAATAAACTGGACAAAAACAGTTTCCTGAAGGTCAGACGCAATAAACACCTCGAGGGTCTAAAGTGGCGGCCAGTATGATGTCACGGTTTGATGCCGCGGTTCCACAACTATGTTGGCCAGCTCTGTTACTGAAGAGTCCCGGGAAAGCAAGCTCTCGTTACCAGACAAACCCCTTAGATACAGAAAGTTGCGCCGGAACACACCATCAATTCCGGCGCTGGATTGGTCTTGATTTTTAAGGCAAAGTGCCGGAAAGGAGCGTGTTTCCGGACGCTCCACGACCGGCCCGGACAACTAACACCACATCCTCGCCGCTTTTAAGCTGGCTTGTAACCTTGCGGAACTCCTCTTCACTATTGACGGGCTGCCTGTTGACCTTGAGGATGATATTTCCGGCAGTAAGCCCTAAGTCTTCAGCAAAGGAATCCGGCTTGACTTCCGTCACCTGAACGCCCCGGTTCTTTGAGTCCAAGCCGAGGCGGTCCATTGTCTCATTGGTCACGTTGCGCACGCTCAATCCCAGTTTGTTGGGAGAAGACACGCCACTATCGACGTTATCGTCATCGGAATCGCTGCCGCGGTCATCCGCCACCACCTTGGCCCGATCGCCCACGGTTACCGTGGCCTGCTTATGCTGACCGTTGCGGACGTACTCCAGGGGAACTTTGGTCCCCGGCTTGATAGTGGAGATGATGCTTACCAGGTCATCGCCATTCTTGATCTGCTTGCCGTCGACGGCGGTAATGGTGTCTTCTGCCTGCAGCCCTGCCTTTTCTGCTCCCTGTCCGGGGGTAACGCCGGAGATGGTCACGCCCTGTTTAACTCCATAAACATGGGCCAGGGCAGGCGTCTGCGAATTGAACGTGACGCCAATAGACCCGCGGGCAACGCGGTGCTCAGCACTGGTCAGCTGGTCATAGACTTCGCGGACCGTATTGGATGGCATGGCGAAGCCAACGCCCTGGTAGCCATAGGATTGGGTATAAATAGCAGTATTAATCCCAATGACCTCTCCGCGCATGTTCACCAGCGGGCCCCCGGAGTTGCCGGGATTAATGGCAGCGTCTGTTTGAATAAATGACTGGAATTGCCGAGTCGGGTTGATGTTGCGTCCACGCGCAGAAACAATGCCCGCCGTGACGGTATTTTCCAGCCCGAAGGGGCTTCCCATGGCCAGTACCCAGTCGCCAATCCCCATGGAGTCAGAGTCGCCCAGGGTTGCAGCAACCAGCTGTTTGTCTTTGGGGGGTTCAATCTTGATTACAGCCAGATCGGTCTCGCGATCAACACCCACGAGTTTTGCGTCGTGCTGCACACTCTGCGGATCGTCCTTGAGGCGAACGCGAATGCGATCCGCGCCATCCACTACGTGGAAATTGGTAATAATGTAGCCATTCGCGTTCAGAATCACGCCTGAGCCAAGAGAACGCGAACGCCCGCCGCCCGGGCCGTCGCCGAACGGGTTCTGGTCTTCATCGCCGCCTCCGCCCTGGCCACCTTGCCCGCCGAAGAAGCGGTTAAAGAAATCCTGCAGATCATCGCCCTGATCTCCCTGGCCCTGACCCTGGCCATTGCCCCCCTGCCCGCGATTGAAGCGGCGACGGGGCTTGGGATTGGATTCGGTATTGATATTGACTACCGCCGGTTCCACTCGCTTGGCTACCTGGCCGAATGTGTTGCTGAGCTGTTGCGGAGTCTGCATCGGCAGCAGGCTGGCATCGGGCGATGATGATGAATTGCCTCTTACTCCGCTCCGGCTCAGCACCGTGCCAATCAGGATGCCTATGGTCAACGTCAGCAGGATGACCAGACTGGAAGCCAGCCTCTGGGCCCTGATCCGGGCGAGCAACGCGGAAAAACGCGAGTTCATATGGGAAACAACCTCCGGCTATTGCGACCTTAAGAGATTATAGAATGGAAAGCTTCTACGGCGGCAGCGGTATCCATTCTGATGGGACGCACACTTTTAGACGCCAAAACAGGGGGGTGCGTTATCCGGCAGAACTGGTCTGTTCAGTCCCAGCCGCCACTTCTGATTCAGGCTGAGAGACGCTTCCAAGCACTTCTGACAGCAGAATGCCTGCCACAATCAGCAGCGCACCCGCGCCCGCACGGACTCCCAACCGTTCTCCCGTAACCACATAGGACGTCAGCCAGCCAAACACCGGCTCCAATGTAAAGATCAAGGCCGCGTGGGTTGCTGGGGTGAACTGCTGTGCCCAGGCCTGTACGGTGAAAGCAACCGCAGTCCCAAGGATACCCGTGATCAAAATCGCAGCCAGCACGGTTTCATTCAAGTGCAGATGGGGTCTTTCTAGAAAAGGAGATGAAATCGCAGTGAGCACTGCAGCCACTCCAATCTGGAGGAACGCCACCTGCTCAAAGGGAAATCTCTGCGTTGCGCGGCCCAGAAACACAATCTGGAAAGCGAAGGCAAGAGCACAGACAAGCGTCAGAAGATCACCGGCATTCACTTTTGCAAAGTCGGCCAGCCCCTGACGGCCCGCGGGTACAGTCATAAGGAACAGACCGATAATCGCAAGCAGAATCCCTATCGCGCGCCATGCGTGGATCCTTGTCCGCCAAAGTGCCACCATCACAATCGGTACCAGCACAGTGGAAACGCCAGTGAGAAATGCCGACTTTGACGGTGTCGTCAGCACCAACCCGGTGGCCTGGAAAGCATAGCCAAGAAAGAGGAAAACTCCCACGGCACAGCCCATCAGGAAGGCAGGGCGCGTAAGTCGGGCGATATCTCTGCGGTAATAAATTGCGAGCAGGACAGCCGCCAACCCCAACCGGACAGCGTTCAGCAGGAGCGGAGATGAATCCCGAAGCGCAGCTTTGATAAGAACGAAGGTGCTGCCCCAGATAAAAGTGATCAGAACCAGCAGCAGATGGGCTTTGAAGGAGCGGCGCACTCGGTTATTTTATAGCCCTGAGGCCGGCCTTGCTTTTTACATCTCGGCCATCCGCTTGCGACTGTTTTGCCCATCGGGGCAAATGTTTCCGAATCCGCGTGGATCCGTGTTTATCCGCGGTAAGGTTTTGCCTTTGCGTCCCGATCACCGCGATTTCCTTTTGCCGGTTTTCAATCACCAATCTTTGGCAGTCGGGGTCACCGTCAGCAGGGCTCCCGGATTGCGCCGCTCTTGCGCAATCTGGGATGGAGACGCGGTTTTCGTCTGCTGGGGCGGAATATTGGCAATTTTGGCAATTTCGGCAATAGGTTTATCCGCCCCTTACCCCCCCGGTCAACCCCGAAAAGATGCGCACTTTCATCGTCAGGTGAATGAGCCAGGGTTTAGGAATCGCGAAAATTCACATTTGACATCGGTGGAAAAGCCACTACCATATGGTTGTGGATAGTCTCGGTACAACATTTGCGGCTTTGTCTGATCCAACCCGCCGGGCGATGATCGAACGGCTTTCACGTGGACCGGCCTCTGTGCATGGATTGACGAAACCGTTTGCACTCTCGCAGCAGATGATTTCAAAACATATTGCCTACCTGGTGCGGGCGCGGATTGTGATCAAGACGAAGCGTGGACGAGAGAGTATTTG
>DATEJX010000360.1:0-3260 GCA_035277785.1 Candidatus Angelobacter sp. | reverse complement strand
GTCAGCCGCGTAGGCGGTTCGGCGCAGATCAAGGCCATGCGACAGGTGGCCGGCACGCTGAAACTGGAACTGGCACAGTACCGCGAACTGGCTGCGTTTGCGCAGTTCGGTTCTGACCTGGATAAGGCAACGCAGAACCAGCTCAACCGCGGCAGCCGACTGGTGGAAATTCTCAAACAGGACCAATACCAGCCACTGCCCTTTGACAAACAGATTCTGATCATTTTCGCTGGAACCAACGGCTTTCTGGACGACATGCCGGTGGATAAGATCCGGGAGTTTGAGTCGCAGCTTTACAAGTTTGTGGATGCTTCCTATCCAAAGCTTGGACCCACAATCATGGAGAAAAAGACTATTGACGATGCCCTGAAGGCTGATATCCAGAAAGCTCTTAAGGAGTTCAAGGAGCGCTTTGTCAGCCAGACACAACTGGCCGGAGCAAAGGCGTAAGCAGGTCCCATGGCAAACCTTCTCGATATCCGGCGGCGGATTCGCAGCGTAAAGAACACGCGGCAGATCACCAAGGCCATGCAGATGGTCTCGGCAGCCAAGCTGCGCCGCGCCCAGGAGCGGGCGCTGGCCGCAAGGCCTTACGCCCAGATGCTCACCAACGTCCTGAAATCGCTGGTCTCGCGCGCTGAAATTTATGATTCCGTCACTGGCGAGCCACGGCATCCGCTGCTGGTTCGGCGTCCTGAGAAGACCACGTTGTTGATTGTGGTTTCGGGAGAAAAAGGGCTTGCCGGTGCTTTTAACTCCAACGTCCTGAAAGCTGCTCTGCGTTTTTTGGCGGAAAAGAAAGACAAGAACATTGATCTGATCACGGTGGGGAGAAAGGCACGCGACTTCTTCCGGCGGCGTTTTCCCATTGCAGAAGGCGCAGAGCGCAAAGGGCCCATTCAAATTTCAGCGGAATATGTTGGCTTGATCAACCGTACTCAGTTTGCGAGTGCGAAGGAAATTTCAGAGAAGGTCTGCCAGCTCTATTCTGAGGCGGCTGTAGATTCGGTGCATATCGTTTACAACGAATTCAAGTCAGTGATTGCGCAGAGGCTGGTAGTGGATGAGCTTCTGCCGGTAGGCCAGATTGGCGAACAAGTCCATGAGATGGCTGAAGGCGTTAGCGAAGAAGAGCGGAAACGCCGCATTGATGCTGCGTTGCATGCCGGCGCAAGCTTGCGCGGAGCCGACACTTCCGCCATGGACCAGAAGGCTGCGGGCTTTGCTGCTCAGCCGGTTGACTATATCTATGAAGATCCGCCGGCGCGGCTGTTTGGCAGCCTGCTGCCGCGTTATATCTCGGTGCAGATCTTCCGCGCCATGCTGGAATCAGAAGCTGCTGAACACGCCGCGCGCATGACGGCCATGGATTCCGCTACGAATAACGCTTCAGACATGATTGACGGCCTTACGCTGCAAATGAACCGCGTACGCCAGGCCAAGATCACAAAGGAGATTATCGAGATTGTGAGCGGCGCGGCGGCCGCCGGCTAAAGAGCAACAGCCGCCGGCCGATAGTTGGGCCGGGCTGAGTTGCGGAAAAACATCAGAGACGATCAAACATGCAAGCGGCAGCGGGAGGAGCTCCTGCGACGCAAAAAAGAGGAAACAGAAAAGAGTTATGGCACAAAATATTGGAAGAGTCATTCAGATTGCCGGTCCCGCGGTGGACGTGCAGTTCGGTGAAGGGAACCTGCCGCCGATTTATGAGGCACTGCAGGTAACTAGCGAAGGTTTCAAAGTCCCAGCGCCGATTGATGTCATCCTTGAGGTACAGCAGCACCTGGGTGAAGGGCGCGTGCGCTGCGTTGCCATGCAGGCGACGGATGGCATGGTTCGCGGCATGAAAGTAAACGACCTCGGAGGCCCCATTTCTGTTCCCGTGGGTAAAGGGACTCTAGGCCGCGTGATCAATGTGATTGGCGAGCCTGTGGACAATCTCGGCCCGGTGAAGGCGGACAAGAAGCTGCCCATCCATCGTCCCGCACCTTCGTTTGAAGAGCAATCCACCACGGCAGAGATGTTTGAGACCGGGGTCAAGGTCGTGGACCTGATTCAGCCATTCCTGAAAGGCGGAAAGATTGGGCTGTTTGGCGGCGCAGGTGTGGGCAAGACCGTGGTCATCATGGAACTGATCAACAACGTGGCCAAGCAGCACGGAGGATATTCCGTGTTTGCCGGGGTGGGCGAACGTACGCGTGAAGGGAACGACCTCTGGCTGGAAATGAGTGAATCAGGCGTGATCAAGCCGGGTGATCCCAGCCAGTCAAAAGCGGCGTTGATTTACGGCCAGATGACGGAACCGCCCGGGGCTCGCCTGCGCGTGGCATTGACCGGTCTGACCGTGGCTGAATTTTTCCGTGATGCCGAAGGCGCAGATACGCTGCTGTTCATCGATAACATTTTCCGTTTCACCCAGGCCGGATCAGAAGTCTCCGCTCTGCTGGGCCGCATGCCTTCCGCCGTGGGTTACCAGCCCAATCTTGCGACGGAGATGGGCGAACTGCAGGAGCGCATTACCTCTACCAAGAAGGGCTCCGTCACTTCAGTGCAGGCCATTTACGTGCCGGCTGACGACTTGACTGATCCTGCTCCGGCGACCACGTTCGCTCACCTGGATGCAACTACAGTGCTTTCGCGTCCTTTGACGGAAATCGGAATTTATCCGGCGGTTGATCCGCTCGCCTCCACGTCACGCATTCTTGATCCACACATCGTGGGACAGGAACACTATGAAGTTGCGCAGGGCGTGAAGAGGATTCTGCAGCGGTACAAAGACCTGCAGGACATCATCGCCATTCTGGGTATTGAAGAGTTGAGCGAAGATGACAAGCTGACGGTTGCTCGCGCGCGCAAGGTGCAGAAATTCCTTTCACAGCCGTTCCACGTGGCCGCGCAGTTTACCGGCCGCGAAGGGCGTTATGTGAAAGTGGCTGACACGGTGCGCAGCTTCAAGGAAATCATTGAAGGCAAGCACGATGACATCCCCGAGCAGGCGTTTTACATGAAGGGTTCGATTGAAGAAGTGCTGGAAGAAGCTCAGAAGATGAAAGCGGGCGCGGCTGCGTAATCCATGGCGGAAACGATCCAATTCGAAGTGGTAACGCCTGAACGGCAAGTGGTGGACGAGCAGGCAGAATACATCGAGATTCCGGCGCTCACCGGCTATATCGGGGTTTTGCCCGGACACGCGCCCCTGATTACTGAACTGGCTGTAGGCGAGATCAACTACAGGACCAGCTCTACTACTATCAAGCGGC
>DATEJX010000359.1:0-3446 GCA_035277785.1 Candidatus Angelobacter sp. | reverse complement strand
AACCAGCCGGTCCGGCCGGCGCTGAATCAGCTCATCGAACTGCCGAAACTGTTCGTTATCTACAAGGGGAATGGCTAAGCCCTCAATGTGCAGCGGCTTCGGGCGACTGCGAGAGGCGGTTACTCCGCAGCAATACATGGTGCCTGATTTCTCAGTGCCTCCATACTCCAGCCAGATTCCCATCCACGGCAGGCAATCCGCATCAAACAGCGAGAAATCTTCAAAGCCGTGTGAGACAAACCCGGTAACCTCGATCAGTTTGTGGTTGTAGGATGTTGGATTGCGCTTGAGTTGGCAGGCGCTCACCCTTTCCGGCTGCTCAGCGTGAGCGATCGCCAGACTTATCACTACGAATAGTAAACATCTCAAATGCCGCAAGGCGAGCATGTACCAAGGAACGGTCCAAGACGTGCTTCTTGCGGACCATGGAACACGCGTATATGACGGCGGCCCCATTCGCGCCCGCTTTTGGCGTGAATGACCCAACGCCGGAACAGCCAGCGGCAGACCCGGTTTTGGTCTGCTGTGGCTGTGAAGGTGCGGACGAGTCTAGCCCACCCCGGCAGGGGTGGGTAGAGATGCAAAAAGAACCGGAGCCCCTTAGGCCGAGACACCTGACAACATCTGATTCGCGGCGGGCCTGACGCTTTGGTCCGCCGCGATCGTCCGTGGTTGATCACTATGACTGGCGGCCTATGCGCTGCAATCCGCAGTGGGACCATCGCCGTTTGGATTGGCCGGGCTCGGGGCAGTGCAACCGGGGAAGGTAGGGACGCCGTGGCTGCCGGCTACTTGCCAGGTTTCCTCAACTGTGAGTTCACGCGCGTTTTGGCGGCTGAACACTCTGTTGTCTTGCTTCATGGTTCCTTTCCTTTCAACTCTTTAATTTCACCTCCGTACCACATCCCATTCGAGGATCTGACATTTTTTGTCCTATTCAATCATTTGACGCTTGATCCACCGCCCTGAACAACCTGGGACGTTCCCATTTCGCACTGAAATCTGAGCCTGGTACCAAAATGGGAAATCTATATTGGCGGGAATGATCGGATGTGTTCCTGCAATCGTCTTTCGCCCAACTTCACGGGTTGCGGCTACTTCGCCCCGCACCTGGCCCTAGACTCTTTCACCCCTTCAGGGTTTGCACGCTTCAGCGCCCTAAGCCTGTACAATGCTCCTTCACTCGTTACACTTACATCTCTAGGAGAGGCGTAGAATGAAATCAATCGCGGCTAATGTACTTCTGCTTGCTGCTCTACTCGGGCCCTCTTTATATGCACAACCACAGGAAGCTCCTAAAGCAACGCTTCCGTCTTCGTCGTCCGCATCATCTCAGGCGACAGCTGACATGCAGAGCCTCATCAAGGCGCTCTCCGGCAAGTGGTCCCTGGAGGTAAAGTTCGAATCCGATAAGCCAGCGCCCAACGCCGCAATCCAGCATGGCGAGGAGGTATGGCGCGCCACTCACGGCGATCTTACATTTCTCCAGGAGGAGCGCCTGCCGATTGCCGGTGAAGAGCTGGTCTTGTTGGGAGTCATCTGGTGGGACAGCAAGACCAAAGACTTTCACGGTATGGAGTGCAACAACCATAGTCCGCACGTGTGCGATGTAAAAGGGTCTCTCACTGACATTTCCATCCAGTGGGACGGCAAAGCATTTGTCATTAATGAGCAGGAGCCCTCTCCCAGTGGCGGCAGGCGGTTGTGGCGCGAGTCCATCCTTGATATCACTCCAACATCCTTCACGCAAACCGGTGACACGTGCAATCTGGATGGAAGCGGCTGCAAGCGGCTACTTACCATCCATGCGACAAGGACCGCACCCGCGGAGGAGGCGCAAAACTGATGAACGCGGCTTTCTTTGCTCCGGCACCCATTGTTCTGGCGCCCATTCTCCGCGGCCAGGCGCAGATCAACACGTTCACCAGACGCGTTGCAGCACGGTTACGTAGTAGAATCTGAGGCTTCTCAGCGAATTGAAAGATCCATGTACTTCGCCATAATCTTCGGATTATTCCACGGCTACGGCACGGCGATCGGAATGTGCTGCGCCGGCGCCCTGGTTTTACTGCTTGGAGCATGGTTTGCGGAAGACGACGTTGCCCAGGCTCGCGGCCTGGACAAGATTGTGGCCCTGAAGAACTTGTGTTTCGCTGTGCCGCTGGCAGTCTTCGGCGCGCTGCATCTGTTTGGCCCGGACTTCGTCAAAGGCCTTGTGCCGCGCTATATGCCCGGACGCATGTTCTGGGTCTATTTTGTTGGCTGCGCGTTGATTGCCGCGTCGTTGAGCATCGCCACCAAAATTGCCGTGCGCTGGTCCGGCCTGCTGGTGGGACTCATGATGTTCATGTTTGTGGGGATGCTCTATCTGCCCTTCGCACTGACTCACCTGCACGCCAGACTCACATGGACCATCGTCTTTCGTGAAACATCATTTGGCGGCGCGGGCTGGATTCTTGCCGGAACTGCTGTCAACGGATGGCGCGGCCGGGTTAAGAGCACACTGATCACAGTGGGCTGCATATGCGTCACCCTGGCGCTGATCATGTTTGGCATAGAGCACTTTCTGCATCCCACTGGACTTCCCGGAGTTCCGCTGCAAAAACAGCTGCCGGCCTGGCTCCCTGGCCGTGTGCTGATTGACTATGTGACCGGCGCTGCTCTTCTTGTTGCCGCAGGAAGCATTCTGCTGCGCAGGAAAACCCGGGAAATCGTAGCCTCTGTGGGCGGCTGGATTTTGCTGATGGTGGTGGTCATTTATATTCCTGTGATGATCTCAGCCCTACGCGTCCCCGATATCGGAGTGAAGATAGAGGGGATCAACTACTTTGCCGACACTCTGCTGTTTGCCGGAGTAATCCTGGCTCTGGCCAGTGCGATGCCACGATCTGCTGCGGCTCCTTCGCACTTGAGTGCGGAGGTTGGTGGAAGGGCGGCCCTTTAGCGCTGAAAACCGAATGATTTAGATTTATGCGTTTTAGCGCACGTGTCGCGCCTACGGCGCCAGCATGTGTCCGGGAAACTGCAGCGCTCAGAAGTTTTCTTCCAGCGCGTAATCCACTACTACTTCCGGGGTCGCGACCGCGACCGTGCCGTAGAGTGGTCACCTGCCCTTAAACGACGTAATCAACTGGCTGGCCTGCTGGTCACTGATCCCGGCAAACTTGAAATGCAGCTTAACCGAGTTGAACAATGAGACATCCGGCCGCACGGGTCTGGAACGGTCCATGCTTCCGCGGATGGCCACGTTGACCGCCTTAAGCGGAATCTCCTGCGATTTGGCTAGCACCTGGATCAGTTCCACGCCGCAGCAGGCCACGCCGGCAAGGAAGAGTTCCGCGGGCGTGACTTCCTCTCCCGGGCAGCCGTTCTGCTCCGGCCCGTCCACGATGAAATGATGATTGCGCGCGCCGCACACCACACGCCCGAAGATGCCGGTGGATCCC
>DATEJX010000358.1:0-4161 GCA_035277785.1 Candidatus Angelobacter sp. | reverse complement strand
TCCAACAGCGTTCCTGCCGTGGTGAAAGAAATCAACAATGCCTTCCTTCGCGCCGACCAGATTAATTGTGCTGAAGGGAAGAATGGAACCTACTGGTTCGCTCCCATTGTGGCCGACGCAGAAGCTGGTTTCGGCGGATCTCTGAATGCTTTTGAACTGATGAAGGCGATGATTGAAGCTGGCGCAGCCGGCGTCCATTTTGAAGACCAGCTGGCTTCGGCGAAAAAGTGCGGCCATCTGGGCGGCAAGGTCCTGGTTCCGGCACACGAGTTCGTGCAGAAACTGGTTGCCGCGCGGCTTGCAGCCGACATCCTGAATGTCCCAACGGTTCTAATTGCGCGCACAGACGCGAACGGCGCACGCCTGCTGACCACAGACAGCGATCCGCGCGACGCAGATTTTGTCACCGGAGAACGCACGCCGGACGGCTTCCTTGTTTATAAAGGCGGCCTCGAAGCTGCGATCAGCCGTGGCCTGATCTACGCGCCCTATGTTGACATGCTCTGGTGTGAGACTGCTGAGCCCAACCTGGATGAGGCGCGGATCTTTGCCGAAGGCATCCGCTCCAAGTTTCCGGGCAAGATGCTGGCGTACAACTGCTCGCCTTCTTTCCACTGGAAGCGCAAGCTGGATGATGCCACTATCGCGAAGTTCCAGCGCGAACTGGCAGCCATGGGTTACAAGTTCCAGTTCGTAACGCTGGCCGGTTTCCACGCGCTGAACAACAGCATGTTTGAGCTCGCGCACAGCTTTGCCCGGGAAGGCATGACCGCGTATTCCCGTCTGCAGGAAAAAGAGTTCAGCAACGCTGAGGCTGGTTACACCGCAATTCGCCACCAGCGGTTTGTGGGTACCGGATACTTCGATGAGATCGCTCAAACGCTGGGCCAGTCATCGATAGTAGCGCTGGAAGGCTCGACGGAGAACGAGCAATTCGATGTTGAGACCCCGACGACTCTGCACCAGACAAACGGTCACGGGAAACTTCAGCAAGCCATCTAGTTTGGACGGACAACCTGCTGTCCAGGGGTGAAGGCCTTCGCGATGTACGGCGCGAGGGCCTTCGTTTGTTTGCCAACCGCTTAACGGCATCTTTTCGAGTAAAGCTGTCTCATGCTCCTGATGCGGTCCGGCTCGGCGCGCAAGCGGGAATCGCCGAGTTAAGGTTACCCAATGACTTCGCCGGTGGGCGCTTATGCTAGGAAATAATCGCATCATCTCACGTTCGTTTTAGCAGCCCGCCTGATCAGATCTCGACAGCCGGATAGGCTTCGATGTATTCCTCATCGTAGCAGCCATAATATGCAACTGTGCGAGCTGCAAAATCGACCTCATATCGCACAACGCCGGAACGCCACGACGCCGCCAGAAATTCAGGAAAAGTGCTTTGACCCGCCTGGTCAGTGCGTAGCGCCGTCACCAGAGCCTCACGGTCGAATGGCGGTACGTCCATAGCACCTGATGCCAGCGGTGTACCTTGCATTATTACGGGACCAACTTCAGTTAGAAAGAGGCTTTGGCACGCAGGCAGGAACCAGATATTTCGCGTCACACCCGCACGGCGTAGCATCTCGGCCAGGTAGGGGAATCCGCCAACTTTAGGCCGGATCGCCATTGCCCTTTCTTGTGCTTCCTGCAGGTTTCTGATGGCTTTGCTCATAACCATTCTCCTTTTGGCGCGGTCTGGATTCTTCCTAACGTCTTCACCAGCAGCTGCGTATCATCGGAAATAATCGCATCCACGCCCATTGCAGCGGCGCGAAGCATTTGGCGGGGATCATTTACCGTCCAGGTGACAACTTTTTTGTCAGCCGCATGAATCTTCTTGATCAGCTGGGAAGTTAGTAATCGGTAATGCGGAACCACGTAGCAGACTGGAAGAATGTGCCACCGGTGGAGTTGCCAGCGTGTCTGCGCCAGCGAGCCTAATGCCAGTGATCCGTCCAACTGGTACAGTCGTCGCACCACGCCGGGCAGGAATGAGGAAATAAAATAGTTCTTCGGTCGAGCCCGCCGCACAGCGCGCACGATGATTGGCTCAATTCCGCGGACCTTCACCTCAATGTTTAGAAAGCTATTTCGATATCGGTCCAATACCTCTTCCAGACAGGACGGCAGCTGCTCGCTTCCATTGCAACTTTCCCGTATTTTTTTGAGAGTGTGGCGGCGCAAAACCAGCCGATTCAGTTTGGGGTCGTGACAGAGAATGGTCTGGCGATCGCGTGTGCAGCGTACGTCAAATTCAAAACCGTCGGCGCCGTGTTGTAATGCAAGATCGAAGGCGGCGAGGGTATTCTCAGGCGCGTAGCGGCGGGCGCCGCGATGGCCAAGCAGTAGCAGTTGTGAAGGCAAGTCGCCTCTAGTCAAGCTCAAAATCGCGGATGCGCGGACCCTCGTCGGGCGTCTCTTTAGCCTTCTTCACAGCTTCCTGAAATTTCTTCTCCAGCAGGGTAGCCTTGTTTTTTTCCGCATCCACAGCCTGACGGAACAATGATTCCTTGCGGCCCTCCTGCTCGCGCATTGCCTTGGCCGCTGCGTCGAAGTCATTGAACATCTTCGGCTTGATGGGAGCAACGTGAGAGATTACCGCCCGCGTGGCGGGATCCACCTTCAAGGTAGCGCCGCAGCAGGGGCAGGCAACTTCAAAGAGTTCTTGAGACTGCTTTGCCATAGTCAGATTGTAAGCCTGTTTTGATAATTGCCAAAATCGTAAAAAGTGCCAGATTGGAACGGGGAAGCGGCCTGAAACCGACTCTGCCGATTCGTTCATTAAGGCCTTTGTTACAATTTGGCCGAGGCCCTATGACCCCTTCCGCAGCATTTACCGACGTCCCCACAGCGATAGAAGAGATTCGTGCCGGGCGGATGATTGTTGTGGTGGATGATGAAGACCGTGAAAATGAAGGCGACCTTACGCTGGCGGCTGAAAAGGTTACCCCGGAAGTTATCAATTTCATGGCCAAATTCGGCCGCGGCCTGATCTGCCTTGCCATGACCGGCGAGCGTCTGGATTACCTCCGTATTGGCCCGATGACGCGGGAGAATACTTCGCCATACGGCACTGCTTTTTATGAGAGCATTGAAGCCCGTGAAGGCGTGACCACCGGCATTTCCGCACATGATCGCGCACGCACCATTCAGGTGGCCATTGATCCGGCCAGCCGAGCTGCAGATCTTGTTCGCCCCGGACATGTCTTCCCGCTGTGTGCCCGCAAAGGTGGCGTGCTGGTGCGTGCCGGACAAACAGAAGCTTCTGTGGACCTGGCCCGCATGGCCGGCCTGGTTCCAGCCGGAGTGATTTGCGAAATCATGAACGAAGACGGCACCATGGCGCGCGTGCCGGACCTGATTGAATTCTGCGGCCAGCATCAATTGAAGATGCTTACCGTAGCGGAGTTGATCCGCTACCGCATGGAAAACGAGCGTTATGTAGCTCGCGCCGGTGAGGCCATGCTTCCCACCCGCCATGGCGAGTTCCGCATGATCGCTTTTGAAAGCCAGTTGGACGGCGAGTCGCACGTGGCCCTGGTGCGTGGCGACGTGGAACGCGCAACCGGGCCAGTCCTGGTCCGTATGCACTCGCACTGCCTTGCGGGCGATGTTTTCGGCGGCGCGCTTTGCGATTGCCAGGAGGTGCTGGATCGCTCGCTGGAGCGCATCGCGAACGAAGGCACCGGTGCGCTGATTTACCTCCACCAGACCTCCAAGGGATTCAGTGTGGATGATGAGAAGAGGCTCGTATTCCATCGTGAGGCTCCAAAGACCCGTTCCGCGCACCAGCGCAAAACACAGCGGGAGATCGGCGTTGGCGCGCAGATTCTCTCTGATCTGAATATTCGCTCCATTCGCCTGCTTACCAATCATCCCAAGCGTGTGGCTGCATTGGAGGGCTTCGGTATCAGGATCGCCGAACAAATCCCGATTGCTACAGAGCGTTCCGTGCAATCGTAAACCTTCGTTGCAGCAGGAAAGCAAAACCAGGGCTCGGCTCAGGAACACGAAAAAGAACGCCGGACAAGGCCGTGCTGGATTTCCGCTTGCTGCACGTTGAGCTAATTTCAGCCGGTTGTTATAATCAAAAAGCTTCAACACTCGAGAGTCTTCCACGGTCCCGCCTCAGAAGCTTTGCGTGTGTAGTCGTAAACCCTGGCCAGGTAGCTC
>DATEJX010000357.1:0-8088 GCA_035277785.1 Candidatus Angelobacter sp. | reverse complement strand
TCAGCCGCGCCAGCATGGTCTTATCGATATCGTTGTAAACGGATTGCGATGCCAGGGACGTCGCGAAGTGAAACCCCTCCCGTACTGAGGGAAAGAAAAGATTCAGTTGAAATCGCGGCAACGCGCAGCACCGGCTCACCGCGGCAATCCCAGTAGCGGTTGCGACTACAGCGGACGCAGCATACAGGTACGCCCAGTGTGCGGCAGTCGGTCCTACGGCCACGAGCATGATGGCTGCCAGGAACCGAACGCCGGTAGAAAATGCCATCAGGTGCGAGAAACGGCGGCCTTGCTCGAGCGCCAAAAACACCTGCAGGCAAATGTTGCTCATTTCCATTGAGAAGAGATCTGCGATCGCCACCGCTATCAGCATCGCGGACGTTGATGATGCCGGAAGCACGTAGGGCCTGAGCACGAGCGCGAACAGCGTCAGGACTGATCCTGAGGCCACCGTTACCAGAAGCGCATTGCCCAGGTACACTGACAGCACGCTCCGGTTCCGCGCCACGTACTTGATCATGACGTGGCCGGTACCACACGAAGCAAATGGTGACATGGTTCCGATCAGGGCGGTACAGGCCACAAAACTCCCATATCCAGCCGGACCGAGAGAGTGCGCAATGATGATGAAATAACCCATCCGGCCGAGTAATTGAAAGCCATGGCCGCTTAACATCCATGTCGCATTCCGCACAATCTGAGAGCTGATGCCATGACGCAAGCGCTCTCGCAATAAACCCACCAGCCACTGTCGCATGCAGCACGTATATCCCTAAGGAAGAGAACGCCATTGCTCGAAGCAACTTACAATGGTTGCCGATTAAGGAGTGAAATTACGGAACAGCCAGTATCGTGAGAGTACCGTGCATCGGGTTTGCTGGGGCACGCTCGTCTCGCGCGCCAACCTAATGGACGATGGCGTAAATCGAGGCACTCCCGATCGAGGTGATTACGCTTTGAGTGCCGCTTATCGCGTTCTTTAGACGGTTGTTCGGAACAAAAAGAATATCGTTCGCGTGAAGTTCGAGATCAGGATCCTCGCCCTTCTCTATTTTGCCGACATGTAGCTTGGTGGTCGCATAGCCTTCCGCATTCTTGCGCATCAGAACTGCTTTACTCAACGAAGCGCTTTTGCTGGCTCCCCCGGCCTGGGCCAATGCCTGGAGCAAAGTGATCTTACCGCTGTCTTGCATCACAAAACCTCCTGGACGATTTACGTCGCCCAGAACGTACACAATTCCCGCCCTTGGCACCAGGATCAAATCTCCTGGGTAGACCTGAACATTATTGGCGAGTGATGTCTCGGGATCATCCGTCTTCAATTTGACAGTGACCTTCTCTTCCGCTGCACCGCGCCGTTGTACGGTAATTCGTGTGTCTGCGAAATTCGTAAGGCCACCTGCCATGGAAATAAGATCAAGCAAGGTGCGCGAACCGAGTATCTGGTAAACACCAGGATGCTGCACCTCTCCGCTTACCGAAACACCCTGACTGGCAAACTCTTTTACCAAAACGTTGACCTGTGGACTGATTAGCAGTTTCTTGTTGCGAAGCTCGCGGGCAATCGTCTCAGCCGCCTCCTGCCCCGTCATTCCAGCTAAGGCGACGTCTCCAATAAGGGCCAGTTGTGCTTTCCCGTTGGCGCCCACGCGCACCTCCTGCGTCATTTCTGGGACGTCGAAAACCGTAATGTGCAGCAGATCGCCGGGAGCGATTTTTAAGGAGACGGGTATTTGCTTAGTCGATGATGTTTGACCGGTTTGGGGATCCTGTTCTGCACCAGGTGTAACTGCATTTACAACGACACACATCAACGCAAGCATAAGTCCGGCCCAGGCAGATGTTCTTAACAGCTGTTGCTTCATACTCTTTTCCTTTTATTAGGGACGCGATGGAGGGAAACCGGGTAATCGGGAAGTGCCAGGCTCGCGGCCGTACCTGCCATAAAATCCGGAGTAGTGGAAATACTCCGGAGAATGGAGATCCATTGCATTCACAAGCACTCCAAGGCGAGGAGCTCGCACATCTCTGAGTAATCTGATCGTCCGCTGAATGCACGGCTGACTGGTAACAGCAAAACGAACTACGACAATGACCGCGTCAACTTTACGGGAAAGAATCACTGGATCGGTAACCGGCACGGCGGGAGGAGTATCGATCAGTACATAATCGAACTGATTGCGCCAGCTCTCAATGATGGCGCCCATTTGTTGCGATCCCAGCAACTCAGATGCATGATGAGAGCAGTCGCCTGCGGGGATAAATGTCAGTCCCGGGATGTCGTCAATCTGTCTGTAAGCCGTTGAAACGTCCAGATCCAGGAACACTTGGCTTGAGGGGGGATGCGAACCAATTTTGGGTACTCCTCGAACGATATCGCTCAATCCTATCCCGGCGCCCTGATTGAGAACCTTGCTTAGACTTCCACGCTGCAGGTCTGCATCGACCAATAAAACACGCGAGCCGTTATAGGTGAACGCAGCGGCAAGATTCAACGAAACAAAGCTTTTTCCTTCCTGTGGCATGCCGCTTGTGACCATAAGGACCTTAGAGCCGTCGTCAAGCCGCGAGAGTAATAAGGCGGTTCGTACTGCTCGGAATGCCTCAGCGACAGCGGGATTACCAAGGCTAAGGTGCAGCGTGTGCTGCGCTGCGCCGGTTGGATCTTCTCGCTCGTTCGCTTTCCGCAGGAGTTTGAATCCGGTCTCAGGCAGGGCTCTGGCGTCTGGAATTACGCCCAGCACCGGCACGTGGGTGGTGGTCTCAACTTCCCGGACGTCGCGTATGGTTCTATCCATGGCCTCCACGACAAACACACTGACTAAACCTAGAAACAGCCCGGAGATGACGCCGAGGCCCAGATAGAGCGGCACATTGGGCCTGGCGGGAATGGTGGGCACTCTGGCTGGATCGAGAACGTGAAGTGCACTTGAATGTAAACCCGCCACTACCCCAGCTTGCTTCAGTTTCTCCAGCAAGTGCTCGTAAAGTACTCGACTGGATTCGGCTTCGTGTTTAGCGATCAGGAAGTCGGTTGCTTTGTCGTTCATCTGCGCTGCGACTGCTTTCTGCTCTACAAAAGCTTTACGAGCAGCGGTTTCGCGCGAAGCTGCCAGTTCGTACTCACTTTTTGCCCGCGCGGTCACCTTGCTGAGCTCCGCCGCAATGGAAGAGTGCACCGAGCTAAGCTTTTCCTTGATTTGAATCAGCCGTGGGTAGGCAGGACCGTATTTAGCCGATGCATCCGCGTATTCCGCCTCCAATGCGGCTTCCTGCTCGCGAAGATTATTGAGAAGTGATGCCGGATTAGCCGCTTCGGGCATGTTCCGTTCGGGCTGTGTACCAAGCATGCCGGCAATGAGTTCTGGGTTTCCGCCACGAGAAAGTTTGTATACGCTTTCCTTGAGGACCCGATCTGCCTCGGTGGTGGTAAGCTGGTTGTTCAGTTGCTCCAGGCGCGTAAGGACAATATTGTTGCGCTCGTCCTGACCAAAGATTCCAGACTCCTTCTGTAGCTGAGCTGCTCGTTGCTGTGACTTCTCCGCTTGAGACTTGAGCTCGACCAACTGGCCTCCGAGCCAGTCTGTGGCTTTGGTGGTTGCATCGTAGCGAACTTGAAAGTTGTATTCGATAAAGTCTGAGATTAATTTGTTGACGACTCTAGCCGCCTTGTCAGGATCACGATCCATGTAACTTACCGCGATGAGGCGTGTGCCAGAAATGTCCTTGACGTTAAGTTTTGATTTGAACTTCTTTAGCGCACGAGCAGCCTCTTTGTCGGGCTCAGAGTTGCTTACGGCCGGTTCGGGATTGGCACCAGAACCAGACCGAGGCGCATTGACAGCGACGTCCTTGAGATCAACTAGTTTCAGTTCCCTCATGACCTTCCAGGCAAGAACGTCCGAGTTCAGAACAGCCAATTGCGTCTGCAGAGTCATATTGAAATCGAGCGGATCCGAGCTGGCATCAGAAGAGGTGCCATCGGGCTTCAACGATAAACCGCTTGTATCCTGTTTCAGGATTTCCAGCTTTGACTCCGCTTTATACTGCGGTGACATAAAAGCGCAAACCAGCCCGGCCATCGCCAGCATGGCTCCTGTCCAAAAATAAATCCACTTGCGCCGCCGGAGAATGGCTTGGAATAGCTCGCGGATATCTAAATCCAGATCCTTGGACTGCTCGGCGCCCATCCGCCTCTCTGCCATAGGTGCGCTGAGCGGTAACGGATGCGCGGACATTCCAATTTCGCGGCGCGCATGAATGGCATCGCCAGCTTCGCGAATCAGGTCGTAGTTTCTACTCATGGATTTCGCTCTTTATTGGTTGCCCTTGCTGTATTGTCAAAAAGCCCGAGCTTTCCGAATCAACGGCTGCTGTGCCTTGAGAATGAACTGCCCGGTGTATTCAGTCTGGTCTCGTGGAGAGTCGGCCTGGGACTGGGGTTCCTGAAGCCACCTGCTCCCCGAATAGCACCACAGAAAAGCCATGTTTGCTTTTGGTTGTCCAGGGGGGATGTCAGCCAGATCTCGGTTGCAGGTAGGCCGGATATCCGAGCTGCCCGGAACTCGAATCCGCGGTTCTGCAGAGCGGTCGATAGTAGGTTGAACACAGCCGGGACTTGCTCGGGGTCCTGCAAATGTATTTCCGTGCGTTTGAGGGGCATTGAACCGTCTGGCCGCACCACTAAGACATTAGTGATGGTGGCACCCGAATCAGGCCCTAGTATTCCTCGAGCGACATCGCCCGCAGAAACTTGTGTTTTATCTTTGGCGCTGCCGCCGACAGCGATCTCTGCTTGGCGCTCCATGAGTGCTGAGGACGCGGGGTCGTGCCCGTTGCTCTCGCAAGGGATCTCTAGTCGCCGTTCGGAGACCCCATATTCCTCCCAGTCGTATGCCGCTGCATGGCTGCCAGAAGAGGGAATCTGATTCCGCTCGGGCATTTTTTCAACTGTGCCGATTAGCGAATCCCATAGCGTTTTGAGCCGTTTGCGAATCTCTCGAAGCCCCATTTTTGAATCTCTAAAGTTGAATCAACCGAGATCCGGGCAAGATCTCTGGTTGGAGGGGCGCTTGCTATCATTCAGTCTTACTTTGGGTACCCAGGGGGACATCTGGTGTCGCCGCGCCGTATCACGGACGCTGCGATCCGACAATCCACGGTGTACGGCCTGAGCACTGGCAAGCAACAAGTCACTTCGCAAAAGAACATTGTCCCTGAACTCGGATAGCATCCGGCGAGTCCATACGCGACTCCGGGTTGCAACTCCTCGTCCTGTCTCTATACGAGGTAATAAATTTCTATATACGATGTTCACCACAATGGACGAGCGTGCCCGAACCCGGGCTTTGAATTCGAGCAAATTCCCAGTCACCCTGAATTTGGTGATCTCGCCATTAACCAGGATCGTCTGGATAGGGACGTCCCCAGATTCAAATTTAGTAACGATAAACACTCGTTCGCGTTCGGAACTGTTTTCAATGATGTGGTGATTCGTGAATAGCCTGCAGAGGGTGATCTCGTTGTCTGTCTCGCGCTCGAGATGACTCTTCGTAAGAACTTCATGCAACCCTGTCCATTGCAGAGTCTCGAAGGAATTGAGCCGGGAAATGAACTCGGTCAGGCGTGCACCGCCGTCCTTCAAGTACGAGTGGTGTTCGACGGCGAGCAGCGGTTTGCCGAAAAACAGGTCAAAAGCAAACTGTTCTGATGCGCCAGGATAGCGGCGCAAGAAAACCGGGAAGTCCCCGTATCTCGTGCTCGCCGGCTGTAGAAAGTCACCAACAGTCAGAGGAGCTTTGGCTGCTGAATTTGCGGCCAGCGCAGATGAATTTATAGCGGCGAAATAATTGTTGGACTTGAGTGCGGTCAATGCCTCAGTAGAGAATCGTCCCTGCGGGAACACCATCGCTTTCGAATACCAGAGGCCACTCTGCCGGTTAAGGATCTTCATCCTTGCCGACGCCAACTGCACTTTGGAATTCAGGACCGCCATATCTGTAGACGAAAATTCACCTCCGGTGTGATCGCAGCCATGCACGCAAAGAGACAGTCTGTCCGGACGCTCCCGGAATAGTTGCGCGACCTCTTTGTCAGTACGCCTGTAGTTCCATGGGATAAAAGCGATCGTGCTCGCGAAATCCAACTTGTCCATTTTGGATACCAGGTCTCGGTAGTTCAGGTATCCATAGGAGCGCTTGAGTGGCGGATCATCAATGATGAAGTTGCCAAAGCTGTGTTTGCTATGCCAGCACCGGCTCTTGAAGACCGACTTCAGAAACATAGCCGCCGGAAGCAGCCGGGAAAAATAGCTGGTGACCTCAAAATTGCCGTGGATCTGTTCTTCGATATCAGCAATAGTGCTGCACGCCAGCAGAAATGCGTGGCAGCGATCTTTCTCTACAACGGCCCAAAATGGCATGCCGTCTATGCTTACAAGAGGAATCATACTGCGGGAATTCTCTGAGCATATGAAGCCAAAATCGCTGGTGTTACGGACGCCTCCAAATGAAAGCCCGCAAAATTCCCTTGTGATCTCTGGCTGCGAAGAGCTCACGTGGTAGCGGAAGTCCGTCCCTGTGAACTTTCGCACATCAGTGATTGCACCGTCGCTCAGGCTGCCTGCGATGTAGCGCGCAGACATCTCTGGCGTAAAGCCATAAACGAAAAGAAAGGAAGCCTTCTGACGCAAGCGACTCAGAGCAGTAGTCACGTCCGGAAAGCTGTGGCACCACCTGTCAATGGTCGCCGCGCTCGCCAGGATGCAAAGATCATGGTCCGCGGCTCGTTGCAATTCCACATCAAAGGTAGACGTGTCTACAGCCCTGCAGTCAAGTCCGAAGAACTCAATCAGCCGCCTGAGACACACATCATCTGGCGTCGGACGAATGTGATGCGCAAGTATTGCTTCAGATTTCACTGTGTGAGAGGAACAGGAGCCGTATATCCCAGTTGCAGGGGTCAGCGAGATAGCGGGCGAAGCGTCGTCATGAATTCCTCGTAGGTCGTGCTTTCTGTAAACGGTTTCGTGATTCTGGCGAGTGGTTTCGAGGCATCCGAGCCATACAACGTGTACGGCGCAACGCTTCCGGTCACCAGCGAGGAAGCCATTATGACCGAGCCTTCTCCAATCACGAGAGTTCGATTTGCCGAGGTAACAACAATTGCTCCGGCGCCAATAAAAGCATTTTTGCCGATAACAACTCTTCCGGCACCATGAGTGTGCGCGAGAATGGTGCTCCGTAACTCGATCATTGCTCCATCCTCAAGCTCAACACACTCGGGAAACTCATTGTCGAGGTAAACGTCGTCTCCAATCCAGACGTTTTTGCCAATCTTTACGCCTCTCATACGATGAAAAAACGGCCGCAGCGTCGCGCCTCCCGGGCCGAATCGGCACAGGAGATGCAAGAATCTATTGAAGGCGTGTCTCGCCAAAGACTTACGATTGCTTTTTGCATCAATAGCGCACTGGGTCTTAGCAGATTCGCTTGTTGATGAATAGATATGCGCCTCAGTCTGTTGTGTTGAGTCCGGTTCGAGGACTTTGCGCGAGTGAGCGGGCACAGGTTGAGGTTTCGCGTCTCCAGTTTCCAAATGGGCCGCTTCAGCACGCAGAGATGATTCACCGTGCAAGCATTTGTCTAGCAGAAGTCGTTGGGCCTCCGATTGAACGAGCGGCCTCTCCATCTGATTCGATTTCTCCGTTGTCATTGGTTCACATTCCTTTAGTAGCTAACCGGCAGCGTGACCAAGCCTCTCAGTCCCAGGTTTGTCCGCCATCGCAAAGGGACCTGTTGTAGTGCCAGGTTCGGCATACGGCGGAGAATAGTGGCGAACGACACCTGGCCTTCGATGCGCGCAAGGGCCGCACCGAAGCAGAAGTGAGCCGCCCAGCCAAATGCCAGATGCCGGTTATCGGTGCGTGCCAGGTCCAAGCAATCCGGGTCCGGGAACCTTTCAGGGTCGCGGTTTCCGGCCCCCATCACGGCAATGACTGCTTGCCGTTTGCTGATTTTGCGTCCCCCAAGTTCGAGATCGCATGGCGCCATTCGAGCCGTATGCTGACTGGGACTTTCGTATCGCAGT
>DATEJX010000356.1:0-3721 GCA_035277785.1 Candidatus Angelobacter sp. | reverse complement strand
ACTGCAGAAGCGCGGAACGCCTGCCTCAGGCATCCTGCCGCAGTGGCTCACTGGATATGAATTTCTCTTTCCCGGGGGGACCAACCTGGACCGCGCCAGGGAACTTCGCTCGGAAGCTGCGGGTCTGGTGATTATCAATCCCATCGCACTGGCCTATGATTTTTCTGATCCCGTCGCCAAGCTGGTGGCGGAACGCATTGCCGTTGATGCTCGCGAGGCGGGGATCGTGGTGCAACCGTATGGTGAACCGCACGTTGCCAACAAAGCAGCCCGTCCGGGAATGAATGCGGACGCTGTGCTGCTCCGCCTGCCTCTTGAATCCGTCCAGCCTGCTGTGGCCCTGGCAGCTGCGCTTGACGATATGGGATTGGCAGACCCGACAACTGCTCCGCTCAATGCCGGACGCCTTGAAGATGTGTTTGAATTGGAAAATAAGAGTTTGGCCGATTTCCGCGTGATACCGATCGCGCATGTGTCAGAGGCTGTGTGGCTGAACAGTAACGTCCACAACTGGATCCAAAACCCTGCGGGGGATTGGAACCTGGACCAGCTCTGGACAGAAGGAGGAAGGTAGGCGTGTCGCTCAAGACCAAGCTGCTGTTGCTGATCACGCTGGGCATCGCCGGAAGCGTGGGCACTGTAGCGCTGCTGATCGAAGGGCGTGCGCATGAAGCCTTCCGTACCATTGAACTGGAGCGTACAGCCACGCTTGTGGACCAGTTTCACCGCGAGTTCCAGCACGAAGGCAACGAGATCATCCGCGGTGTTGAAAGCATTGCCATCTCGGACTCAATGCTGCGCACCGCCATGGAGCTCAGCAATGGCGCGGACGTCGGGGCCTACGTCAATGAAGCGCAAAGTTACGCCCAGGCGCAGCGGCTGGACTTCCTTGACCTGATTGCTCCCGATGGCACAATTGTCTCCTCAGCGCACTGGCCGGCGCGATTCGGATACAAGCAGCGCTGGTTTCTGGACCGCTCCGGCCCGCTTCCACAGGAAGCCTTTTTGCGTCATGTAGAGACGGCACAAGGGAACGTGCTGGCAATGTTGTGCATTCGTCCAGTGAAGACGCACGGCGCAGACTACTACCTGATTGGCGGACGGAAACTTGATTCCGTGGTCCAAACGCTTTCTCCTCCCGCGGGTCTGCGCGTCTCCATTTACAGCAATCCCGAGCAGGGCCAGGGTGAGATTCTTGGCGCGGCCAAAGATTCTGTGCCCCTCGATAAGATCATGCCCTTGATTCAGGACGCCATGCAGCAGCGCGAGGCGTCGAAGACCATTGATTGGGGCCCGGGCCTGCTGCAGGAAGAAATTGTGCATGCCATCGCGCTGCCTGGATTTGCTCCTGATCACGTTCCCGCGGTGCTTCTGGTCGGCAACTCGCTGCAGGAAGAGCTCACGCTGGAAAAACGCATCCGCAACATCAGCCTTGTAATCGCGGGATTGGGGGTTTTTCTTGGCGTACTCATCAGCGGCATCATCACTGCCCGCATGAGCCGCCCAATCCGTGACCTGGCAGAAGCAGCCACGGAAGTGGGCCACGGCAATTGGGGCGTGCGGGTGGAGTCCTCATCGAAGGATGAAGTCGGCCGCCTGGCAGCGGCGTTCAACCACATGACGGAAGAGCTGATGGCACAGCGTGAGCGTCTGGTGCAGACGGAACGCGTGGCGGCGTGGCGCGAATTGGCAAGGCGTCTTGCCCATGAACTCAAAAACCCGCTGTTTCCGCTACAGATCACGGTTGAGAACCTGCTGCGAGCGCGGGAGAACATGCCCGACCAATTCGATGAAGTGTTCCGCGAGAGCACAGCCACCTTGCTGGCGGAAATCGCCAATCTGAAAAATATTGTTGGGCGCTTCAGTGACTTTTCCAAAATGCCGGTGCCACAGCTTCAACCGGTGGATCTGGATGAGATGGTGCGCGGCGTGGTCCAGCTCTTTCAGGGCCAGCTCACGCAGCGCGCCAGCAAAATTGAGCCTGACGTGCAGCTTGGACAAGTGCCGCCGGTCAGCGCCGATCCGGTGCTGCTGCGCCGGGTGATTGAAAACCTGGTTTTGAATGCCATTGATGCCATGCCGGATGGCGGCAAGCTTACCTTCCGCACCGCGAAGGACGACAAGTTCGCCATCTTCGAGTTGGCGGATACCGGCAAGGGACTCACGCCCGAGGAATGCGAGCGTATTTTCACCCCCTATTACACAACCAAGCAGCATGGAACTGGATTGGGGCTGGCGATTGCGCAATCTGTAGTAATCGACCACCACGGCCGCATCAGCGTAAGCAGCCGCAAAAATCAGGGCACAACGTTTCATGTGGAATTGCCTTTGGCGGATGGAGCGCGTTTGGTGGAAAAAAAAACTAAAGTGGCGGGCATCAGCAATTAGCAAATGGCAATTAGCCGTTAGCTGTTAGCCAAACCAGAATTTCGAAAGGATGGAATGTTGTTGTAGTCTGCTTTAGCTGGGCTAAGTGCTAATTGCTGACTGCTGTTTTATGAAAGCCAACCTCCTCATCATCGATGACGACGCCAACACACTGGCCTCTCTCTCTCGTGCTTTCCGTCTGGCGGGGCATGAAGCTACCGTCTGTGACAGCCCGATCAGAGCACTGGAGATGGCAAAGCAGGAAAAGTTCGATCTGATTTTTTCTGATGTGGTCATGCCCGTCATGGACGGGCTGAAGCTGCTGGAGGAGATGCGGGCTGCGGGAATCACAACGCCGGTCGTCATGATGTCAGGCCAGGCGCATATTGAAATGGCGGTAAAAGCCACGCGGCTGGGCGCACTCGACTTTCTGGAGAAACCGCTGTCGACGGACAAGCTGCTGCTCACTGTTCAGAACGCTCTGCAGATGGAGCGGCTTAAGCAGGAAAACCAGCAGCTTCGGCGGCAGCTTGGCGCTGATGGCATTGTTTATACCGGTGAAAAAATGCGCCGTTTGCTGGCCCAGGTGGAACGCGTGGCAGCGAGCGAGAGCCGCGTCTGCATCCTGGGGGAGACCGGAACGGGGAAAGAGCTGATCGCCCGCACCATTCATGACAAAAGCCCTCGCCACGAAGGGCCGTACATCACACTGAACTGCGCGGCCGTTCCAGCGGAGTTGATTGAATCAGAGTTGTTCGGGCATGAAAAGGGCTCGTTCACAGGAGCCGGCTCGCGCCACATCGGTAAATTTGAGCAGGCGCACGAGGGCACGCTGTTCCTTGACGAAATCGGCGACATGCCTCTAACCATGCAGGCCAAATTGCTGCGCGTGCTGGAACAAGGCGACGTGGAGCGCATTGGCGGCGACAAGCCCGTTAAGGTAAACGTCCGCGTGATTGTGGCTACGCATCGCAACCTGGAAGAGCAGGTAAAGCAGGGAGCCTTCCGCCAGGATCTCTTCCATCGAATTTTTGTATTTCCCGTTTCCCTCCCACCATTGCGTGAGCGTCCGGAAGACATTCCAGCGCTGGCGCAGCATTTTGCAGCGCAGATCACCAGGCAAAACGGCTGGAAGCCGGTTACCTTCGCGCCGGACGCGGTCCAGGCCCTGCAGGCGCACTCGTGGCCCGGAAATATCCGTGAACTGCGCAACGTGGTGGAGAGGCTGCTGCTGTTTGCCGAAGGAGACATTATCACCGCAGACACCGTTCACTCCGCCCTGCCGTCGCCTTCAGGAACTGGCGGCAACTCGAACTTCGTTGCCGGTTCAGGAGCACTCGCGGATCGGGTTGAG
>DATEJX010000355.1:0-44445 GCA_035277785.1 Candidatus Angelobacter sp. | reverse complement strand
TTGCTTAAAGCTTATGAGCGTGCCCGTTCCGTCCACATGTCCCTGGACAATGTGTCCACCCAGCCGGTCCTGAGGGCGCGCGGGCAGTTCAAGATTCACCATCGAGCCTTTCTTCAGCCGGGCCAGCGAGGTACGCTGCATAGTCTCTTCCGCCAGGTCCGCGGAGAACTCTTTGCGCTTGACCAGAACCGCCGTCAGGCAAACGCCGCTCACTGCCACGCTGTCACCTGTCTTAAGTTCTTTAGGAACGTTCCTGGCCGCAATTGTGATCCGTGTTAGCTCGCGGCCCTTTTTTGCAGTAACGCGCTTGATCCCAGCCACTCGGCCGGTCTTCTGAACAAGTCCGGTGAACATCAGGCAGCGTCCTCCGGAACGTAAGGATCTCTCAAGTAACCTTCCACGGCGAAGTCTTCGCCAAAGCGATGGAGGCTTATGTTCTTTACCACCGCAGCTTCACTCATCCTCTTGAACCCTGCACCGGCGGCAAATGGCACCGAGCCCGTGCCGGCGAGAATCTTGGGTGCGTAATACAAAAACACTTTGTCCACTACGCCTGCGGCCAGCGCTGCCCAGTTCACCAGTGCGCCGCCTTCAATCAGCAGGCTGGTAATCTCCAACTCGCCAAGGCGTTTGGCGATGCTGATCAAGTCAGGACGGCCGTCTCCAGAACCCAGCGGTACCTGCTCCACCCGAATTCCCCGCTTCTCCAACTCGCTTCGTTTTTTTTCTTCAGCAAAGGAGCAAAACACAAGGACATCTTCTTTTGCCGTCCTGACCAGTCGTGACTCCAGAGGAAGCCTCAGTCGTGAATCGAGCACCACGCGTAGTAGCGGGCGCCGCCTCGCTTGTGCTGTGCGGTCCGTGAGCAACGGATCGTCGGCAATAATCGTGCCCACTCCTACCATGATGGCGTCCGATTCGTGCCTCAGCTCCTGCACATGCGCGCGCGCTTCAACGCTGGTAATCCATCCGCCCGTGGCGCCGCCTGCACCCAGTGCTGATGGATTCGCCGACTCGCCCGGAGGCGGTGCAATTTTCCCGTCCAGCGTCATGCCAGATTTCAGAGTGACCAACGGACGCCTTGACACAATGTACCGCGCAAAGGCTTCATTCAGCTTGCGTGCCTCGGTCTCCATCAGGCCTACTTCCACTTGAACTCCCGCAGCACTCAGTTTTTCAAAACCTTTTCCGGCGACCACTGGATTCGGATCTCTCATCGCGGCAACCACACGGCGAACACCGGCCGCAATCACCGCATCGGCGCAAGGCCCGGTGCGTCCTTGATGACAGCAGGGTTCCAGGTTCAGGTAGAGAGTTGCTCCGCGAGCTCTTGCTCCTGCCTCTTCCAGAGCCAGCACTTCACCATGCTTGACGCCTAGGTATGTATGAAAGCCGCTGCCCACGGTCTCGCCGGCTGGATTTACCACAACCGCCCCCACGCGAGGGTTCGGCGAAGCCAGAGCTGTTCCCTTCTCGGCAAGCTGCAAGGCCTGCCGCATGTACTGCTCGTCCTGGGAACTCCAAGTCATGCCGCAAACAATGAGTCAGCAAAATTCTCCGGACTAAAAGGAAGAAGGTCGCCAGCTTTCTCGCCAACACCCACGTAACGGACGGGCAGACCCAGTTCGCGTGAAATCGCCACCACCACTCCGCCCTTGGCAGTGCCGTCAAGTTTGGTGAGCACTATGCCAGTCACTCCGGCCGACTCCGTGAACAGCCGCGCCTGCTGCAACCCGTTTTGTCCCGTCGTCGCGTCCATCACCAGCAGCACTTCATGAGGAGCTCCGGGGATGACCTTTTGCGCGGTGCGTTTCATCTTTTCCAGTTCTGCCATCAGGCTTGTCTTGGTGTGCAGCCTGCCCGCGGTGTCCACAATCACACTGTCGGTACGCCGCGCTTTGGCAGCATTCAGCGCATCAAAGAGGACCGCGGAAGGATCGCCGCCCGGCTTTGTCTTGATCACTTCAACGCCCGTACGCGAGCCCCATATCTCCAGTTGTTCAATGGCGGCTGCGCGAAAGGTATCTGCCGCACACAGCAACACCGTTTTGCCTTCACTGCGCAGCGCATGAGCAAGCTTGCCAATCGTAGTAGTCTTGCCGGTTCCGTTCACACCCACCACCATTACCACTTCAGGCTCGCCTTTGAGCGGTTTGCCGCTTCTGGGCGGTGTTGATTTCAAAATTTCCTGGATCTGCTCCTTGATCAGACGCTTGAGTTCATCGCCATCTTTGATTTGTTTGCGGTCGGCTTTCTCGCGCAGCTTGCCCAGGATCTCTTCCGTTGTTTTCGTGCCGAGATCAGCTGTAATAAGAATGGCTTCCAGTTCATCCAGAGTGTTGCGATCTATTTCCTTGGTGAAGGCCAGCGCCTCGTCAATGCGCTCGCCCAGGTTCTCACGCGTGCGCGTGACCGCCTGCTTCATCTTCTCCAGGAATGTAGGTTCGGGAGTGCCAAAAAGAGTTTGAATCATTTCCGTATCATTCGTTTCCGCAGGATTCTCGGTGCTGGAAACTCCGCCGCCACGCAGCCGCGTCAGTCTCCAAACGACAATGCCAACCACCAGCAACAACAGGCAGACAGCAACGATCCAGTAATAACTAAGAATTATGGACATTCAGCAGCTGCCCGGCTTGGCGGTTGGTTCCAGACTCTTGATTATAGCGGGTAAGAAGTAGCGGGCCGAAGCACTGTGATCCTATCAGGTGAGGGAATCCATCAGTCAGAATGATCTGCGGCCGTTCCGATGACGACGATCACGTTGCGATGACGCGCGACGGGGTCCCCGGAAATCCGGGTTTTGGATTTTTGGGGTGGGATGTCGGCGACTTCCTAGACGGGCTCTGCCGTGGTGATCACGGCATTCGAAGCTGCGGCGGCCTGCTCTCCCGTCACCGTGGCTGCACGATGGATCCGTAGCTTGCCGCTCTCAAATACCTTGGTCATGGCCGCAACCACCATGGGATCAAACTTTGTTGCGGCAAGAGAGTTGATGATGCGGATCACGTACTCCGGATCCATGGCCGCCTGGTAAGGACGGTTGGTGGTCATGGCATCAAAGGTGTCAGCCACCATAATCACGCGCGCCATCAGCGGAATCTGGTCGCCCTTAAGGCCGTGCGGATAACCGCGGCCGTCCAGCGATTCATGATGCAGTTCGATTCCGGGCAGCATTTCCCGCAGCATTTCCACCGGACGCAGAATGGCTGCGCCCTTGGTGGTATGCGTCTTCATGACTTCAAACTCTTCCGGCGTGAGCGCGCCCGGCTTCTTGAGAATGCGGTCTTCAATGCCGATCTTGCCCACATCGTGCAGTTGCGCGGAAATGCGAATTTTGTCCACGTCCTCGTCCTTCAGTCCCATTTCTGTGGCGATGAGAACCGAATAGCGCGTGACGCGGTCAGAGTGGCCTCGCGTGTAAGGATCCTTTTCGTCAACTGCGCCGGCCAGCATCTGGATGGAGCTCAGGAACAGCTCGCGGTTTTCTTCCGCCTTTTTGTTCAGGTCAGAGACGTACCGCTCAAGATCATCCGTCATGCTGTTGAACGACTGTGCCAGCTCACCAAACTCGGTGCGGCTCTTGAGGTGCACGCGCTGAGAAAAATCTCCTCCGGCAATAGCGCGGCTGGAATGGGTAAGCACGCTCAACGGAGTGGTCAGGCGTCGCGCTGCCCAGATTCCAATCAGGATACTGAATGCAATGGCAATCAGAGCAAACCGCAACGCGTCATGCTGCATGTCAATCACGTCAGCATAGGCGTCTTCGCGGGCTTTCTGAGCTACCACGGCCCAGCCAAGCCCCTGCACGGGATCATAGGTCCCCACCATCGGGACTTTATTCTTGCCGACCTGAAGTTTGTAGTCCTTGGTGACTGAAACTCGAGAATTTGCGCCCTGCTCCACAAAGCTCTTCACCAGTTCGTTGGACGTCATGTCCTGGCCTGTGGCGTAGAGCGGGCTGGCTGATGCAACAAGGCGGCCGGATTCATCCACGACAAAGGCTTCCAGGTCGCGGTCCGCGGCATCATGAAGTTTCTTGACCAGGTAGTCCAGGTCGATCACCAGTTGAATTGCTCCCAGATAGTGCTGGTTCTCATCCAGCACAGGCTTGCTCACCACCATCACTGTGCGCGTGAGTTTGCCTGAGCCAACGATCATGGCTCCGCCGTTGTATTCCCGCAGGTCCCTGGCTGCCGCCAGTCCCCGGTCCAGTTCTTTTTCCAGGAAAGCGTCTCGGATACCTTCTGATGTCTTGGCTTCAATGTATCGATTTTCAGGATTGACGAGGCGAGCGAGAGGAATCCCAAAATCCGCGGTGCTGGTGCTGTTCTGGAGCAGCCCCTTGAGCGCAGGCGACTCCACTCGGCTGCCTTCAAGGCTGCCGCCCCCGGTCACAACGATCGAGTAAGCCAGATCAGCCAGCTTGCTGCGGACTTCTTTACTCCGCTGAGCGATATCCTCAGCCAGAGTCATGGTCACGGTGTTTTGCAGCAGCTTCTCGTTGCGCTGCAGACGGTCTCTGTTGGTTTCAACTACCTTGGTCGCATAGAAATACAGGGGCAGGACTCCCACCACGATCAACACGATGAGGATGCCGTAGATAATCGGAACGCGAGACGGTAATGGAAGTTTCATACGGCCAGGTCGTATGCATGAATTGTAAGCCGAAACAGCAGCCAATCGCCCCAAAAACTTGTAAGGCGAAAGCATTACGGAAGTACCTGATTATTATGTCGCTTCGCTCCACACCGCTTTACGTGGCATTCTCCCTATGAGCTCCACCATGCTCCTGAAGCACTCGGCTCGGCGCGCAAGTCGGCCTCGCCGAGAAATCTCCAGAATTCTGCCTGTCGCTTCGCTCCACACCGCTTTGCGTGGCATTCTCCTATGATCTCCACCATCCTCCTGAAGCACTCGGCTCGGCGCGCAAGCCGGCCTCGCCGAGAAATCTCCCTGATACTGCGTGTAAGGTCGTTCACACTGGAGGCGCTTGGCGGGCATTTGAGCCTGCCGGGAAAGCCTGTGGCCAGCGGTGGTTGAGAACCCGGCCAGTAGCGATTTATGAAAAACACTTCTAGGTTTCGCCCGAACTCGCATCTAAAATGGTCAGCCAAAGCAGCTCATCCCTGGGGAGGCGGGCGCAATGATCAGGATCATCACCATCGAGCGAGAGTACGGCTGTGGCGCGGCTGACATCGCCAAACTCGTCGCGGAGCGGTTGGAATGGCGGCTCTGGGACCAGGACTTGACCAGCGAAATCGCCCGTCTGGCGAATTGCAAAGCCAGCGCAATTGAAGAACGCGAAGAACGCCGCGATCCGCTCTATTACCGTCTGCTGAAATCCTTTGCCCGAGGTTCCTATGAGGGCAGCGCCAACATCGATCCAATCATGCTCGACCCACTACAGGCTCTGGATGCCGACACCATCGTCAGAATCTCCCGTCGTGTGGTAGAGAAGGCGGCTTCGGAAGGAAACTGCGTACTCGTGGGCCGCGGATCACAACACTTCCTGCAGGACCGCGAAGATGCGCTGCGCTTTTTCCTGTATGCTCCGCGCGAGGACAAGATCCGCCGCTTGATTAACCAGGGAGTCGCTCAGAAACAAGCCGAGCAACAAGTGGAAACTGTGGACCGCGAACGGGCTGCGTTCATCAAAACTTACTTTCGCGTGGAATGGCCGAACCGGAACGTCTACCACGCCATGCTGAATACCGCGATGGGCGATGAGGTAGTGGTGAAAGCCATACTGAGCTTCATGAGCTCCCAACCTGAACGGAAAGCAGCCTGATATCTTCCGATTCGCGTGTATGAGCGGCTAGAACCTGTCTTCTGCTTTTCCGGGCCGGGTCATTAATTCACGAATGGCATCATGCGGTGACTTCCCATCATGCAGGATCGCGTACATCTGCTCAGTAATAGGCATCTCCACACCATAACGCTTACCCAGCCCAATCGCAGCGTTCGTGGTCAATACGCCTTCGGCGACCATCCCATGCATGCCGGCAATAATTGCATCCAGCTTCTGCCCCTGCCCCAGGGCGATGCCCACACTTCGGTTGCGTGAAAGTCCACCGGTGCAGGTGAGAACCAGATCGCCCATGCCGGCAAGTCCGGCCATGGTTTGCGGCTTGGCTCCGCACGCCACCGCCAATCTCGTGATCTCCACCAGACCGCGGGTGATCAGCGCTGCCAGCGCATTGTGGCCAATGCCAAGTCCTTCACAGATGCCGGCGGCAATTGCAATCACGTTCTTGAGTGCGCCGCCCAGCTCCACGCCAGTGAGATCGTCATTCACGTAGACACGAAAGGCGGGATCGCTGAACTCTTTCTGCACACGCCCGGCCAGTTGCAGGTCGGACGAAGCAACTGTAACCGCCGTTGGCTTGCACTCAGCCACTTCTCGTGCGAACGAGGGTCCGCTAAGCACAGCCACCTTCGGTGTAAAGCCACAATAACGCTCCACCACTTCGTGAATCACCTCGCTCATGCGCAGCAGCGTGTCATTCTCCACCCCTTTGGTGGCGCTCACAAAAAGCATCTCCGGGCGCAACCACTGCGCCATGTGTTCAAAGCTGCGGCGGCAGTGATGCGATGGCATCACGCTCACGACCACCTCGGCACGCTCCAGCGCCTCGCGAAAATCATTGTGTGCGGTGATGTTTGCGGGAAGTGAAACTCCTGAAAGAAAAAGGTTGTTGGAGTGGCAACGGGCGACCGACTCGCAGACTTCTTTTTCCAGCGCCCACAAGCGCACTTCATGGTCTCCGCGGCGTGCCGCCACCACGGCCAGAGCAGTTCCCCATGCTCCGCCCCCAATCACGGTTACGCGGCTCATGCCTGCTTCTCCGCCGCGGGTGGCTTGGGACTGCCAAACCGGTTCTCATTTCCCGCGAGCAGGCGGCCGATGTTGGCGTGATGCTTGATCACCACAATCAAGGAAATGAGACAGGCCGGTAATAGCGCCTCCCAATCCGTCGTGCTGAGGAAGTACGCTGCCACCGGAAAAGCGATGGCCGCCAGAATGGAGCCCAGCGAGACATAGCGCGTAAGCATCACCACAAGAATAAAGATCGCCAGTGATACCAGGACCGCCTTGGGAAACAGGACAAGGAAAACTCCCAGTGCCGTCGCCACTCCTTTTCCACCTTTGAATTTGAGCCATACGGGGAAAACGTGTCCAAGCACTGCGGCCAGTGCGGCCACAGCCATCAATCGCGTCCATTCGACGCATGGCCCGTCGGAGCAGTAATTGAGATTTGTGTGGCCCAGCACCGCAGCGAAAGCCACGGCCGCCATTCCCTTGAGCGCATCGAGCGCCAGCGTGGCAATGGCCAGCCCCTTTGAGCCGGTGCGCGCGACGTTGGTTGCGCCGATATTGCCGCTGCCGGTAGCGCGAACATCCTCTCCGCGAAACAGCTTTACCAGCACAAAGCCGAATGGAATCGAGCCCAACAGGTAGGCGATCACAACAGTAATGAGATAGAGCGTCAGCATGTCCTATTCCTGTCCTACCTGATCTCGGCGATCATGGCATTCCTTCACCCAAGCGGATACCTCTGCAACTTCGTGTACTTCGACCCTCCCGGTCCGGGCTGGCTCTGGTACAACCAGAACTCGCGCGCGGTCATTGTACCGAACTGTGGAGCCTCTTCGGCGGTCAGCAATGGAGACAAACCTTTCAAACTCTGTGCATCACGCGTGCCTGCCCGAGCCAAAGTGAGATGCGGGCTGAACGCTCGTTCTTCTCTAGCGATGCCGAGTTTTTCCGTCGTCTTGTCGATCTTTGAAGCTAGACTCGCCAGCTCTTCACCGGATTGAACCCCCACCCAGAAAACACGCGGCGATTTGGGCGTAGGAAAGAAACCAATGTTCCCGAAAGTCACTTCAAACTCCGGGGCTTTCACGCCCTTCAGCGCTTGTTTGATCTCCTCCGGCCTGGGATCTTTCACTTCCCCAATGAACTTGAGCGTCACATGCAGTCCTTCCACTCGCGCCCAGCGCGCATCCCCAGCGTAGGACCGTACGCGCTCCATGTATTCCGCAAGACGCTTGCGAATTTCACCCGGGATATCAAGTGCAATGAACAATCGCATTACATCAACCTGTGCCGTACCATGTCGAGCGCCTGCTGCGTGGCCCAGTGGCGAATGCGGTCCCGGTCGCCGGGATATTTGCGCTCCACCACCTCTGTCTTTTGCTCATCTGACAAGGCTACATAAACCAGGCCAACCGGCTTCAGTTCTGTTCCACCACCCGGACCAGCAACTCCTGTAATCCCCACGCCAAATGTCGCGTTACATTTTTTTCGAATACCTTCCGCCAGGGCCCTTGCAACCTCTGCGCTCACCGCCCCGTGCTTCTGTATGAGATGAGGGGGGACATCGGCCAGCGCTGTCTTTAACGAGTTGTCATAAACGACGGCACCGCCAATGAAGTATCGCGAACTGCCGGGCACGGACGTAATCCGCTCAGCCAGCAGCCCACCAGTGCAGGATTCCGCCACCGCCAGCGTGGCTCCTCGCATCCCCAGGTAATAGCCCACAATCTGCTCCAGGCTCTCTCCCTTGCTGGAAAAAACAGCGTCATCGAATTCATCTTCCAGCGCCTCTGCCAGCGAATCAACTTTCTTCTGCGCTTCTTCCAGCGAATCTGCCTGGGCCTTCAGGTGCAACTGCACCTCGCCCGGAGTGCCAGCCAGAATGGTGGTCTCCACGTCCGCTCTCTGCTTATATATGGCAGCCGCGCGCTTGTCTGCCATGGACTCGCCGATCATGGCAATCTTTAGCTCGCGCGTGGCAATGTACCGTGGCGGCGTGAGCCTGCGCAGCCGGAAGAGGCACTGCTCTTCAAACATGGCTTTAAGTTCATGCGGCGGCCCGGGGAGCAGGATCACAATGGCCTCGCCGCCTTCATCATGAAGATGCAGGAACTGTCCCGGCGCGCTCCCGCGCGCGTTCGGCAGGACCTCCGCGCCCTCGATAACGTCAGCCTGCTGCGCGTTGTTCTCTGACATTTTCCAGCCACGCGCAGCAAAGCGCGCTCGCAAAGCTTCGACAAGCTGCGCATCACGATGGAGCGGCCTGTTCAGCGCATCGGCTGCGCATTCCCGGGTGAGGTCGTCTTCGGTTGGCCCAAGTCCCCCCATCAGAATCACGATATCCACGCGCGCCAGAGCCACCTGTATGGCTGATGTTAGATGCGCGCGACGATCGCCGACCACGGTCTTAAAGCCGACCTCCACACCCAGTTCGTTCAGCTTCTGTGTGAGATACAGTGAATTGGTGTCCTGGCGAAAGGGAGTCAGCAACTCCGAGCCAATGGCAATGATCTCAGCGTTCACACCAGCATTTTAGATGAGTGACAAGGGTTGAATACCCCATGAGAGATGGAAAACTGAGCTGGTGGTGGCCAGCACTGCGCCCCCGGTTCGGGTAAACGTAAGCCCCACCAGGTTATGGCCGGAAATCACCAGCGAAGCATGGTTGTCAGGAGTGATGCGCACAATGCCGCGCTTGCCCGCCAGTGAGGCCGCGACGTAAAGGTTTCCTTGTGCATCAAACGCAAGCCCCTGCGGACGCCCCAGTCCACGGTAGAACACGCTGACTGTTCCGTGGGAATCCACGGTATAGATCGCATCAAAGCTTGAGGTAGTTGGCCCGCTCACATAAAGCAGCCCGTTGGGAGCGAATGCCAGATGATACGCAGCCACACTGGGCTCGAGCGTGGCGTAAACAAAAATCTGGCGGTCCGGTGCTATGCGCCAGATAGTCCCGCTGCGGTCACCCACGTAAAGGCTGCCGTCCCGATCAAACGCTATTCCGGTGGCAATGCCCATTCCTTCGGCGTAGGTGCTGATGCTCCCATTCGGGGCAACGCGGTAAACCGTGCCGTCATACCGTGAGGACACGTAAAGCTGCCCACTGCTGTCAAACGCCATGCCGGTAGCGTTCATCAGATCAGAGAGGAACGGCTTCACGTTGTAATCGGTATCGATTTTGTAGATGGATACCGGCACCTTCTGTCCGCGGCCGCCGGAAAAGGTAACGTAAATGTTGCCGTTTAGATCAATGGCCGGGTTAGCGACGGGATGAAGGTTTTCCGCCAGCATCTGGGCAATCTTGATCTCGCGCGCATTGCTCGTGTGCCCATTGCTCTGAATGATCACCTGTCCGGAGTGCGCGCCAAAAGGCACCCGCGCGATCACAAAATCCTCAGAACTGACCACAATGGATCCGGGGACTCCCGTGAACGTTACTTCCGGGCGCGCGAGTTTTGGCGGTTTGAGGTCCTTGCCGACAATACGCACTTCTGCTCCGGGCAGGGCGGCCGCAGGCTCAATTGCCTCAATAAAGGGATTTCCATCAACGTTTTTGCGGCCGAGCAAGGTATCAGAAATGCCCATGGAGGTTCATCGCGCAAAGAAATGCAGCCACAGCTGCAGCAGGACCAGCGCGTAAAGCCCTGCACCCACATCATCCATCATGATACCGGTTCCAGCTGGCAGCTCTTCAAGGCGACGCAGTGGAAACGGCTTCAATATGTCAAAGCTACGAAAAAGTATAAAACCCGCAAGCAGGTAATTCCAACTTAACGGGGCGCCAATCAACGCAATCATCTGCCCGGCAACTTCGTCGATCACAACAAAGCCGGGATCTTCGCGCCCGCTTTCCCGAGCCACAACCGTGGAAGGCGGGATACCGAGCAGGGTAACCGCCACCGCAATCACAATTGCTGCGGGAACAAGCCAGCCTGGAGCAATGAAATGCGCCACAATCCACCACAGCACCACTGTGATAGCTGACGCCCACGTACCCGGGCCCGGATACATATGTCCCACCCCGAAGAAGGTCGCCACCAGCCAGGAACCATGCGACTTCGAATTTTTCGCCGAGGCGGTCTGCATCTACCCCAGAATACGTTATTGGCGGAGCACTGTCATGGAAGACTCTCCGCCTTACCGCGTTCAATTGACATCTTCCCACTCCACGCGCAACACTTAAAAGGTGAATCATTTCTTGGCTTTGCGGAAAATAACAGGAGTTCGTTACGGGCGTGTCTGCTGAGGGTAACGAGAAAAACGATCCGCAAAGTAGTGATGGCCGGCCCGCGAATGGAAACGTTGCGGTGCAACCGCTACCCAGCCACAATGACAAAACCTTAAGCTGGTATGCAGCGCGAGAACCCCTGGTCATCATCGTTCTCTCATTAAGTTCTATCCTGTTTTTCTTTCTTGTCAGCGGCTTATCAGGGCTGTACCAGCGCACGCTCAGCTCTCGCGCAAAGCTGTGGTCAGACCATGGCGAAAACGATTTGAGCGCCGGCCGGACTACGCAAGCAATGAAGGATTTTCAGGTGGCTTTGACGTATTCGCGAGATAACTTCAACTATGAGCTCCGTCTGGCACAGACACTGGTTACGCTCAGAAGAACCGAGGAAGCGCGCGTTTACCTCATCAACCTTTGGCAACGCCAGCCCGAAAACGGCGCGGTAAATCTGCAACTTGCGCGCATTTATGCGAACAAGAATGATGTCTCACAGGCGCTCCGCTATTATCACAATGCCATTTACGCCGTGTGGACCGGGAATCCGGAGGCGCAGCAACTTTCGGCGCGACTGGAACTGGTCAGGTTTCTCCTGGATTCCAAGTCACCCAATCAGGCTGAGGCGGAACTGATTGCGGTGGGTAGAAACCTTCCGGAAGATGCATCCTTACAAATGCAGATTGGTGATCTCTTTATGCGCGTGCCGGATTACGACCGCGCACTTGTACTTTACCGGCAGGCTCTGAAGTTTAACCGACACAACCCTGACGCGCTGGCTCGACTTGGACGCGCCGCGTTCGAGTTGGGCCAATATCAGTCGGCAGAACGGTACCTGCAATCGGCGCTGGCCGAGAGACGTGATGATACACAAAGCGCACAGTTGCTGGAGACATGCAGAGCGGTTCAAAAGCTTGACCCTTATACTTCATGGTCCTCGAGAGAGCGTGACCGTATGGTCCTGAGCAATTTTGACACCGCCGGTGATCGGCTGAACTCGTGTATGGCTACCTCCAGCTCAGTTCAGGGGGGTAATCCGGCTTTGCAATCCCTCAACACTCAATGGATGGATATGAAGACACGACTGAACAAGAACAGCCTTCGTGCACACCCCGACTGGGGCGATTCGGCTATGGATCTGGTTTTCAGCATTGAACGCGAAACCAGCAGTCTTTGCGGGAGCCCAGCCGGAAACGATCTCCTGTTGCTGCTGATCGCGAAGCGGCATGGGGGCACTTAGGTGCCGAGCTTTCCCTCCAAAGGAGCTCACAGGAGCGCATTGGAAGATCAGGAAATCGCGCAAGCTCCAGAAAGGCATCGGCCAAGGTCGCATGCTTTCCTTCGGTTTGTATTCCGCGAGGAACGATTCTTCCTGATCTTGTCGGTATTCATCGGGATTTTTTCCGGCCTGGCTGTGGTGTGCTTTCGTTACGCGATTGAGCTCTGCCATATCTACCTGCTGAGAGCCGAAATCGCCGCCAGCCCATGGAGGTTGATCCTTACACCGACGCTGGCAGGACTGGTGATTGGGGCTCTGGTATTGCACGTGTTCCCGCTTGCGCGAGGCAGCGGTGTGAACCAGACCAAGGCTGCCCTGTACATCTTTAATGGCTACATCCCGTTTCGAACAGCCATTGGTAAGTTCATTACGTCCACTCTCGCAATTGGATCGGGACACTCGCTTGGTCCGGAAGATCCTTCCCTCCAGATAGGAGCAGGACTTGCCTCAGCCCTGGGGCGGCGCTTACATCTATCTCGCGACCGGATGCGACTCATTGCACCCGTGGGTGCTGCCGCTGGTTTGGGCGCGGCATTCAATGCTCCTATTTCAGCCGTACTGTTTGTAATCGAAGAAGTCATAGGACGCTGGAGCGCAGGAATACTGGGCTCGGTCGTGCTTTCGGCGGTATCGAGTGTCGTCGTGATGCGTTGGTTTCTTGGCTCGGAGCCCCTCTTCCGCATCCCACCCGTGGAACTGATCCGCCCAGGGGAACTCATCACCTATGCCGCGCTCGGAGTAGCCGGTGGCCTGGCCTCAGTCGTCTTCTCTGGCGGAATTGGCATTCTGCGTCCTCGCCTGAAAAGAATGCCGCGCTGGACGCAATACTTTCAGCCTGCTTTAGCAGGCTTGGCGATCGGCTGCATCGCAGTATTGGGCGCACCCCAGGTGATGGGCGCCGGGTACGAATTCATCGACCAGGCCATCCACAACCAGTTCACGTGGGAGTTTCTGGGAATTCTTGCCGGTCTAAAGATCATCGCAACAATTTGTTCGTTTGTCAGTGGAACGCCGGGCGGGATGTTTGCACCGACTCTCTTCATCGGGGCCATGCTGGGCGCATTCGCTGCCGGCCTGGAACACAATCTATTTCCTCATCTTGCGATCTCGACAGGGACTTATGCATTGGTCGGCATGGGTGTGCTGTTTGCGGGATTCCTGCGGGCTCCCATGACGTCAGTGTTTATGGTCCTGGAGGTTAGCGGGAATTACACCATTATCCTGCCCGTGATTGTGGCCAACACGTTCGCCTACCTGATTTCACGCGCTCTTCAGCCTGTACCGATATTTGACATGTTGACTCGGCAGGATGGCCTCGACTTGCCCTCGATGGAAGAGCAAAGAGAAGAAGATGTGCTCAGGGTTGAAGATGCCATGCATGCCCCGCCAAGCCTGGTACTGGAAGCGGAGCAATCCATCACCCAGGCTATGCGGCAACTGGACGGAGTCGAAGAGGAGAACATACTGGTGCGGCGGCATCGCACGGGATGGAACACAGTCAGTTCGCGCGAGCTTAGAACGAGGCTGAGCGAAGGAAACGGCGAACTGAGTGTCATGTCCGCTCTGCCGATGAGGGAAATTCCTTATCTCCACCCTGATCATTCGCTCGATATTGCCATGCGCTATGTATACCGCTGGCCCGTTCTGCCGGTCGTTAGCCGTGCTGATCTCGGTAAACTAGAAGGCATCATTTCCAAAGAGGATGTGCTGAAACGGTATCAGGCCGTTGGGGAACTGGATGAGGACGGAGAATAAGGGGTTCAGGATCTCGCGGTACCTGAAACAGTTACAACTCAAAACAGTCTGCGCGCACCCCGATTCGCACACAGTAACTTCCACCCGTTCAGCCTGATAATCTTCCTTCCCCTCTTAGACCCCGTTCAAATTGTCGGGATGCCTTCACCTATTGACGCTCGATAGGAGCGGGAGTACTTTATATAGATAATCGATATGAGAGAAGAGACCAATAATACTGAATTGTTGCAAGGCACGCTGGACATGCTGATCCTGAATGCATTAAAGCTCGAGGCGAACCACGGGCTTGGCGTTTCACGGCGCATCCACCAGATCACTCGTGGAACCTTTAATGTCGGGGCCGGCTCACTTTTTCCCGCACTCCATCGTCTGGAAGAAAAGGGCTGGCTGGTCTCGCATTGGGGTGAATCGGAGAACAACCGTCGCGCCAAGTACTATCAGCTGACCGCCGCCGGAAAGCGCCAACTTCAGCACGAAACCGAGAACTGGGAACGCATCTCCCTCGCCATCACGCGAGCACTGCGTTCAACGTAATATTTGCCCGGAGTCGAATCATGCTACATCGTCTTCTCTCCTCTTTCCGAAATTTCTTCAGTCGAACTGAAGTCGATCGCGACCTCGACGGGGAGCTTCGAGCCCACGTTGAACTTCTAACTGATGAAAAAGTCGCCGCCGGCATGTCTATGGATACTGCCAGACGACTGTCCCTGCTGGAAGTGGGGGGTGTGGAGCAAATCAAGGAAGAAGTGCGTGGCGTGCGTGCCGGAATGTGGCTGGAGCAGTTCTGGCAGGACATCCGTTTCGGCCTGCGCACGCTGCGAAAATCTCCCGGGTTCGCATCATTAGCAATCATCACAATTGCCCTGGGAATCGGCGCGAATACGGCGATGTTCAGCGTCATTGATGGCGTGCTGCTGCAGAAACCTCCGTTTGCTGATCCAGAAAGGGTCATCACGGTCCTGCAGAAACAGCCAAACGGAAACTCCAATATTTTCTCAACGCCGGACTATCTTGACTGGAAGCGGCAGGACAGCCCCGTATCCCAGATGGCGGCGATGCGGTCTGACAGTGTGGTGTTCGGCACAGGCGAGCAGGCGGAGCGCATAACTGGATGGCGTGTTTCGTCTGAAATGTTTTCTGTGCTCGGTGTTGCTCCATCTTTGGGTCGTCCATTCACGCCAGATGAGGATAAGCCTGGCGCAGGCAATTTCGTCCTTCTTAGCGATGCCTTCTGGAAAAAGAATTTCAATGCCGACCGCAACATCCTTGGCACCAAAGTCAATTTGGATGGCATTCCCTTCACCGTGATTGGGGTTTTGCCGCCGAAGTTCCAGATCTTTGGGCCTGGTGAGAGTTTCTGGGCGCCGCTGCAGTTGCCCACTCAAGATGCTCTGGCATCATCGAGAACCCTTCACTGGCTGCTGACGATGGCACGCCTTACTCCAGGCACATCGTTGCAGCAGGCACAGAGCGCAGTCAATACAGTAGCCACGCGCCTTCATCTTGAAGACCCCACAGGCGATGCCGGATTCGGCGTCGTTCTGCAGTCGTACCAGGACTTCACGACCAGCGGCTTGCGCGAACCCTTGCTGCTCCTGATGGGCGGTGTGGGATTCGTGCTGCTGATTGCTTGTTCCAATGTAGCCAACCTGCTTCTCGCACGAGGCAGCGCGCGCCGCCTCGAAATCTCAATTCGCACTGCCATCGGCGCGCAGCGCAGCCGGATCATACGCCAGTTGCTGACGGAAAGCGTGCTGCTTTCTTTGCTCGGCGGAATAACAGGATTATTCATGGCTTATGGGGCTCTACGTGTCGTCCTGGCGATGAATCTCTCCAGCCTGCCTAACGTCGAGACGATCCAGATCAGCCGCGTTGTACTTGCTTTCACATTTGCCACCTGTGTTGTGATCGGAGTTCTCTTTGGCCTGATGCCGGCCGTGATCACTTCAAAGAGCGGAGCGACCAGTGCTTTGCGCGAGAGTTCTCGCGGTGGAGTAAGATCCGGCGGAAAGAGTAGAGCAGTGCTGGTGGCAACCGAAACCGCTCTTGCCTTCATATTGTTAATCGGCGCCGGCCTTGCGCTCAAAAGTCTATGGAAGGCAAGCCGGATTGATCCTGGATTCAATCCTGACGGTGTGATGACCTTCAGGCTTTCTGCTCCTGCCCAGTTCAAGAACCAGCCATTTCTGTTTTACAAGGAAGTGACAGACAAAATTCGCACCCTCCCCGGCGTTCAGGCAGCAGTTCTCGCGCGCGATGTTCCTATGAGCGGCGGCGATCCTTCCATGCCAGTTGCGGTTGATGGCGGATCACCTCACGTTACGGACGGTCAAGTGGTAACCCGGATGCGCATCATCGGCCCGGATTATTTCCGCGGGTTTCAAACGCATGTGCTTCGCGGCCGGGAATTCACTCAGGAGGATACAGATACTTCGCAGCCTGTAGTCGTTGTCAGTAAGAGCCTTGCCGAGCGCTACTGGCCCAACAAGGATCCAATCGGACGAACACTGAAACCCAATATCGCCGATGCTCCCTGGTACACAGTAATTGGCGTTGCAGAGGATGTCCGCCATCAAGGATTGGACGCCGACGCGGAACCGACAGCGTACTATCCCTACGCCCAGTTTCCAAAGAGCATTCGGGGGCTGGCGGGAAAGTACATGACGGTTGTTGTGCGAAGCAACGCACACTCTACCGGACTGCTCGACTCAATTCGGCATACTGTCGCCAGCGTCGACGCGAACGTTCCTGTGTACGCGATCAAATCAATGGATGACTTCATGGCCGATGCCGGGTCGTTCAGACGCCTGGAAACATCGCTGATAGGTGTTTTTGCTGCTCTTGCGCTCATCCTGGCGGCTGTTGGACTCTACGGTGTGATGGCCTACTCTGTCACGCAACGCACGCGAGAGATCGGGGTTCGCATGGCCCTGGGCGCCAGCCGGCGCGACGTCCTACGCCTGATTGTTGCTCACGGCATGAGGATGGCTTGTATTGGGCTGGCTGCGGGGATCATTGGCGCACTTGCTCTGGCGCGGCTCATGGCTTCTCTGGTTTACCAGACCAGCACCACGGACTTCGCGACCTTCATCAGTGTTGGCGTGTTTCTGGCAATCTTCATTCTGCTGGCGTGTCTTGTGCCTTCGCTGCGCGCCACGCGCGTTGATCCGAACATTGCTCTGCGATGTGAGTGAAAGAGCGCCGCACTCTACCGCTTGTTTTCCGGAGAATCGTCTGACCCTTGCCGCTTGGCCTGCTCTTCCGCCATGTTCTCCAGTTGTTCCGGATCGGTAATCGGGGTTGAGATTACGTATCCGCCACTGGCCCATTTACCCAGATCGATCAGCCGGCAGCGCTCGCTGCAGAAAGGAAAGTCCTGTGATCCTGCCAGAACCAGAGTCCGGCAAGTGGGACAGCGCAATGATTGAACTTTTTTCCTGGCCATACCTGATTTAGATGACCGCAAGTCAGTCTATGATCTTTGCCACCAGATCGTATTCGTGCGCTTCTGTGATCTCGCAACGGTAGAACTTTCCCGGCTCAAGTTGTTCCTGATCGCCAAAATCATTGATGAACAATTTGCCGTCAATTTCCGGAGCGTGCATCTCTGTTCGGCCTTCCCAGAGCAGTTCCGTCTCTTCCGAGGGGCCAAGGGCCAGCACATCAAACTCTTTGCCGACCAGCTTCTTCTTGTTCCGCTTGCTGATCTGCTTCTGGATCTGCATCAGCTTCCGCCTGCGGCTCTCAATCGTGCGCTGCGGGACTTTGTCCCCCAGGCGGTACGCCGCTGAGCCTTCCTCGTCTGAATAGGCGAATACTCCCAGCCAGTCAAACTGGGTTGCTTTCACAAATTCGCACAGTTCATGAAAATCTTCTTCGGTCTCACCGGGAAAGCCCACGATGAAAGACGTTCGCAGTGTAAGGTTGGGAATTTCTCTCCGCATCTTCTCAACCGACTTGAGAAAAATATCCGAGCCTGCGCCGCGCTTCATTCGCTTCAGCAGCGAGGCTGATGCATGTTGCAGAGGAACGTCAATGTAGGAACAGATTTTCTCGTTCTCGGCGATGGTTTGCAGTAGCTTGCCCGTAATCTTGTTGGGATAGGCATAAAGGAACCTTACCCAGCGCAGCTCATCAAATTTTGCCAGCTGCTCCAGAAGAAGAGCCAGTCCGTCTTTCAGCCCCAGATCTTCGCCATAACACGTTGTGTCCTGGCCGATGAGGGTGATTTCGCGCACGCCGCTGTGGGCCAGCCTCTCAGCTTCAGCTACTACGGATTCAAAATGGCGCGAACGAAATTTGCCTCGCAGTTGCGGAATGATGCAGAAGCCACATGGATGATCACACCCTTCTGCAATCTTGATGTACGCCGAGGCTTTCGGCGTCGCAAGAACACGCGGTGTGTTCTCGTCATAAAGATAGTTCGGTAAATCAGCAATGGCGCCGTCCCATTCGGCGCGTGAGAAGCGCCCGCTCTGTTCACGCGCCACTCCTTCTGCCCTGCCTTGTACGCCGGACTTCAAGGCCTGGCTTGCCGAACTCGAGTTGAGAATGACAAACGGAGAAGGGTTTTCCACTCGCGCACCAGCGGTCGTAATCCCCGCCGCAGCCAGAATGTGTTCCAACTCGCCCGTACCCACGACCGCATCTACTTCCGGAATATTTTTCTGTATCTCGTCTCGATAGCGCTCCACCAGACACCCGGCCACGACCAACTTCTTCGCCTTTCCGCTGGTCTTGTGCTGCGCCATCTCAAGGATGGTATTGACGGATTCCTGCTTGGCGGAATCAATAAACGAGCAGGTATTCACCACGATCACATCGGCATCGTCTGCGCGGGACGTAATGCTGGCCCCGCCGGACTGAAGCATGCCCATCATCACCTCACTGTCTACGAGGTTTTTCGGGCAGCCCAGACTGACAAATCCCACCTTCACGGGAGCCTGGGATCGAGAGTCATTGGACGCAGGTTTTTCCTGCTGGGGCGTTACTGTGGGGTTCTCAACTGGCATGCAATCTCTTTATTTTATCATTGCCGAACTCAGGTACATGGCAGGCAAACCCCTCTGGAATCGTAGCTTTTTCAGGAACATGGGCGTGCTGGCCGGGGCATTGGGTTCACGTCAGTAGGCCGGGCGGCAACTGAAAGGGACGATTCAGTCCAATGGCAGAAACGAGAAGAATTAATTTTTAGCGAGCATCTCTTCGTACAGTTCCGGCAGTCGCGCAGCATCTTCTACTGATTCCGCGAAGCGTGCACGCTCATAGTGCTGGGTAAAAGTCACAACTTCATCCCGAATCTCAGGATCGGCAATGGATTCGGCGAATTCCGCGGGCGTTTGCGCCGCTTCTTTGCGGAAACCCCGCCTTGCCATGCGTTTGAGCATCCGCAGGTACCAGAAGCTTGCTGCCGTCCTCGGCGCCTGTTGGGGATCGCGCGCTTTCCGCCTGCGCTCAAATGTCCGCCAGGCCTTGGGGATGAATGGCAAAGCCAGCAGCAGGCCCAGGACGACGCACCAATTTGCCATCTCCTGCGGCGTCAACTCGCTCAGCCATTTTTCCCAGCTTAGCGCGAGTCTTACAGCCCTGGTGTAATTCCCGGCGAGCCAGGAGCGGAACGTAACCTGCGCGTGTCCGGTGCTGGCGCTGATATCCGCGCTGAGCTTCATCTGGTGGCTGAAGTCATAGTTCACTACCCATTCACGCCAGATCTCACTGGCCGCATCCATATACATGGAAAAGCGGGACCACGTGCTTGTTTCCATGGGAGCGTCACTGGCCGGTGTGGGATCAAAGGTCACCCATCCGAACTCAGGGAAGTAAGCTTCCACCCACGAGTGGGCGTTCTTTTCACGAACGATATAGCTTCCGGTCAGGTCGTTGTATTCCCCGCCGCGGAAGCCGTTCACTACGCGCGCCGGAATCCCAAGCGCCCGCAGCATCACCGTCATGGATGAGGCAAAGTACTCGCAATGGCCTTTCTTTCGCTCAAACAGGAAGTAAGCCAGCGGATCAGGGGCGCGTCCGCCCGGAAGCTGCAGCGTATAACCGTAGTTCTTCTTGAGGTAATTCTCAATTTCGCGTGCACGGGCATAGTTGGAATCTGCCGATGCGGTGATCTTTCGCGCCAAGGCGGGGATACGGGGATCAATATGGGGCAGCTGCAAGTACAGGAAGGAAATACGCGGGGGATAGTCGCGGGAATTTGAGTTCCGCACAAACATCTCCGGATCACGCGCATCTGCCGCTGCCGTGTAGACGCCAATAGCCTGCGTGTTATCCGTCTCCTGGATTCCGTTCCGCGTGACCACACGATGACTGTTGAACACGGCGCCATCAGGCATGATTTCAACAATGCGGTAATCGCCTGTGAGTTTTGTAGGCACCGGCGCAAGAAAAAAGATATTCAGCCCTGTGGGTTCCATCACCACGCGGTAAGTAAACGTTGGCAATCGCGGAGGCGGAGCCGCTCCAGAATAGAAAGCTGATCCGTTGAGCTGGATGAGATCCAATGGAACATTATTCAAGCCGTGCGCGATGGGGTCTTCTTCGGCATTCCACCAGCGTTGTCCGTCAAAGTTAGCCAGGGAGATGCCGCGCCACTTCACGTCCCGCGGCAGCTTGCCATAGAGCACCTGAACGTGCATGACGACGGCGCTTGATTGCTGGATCTGGCCAATGCCGCCCAGCCGCACCTCCTGGCTGAAACCACTCAGCATGGCGCCTTGCGTGCCGAAGTTGCGGAGGTACCCGGCGCTATTGATGCGCGGCAGCACAAAAAAGATAAGTGCGGCGCCGAGCAGAGTAAACGTGCCCAGCAGAGATGCTGCGGCAGCTAGAGAACGCTGAAAACGTCCGTCCATGTGAACAGGCACGCTTACGGACATCAACTCTCTCTCAGAGCGCCGCATCTCCATGCTGACAAACGTCGCAATGGAAACCACGATGAAAAGTGAGAATGTCACCAGGAACATGGTGTCCACGGTGAGTACCGCGGCTGCCAGCAGCATCAGAAACGAGATCACGGCCAGGTACACCAGGTCGCGGTCCCGGCGTACGGAAAAGATCTTGATGACCATGATGAACAGCACCAGATGCACCGTGGCATTGATGAAGCTCTGGGAAAAATAAAAGTAATCGGCCGCGTAGAAGATGAAATAGACCAGCGTCAGGTAGGTGGTCCAGCGTTCAGACATGACCGGCATCCTGCGCATCAGCAGGAGATAACCGCGGAATACGAGAGCGGGAATCACCAGCGCCAGCGAGGGCAGGTCAAGCTTGTTCGTACCCATCAGGGCGACAAAACCGGTCACCAGGAGCAGATAGAGCGACCATTGAAAGAACCTCTCCGCGCTCCCATGCGAAGGAGTGCCATAAGAAGACACAATCATGGTCTGGCTTACTGCTTTGGCGGGCACCACTTTATTCTCCCTGAATTTATGGGGGTATTAAAGCCCAAATCAGCTGCGCGCGCCAGATTACCTGTGGCGAAGGTGTTAGAATCATTGTGCCGGGTCCCGCGCGACGCAATCCCGCCAACCCCGCCAGGTCCGGAAGGAAGCAACGGTAACGGGCTAGTGCGTGTGCAGCGGGGTGCCCGGTTGAAAGCCTCCCTTAGTTCCCAATCCCAGCCTCCGCTCTGCCGTATCACGCCAAAAAAGCACGGGAAATGGCCGCCGGGTCTTAAGGCTGGTCTCGCCACAAGGCCTTAAAACAGCGGCCGGATGTACTTTCGTGCCGCTTGTCAGGGCATTGTTTCTGCCCCATAATCCACTCGCTCGCTTCCGAGCCATCCGGAGAAATCACCATGAAAACCTCTGCCATCACCATGAGCGTTTTGGCGCTCTGCCTGTTGCCTTTCGCGTTCGCCGCCGCTCCCGAGAAAACCTCCACTGAAGCGGATGCCGTCCGCGCCACCATCACTGATTACATTCAGGGCTACTACACTGCGGACGCATCCCGCATGGAACGCTCACTCCATCCGCATTACCTCAAGCACACCATCAGCGGCACGGACGGCGACCTGCGCATGACGGAAAAAACCGGCCTTCAAATGGTGGAGGACATACGCTCCGGACACCCCGTGCCGGCATCAGAACGCCAGGCAAAGATCAGCGTGCTCGACGTTAATGGTGATATTGCTTCGGCCAAACTGATAACGCCGCACTGGGTGGACTATCTAACGCTTTCAAAATGGAATGGCCAGTGGAAGATTGTCTCTGTAGTGCTGCGGGAAAATTAGAGGCAATGGCAAAGGACCCTACCGCTGATTTTACTGATGCGAAGGATTAACTAATCGGAACTGTTCGCTGTACGTGTCATAGCGTTGGCGAGTACTGCCGCTTTATCGCGAGGACATAGGCAACGCGAGCAGATCCGCAAGATCAGCGTTCATCAGCGGTAGGCCTTATATTCAATGCGACTGCGATTCCTCCTATATGGCTTTTGAGGTCGTGGTCATGTAAACTCCAGCGTTCACTGGAGCCGTCATGCGCAACCCAATCAGACTTCTTCCTCTTTCTCTCCTTTTCTTTTTGCTTGCCGCTGCCTACGCACAAAGCTCTCGCCAGGATATCGACCAGATTGCAACCCAGGCTCTGAAAGACACCGGCGTTCCCAGCGCCTCTGTCTCCGTGGTAGAAGACGGCAAAATCACTTATGCGCACGCCTACGGAGAGGCGCGACTGGATCCGAAGAAGCCGGCTGAGTCTCAGATGCGCTACGCCATAGGCTCCATCAGCAAGCAATTCACGGCCACGGCCATCCTCATGCTGCAGGAAGAGGGTAAGCTGACGCTCGATGACCACGTGGATAAATATGTTTCCGGGCTGACTCGCGGCAATGAGGTCACGATCCGTGAGCTACTGTCACACACCTCCGGGTATCAGGATTTCTGGCCCCAGGATTATGTTCCGCCCATGATGCTCAAGGAAATCTCAGCGCAAAAGATCCTCGAAATCTGGGCGCGGAAGCCGCTGGACTTTGATCCCGGAACACGCTGGCAGTACAGCAACACCAACTACGTCATTGCCGGACTGATCGTGGAGAAGGTTTCCGGCATGCCCTTCTTCGATTTTGTTCAGAAGCGGATCTTTAAGCCCCTGAACATGCACAGCGTGGCTGACGTGAACTTGAGCACTCTCAATACCAGTGATGCCACCGGCTACTTCCGCTTTGCGCTTGGCCCGCCGCGTCTTGCACCCAAGGAGGGAAAAGGTTGGCTGTTTGCCATGGGCGAGTTGGCAATGACGGCAGAAGACCTGCAGAAATGGAATATCTCCGTTATCAACCAGACTCTGCTCAAACCCGAGTCTTACAAGGAACTCGAAACCGAGGTGCTGCTGAAAGATGGCAGTCCCACCGGTTATGCTCTGGGCATAGGAGTGGCGCGGCGCAATGGGCATCGCATGCTGCAGCACGGAGGGGAAGTTTCCGGTTTTACTGCCACCAGCACTATCCTGCCGGATGACCGTATGGCGATCGTAGTTCTCACGAATCAGGACGCAGCCGAAGCTTCCGGAGTGATCGCGCGTGGAATTGCAGAAAAGCTGTTGCAAGCGGCTTCTGACCCGAAAGAGGATGCGCTGGTAACACGAGTACTGCAGGGCCTTGCGCAAGGAAAAATTGAGCGCTCTCTCTTCACTGACAACGCGAACGCGTATTTCAATGCTCAGGCGCTTCAGGATTATGCGGGCAGCCTTTCGCCGTTAGGAGCGTTGGAGGCGGTGAAACAAAACAGCACCAGCTTGCGTGGAGGTATGACGTACCGAAACTACGTAGCCAAATATGGGAAGAAGTCGCTGACTCTGTCTATCTATGAAATGCCGGACGGAAAGATCGAGCAGTTCATCGTTCGGCCGGCGGAGTAGAGCCGACTTTGCTGGAGTCAGAATCCACACGACTAACATGCCGCGCGCAACCCTTATCAGCGCTTAACCTTGAATCAACCGTCGCAGCACCTGAGTGCAGTAACTGTCTGCGCTGGCCCCATCGGCCTTGGTCTTTCGAAACCTCCGGGTGCGAGATAGATGAACCGATGCAATGAGTTCATGGCTATACTGCATTCAACATCAGTAAGTATTTGATGAGCGCCACCTCGCGAAGGGGTCCGAACCATGTCGAGTAATCATCAAGCACTTCCGGAAAAAACCCTGATGCATGCAGTCTCTGAAATGGAGCGCGTTGTAAATTTTATTGACCGCTTTACCGCTATGGTGGTTCAGAAGCTGGAAAAACTGGAAAAGCAGATGGCGGGCAGAGCGCCTTCATCTGCCACGTCCAAAGGCATTTGAGGAAACGCAAACGCACAGCCCTCTGCAGGCCCGTTTCCGTCCTTTCTGGTGTGTCTTTAATCAGCGCTGGTCTGCGCTCTGATTCTGAGTTTCAAAGTGCCTCAACACCGCTTCAGTCTGCGCCTTATTCAGGATCGCGCTCAGGGCGGCGGCGTCTGCCTGTTGAACGGCACGCACGCTGCCAAAATGTTGCAGCAAGCGTTGCCGGGTACGTTCGCCGATTCCAGGAATCTCCAGCAGTTCTGAAGCGCGATCACGCATCTGCCGCCGCTTGCGATGGAACGTAACGGCAAAGCGGTGCGACTCGTCCCGCACCAACTGCACCAGGTGCAATACAGGCGAGTGGCGATCCAGCACTACCGGCTCATCCTCCTGGCCGTAGACGTAAATAATTTCTTCCTTCTTGGCGATGGCGGCCAGCGGCTGGTTGGTGATCTCCAGTTCCTCCAGCGCTTCAGCCGCGGCGTGGAGCTGGCCCAGTCCGCCGTCAATCAACACCAAACTGGGAAAAGGCTTGTTCTCATCGCGCAAACGCTTGTAGCGCCGACCCACCACTTCGCGCATGGACGCAAAGTCGTCCACGCCTTGAACAGTGCGAACGATGAACTTGCGATATTCAGATTTGTTCATCTTGCCGTCTTCCCACACCACCATGGAGGCCACCGTCTCGGCGCCCTGAATGTGCGAGATATCGAAGCATTCGATGCGCTTTGGCAAGTCAGGCATGCCGAGCGCATCCTGCAAAGCCTCCTGCACGGCTTTGGCCTGCGGCTTCATTACGCGGAAGCGCTGGTCAAATGACTGCTTGGCGTTCTGCGCGGCAAGGTCGATGAGAGAGCGCTTTTCCCCACGCTGCGGAACCAGAATCTCCATTTTTGTGCCACGTTTTTCTGTGAGCAGCTCTTCCAGCTCGGCCCGATCTTCAAAATCTACGGGCACGATGATGTCTCGTGGGACGTATTGCTGGTCGATGTAAACCTGCTTCAGAAGCGCAGAGAAGAACGCCCCCGGCTGAAATCCTTGTGCCCGCGGAACAGCCTCGCCGTTCTCAGCCACAGGAGCAACATCAAATTCTGGGAGGTCTTCCCAGAAGAACTCACGGCGATCAAGAATCTTTCCTCCGCGCAGGTGGAAAACATTGACCGCCAGCATCTGGTTTTCGAAGTGGTAACCGAAGACGTCCATGTCATCGCCTTCGACGGCGGCCATCCTCTGTTTCTCCTGCAACTGCTCCACCGTGGAAATCAGGTCGCGATAACGTGCTGCGCGCTCATACTCCTGGTCTTCAGCGGCTTGCTGCATACGCGCCCGGAGCCCGCGGGAGAGATCGGTCTGCCGGCCTTCGAGCAAGAGCTGCACGTCGCGCACGGCTTCCTGGTACGCCTCCGGCGTAGTCAGGTCCTGCACACAAGGTCCCAGGCAGCGCTTGATGTAGTACTGCAGGCAGGGCCTGGGATGAAAGCGCGTGAGATCAACCTTGCAGGACGGAACAAGAAAGTGGCGGTGAATCAGGTCCACGATGCGGTAGGCCAGATTGCCGGGGAAATACGGTCCGTAATATTCGCTGCCGTCTTTCTTCAGGCGCCGCGTCACATACACACGCGGAAAGCGTTCGCCCAGCGTCAGCTTGATGTAGGGATAGGTCTTGTCATCGCGGAGAAGAATGTTGAAGCGCGGCTTCTTCTGCTTGATGAGGTTGTTTTCCAGCGCGAGGGCTTCCTTGTTGTTGTCGACCACGATGTAATCGACATCCACCGCCTCGCGCAGCAGTGACCCGGTCTTGGCATTGGCTTCACCAACCCCCTCCTGGAAATAGGACCGCACCCGAGAGCGCAGGTTCTTCGCCTTGCCCACATAAATGACCTCGCCTTCGGCGTTCTTGTACAGGTACACTCCGGGCTGGGTGGGGATGGTACGGATTTTGGCGATAAGGTCCATTTATCGGAGAAGTCCTGAAATCGGCGAATATGGCTGGAATTGCCAAAATTGCCAGGATTGCCAAAATTGGAAAAACGCTCCCCTCCGTAGCGAGGTACGAGGTGACCTGGGCAAGGTTACGTTTTGGCAATCTTGGCAGCCATGGCAGTCTTGGCAATCCTGCCCGCGCTCTTCTCTGCTTTACCTTTATGTTAACAGGGATACCACCGAGTAAAATTTCTACGGCCAGAGCTTCTGATCTGACTGCCCCAAGCATGGGCAGGGTATCTAAGTTAATGAAAATGTGCTGGTTACTTAAGTCCCGGCAGTGCAGCACATTGGCATCACAGTTGCTTTATCTAAGGCCGAAACAAGTTTACGCGGCTACCCCTGCGCCGCTTGGGTCTTGAAAAAGGAGCGTCCCCCCATGAATTTGAGATCAAGTTTTTTGGTTCTGCTGGCTGGTGCGAGTTTGATGTTCAGCGCTGGTTGTTCAACAAAGAATTATGTCCGGCAGCAGACCCAGCCGATTATTGATAAAACCAACCAGTTGGATGAACTGACAGCAAAGAACAATCGGGACATCCGCGATGTCGATTCCCGTGCCCAGCAAGGGATTCAGGGCGTGAACACCAAGGCCGCCGATGCAGACCAGAAAGCTCTTGCCGCCGGCCAGCGCGCTGACCAAGCCGGCCAGCTGGCTCAGCAAGCCAACACCCGCATCGACACCCTGACCAACCAGGTCGCCAATCTTGATAACTATCGCCCGGTCCTTGAAACCAGCGTGCATTTCGCTTTCAACAAGGCCAACCTGACTGACAAAGCGAAAACGGCCCTTGACCAGCTTGTGGCTGAGATCCCCAACACCAAGGGTTACCTGGTGGTTGTGGAAGGGGACACCGATGCAGTCGGGTCCGCGACTTATAACTACAAGCTCAGTGAGCGCCGTGCTGACGCCGTAGTGCAGTACCTGGCCACCAAGAACGTTCCCGCCCACAAGATCTATATCATTGGCCTGGGCAAGGATAAGTACGTGGCCGACAACAAGACGTCAGATGGACGCGCCAAGAACCGCCGCGTGGATGTCCGCCTGATGACCAACACGCAGGGACAAGAAACACCAGCTTCTGCGCAGAGTGCCTCTCCTAATCCGAGCAGGTAGTCTCTCCTCCCCCGGGACATTGCGCAGAAATCAAAGGCCGTCAGACATCTGACGGCCTTTGATGTTGTTGTCATGCGCGGCAACCGCCTGGAAGGTGTCTACTCTCACCTGCGCTTCCGGTAAAATAGGTGGCATGACTCCCAGGCGCGTCCTGTTCGTGTTTCTGTTCGTGTTTGTGATGACTGCTTTAAGCACGCCAGGGTTCGCCCAGGATGACCAGGATAACCAGCCCCATATAACGCCGCGCAAAGAAGAAAAGCAGCAGCGCATCGCCAAACCCACACCAACGCCGCAGCCTGAGCCGCCCCCCGCAGGCCAATCTCAGCCGCCGCAGCCCACGGGCGAGTCGTCCAGCTCTGCAGCCGACGCTGACAGTGGTATGAGTTCCAGCAGGGATTCGCAAATCGACTTCAATGCCGGTCCTCGCACAGCTCCTGTGAACCCGGTCAACGAGGATGTGAATTACGATCCACATCGCGCTGAAAAAGACATCGAAGTGGGAAACTACTATTTGAGGCAGAAGAACTATCGCGCGGCGCTGGAGCGCTTCCACGATGCTCTTCTGTACAAGCCGAATGACGCTTCGGCGACCTACGGTCTGGGAGTGACGCAGGAAAAGCTGGACCTGTTTTCAGTGGCGTACAACTCGTACAGCAAGTATTTGGAGATCCTCCCTCACGGCCCGATGGCCAAAGAGGCTGAAGAGGGAGCCAAGCGGATGGAGCAACATCTCTCGCCTGAGGACATCCAGTCCAGCACGGCGAGGAGAGCTGCTGAAGATATTTCCCAGGGAGAGAAGTTTCTTTCCCGTAATGAATATGACGCTGCGCGGGAGAGCTTTGAGCGCGCCCTGCGACTGACCCCGGATAATCCCGCAATTTCATTCCGGATGGGCCAAAGCCTGGAAGGACTGCAGCAACCCGATGCCGCGCGCATGTACTACGCAAAATACCTTCAGTTGCAACCGAATGGCCCATTTGCGGCCGCGGCCAAAAAGAATATCGCTCAGATTAACGACATGATTGGCAAATAGCGCCTGCAGCTATTCTTTGCGCAGGAAGTGCCCAGTGCTGGCATCCACCAGCACGGTAAGCTTGGCGCTGGAAGTGCTTCCACCATAGATCACAAACCACGCCAGTTGGCTGGAGCCGGCGTTCCAGCCCAGAAAATACATGATCTGCATCTTGGGCTCTTTGCTCAGGAGTTCCTTGCCCCCATGCTCCTGCGCCACTTCAAAAGCCTTATCTGTGTCCACCTTCAGAAAAGCCAGGTCCCAGGGCTGAGTAGAACGATTGTTAGGATTAAACGTGTCTTCAACGCCGTGGTCTACCCCATGGGAATCAGGAGTGCCCGACCATGAAAAAGGTTCTGACTTGCCACGGGAAACTGACCCGAACGTGGCGCGCCAGAAGGCCGACTTGCCATCCTGACCGTTGTTCTCAGACGAAGGGCTGGATTCCAGTTGGATGGGCTTTGCATCCGCAGCCCAAAAGCGCGCTACAGGCAGCATTTTCTGAAGAGCGTAACGGCCGGTCTGGGTTTCAGTGATTTTCTTTTCCGGAGTAGAACTCTGGCCCGTGTTTGGCTTGGATTCGTCGCAAGCCACCAGCGTAAACGCCAAAATCAATAGCGCGGACTGAAGCAATAATCTTTTGGTTTTCATCGGTTGTGTGAAAGGCTCACTCCATTCTAGACGAGCGAGTGCGCCCGCATGGATGCCCAAAAGGGCCATGTCTTCCGGTAGTTACCCCATTCGTCCGGGGTTGCAACTGGAGAGCAATGAAGAAGGCCGCTCTTGAGCGGCCTCCTGGTCCTACCACGAACCACCCTTACTTATGATCGAGCAATGATGATGCCGAACCACCAAAATCGCGCGATGCCTTCCCGGCTCCACGGCTGGCCCGCGCCGCCACAGAGTGATTGGCTCCTGCATCACCATATTTCTCCAGCAAAACCGGAACCAGAGCGCCTTCCGCTTCCTTGGTAAAGGTGAACAGGTTGTCTTTGCGGTCAATCCTGATAAAGTCACCCAGCTTGATCTGTCCCGTAGCAACCAGATTAGCCAGCGGAAAAACGATGTTTTTCTCAATGGCACGTTTCAGGTGACGCGCACCGTACTTGGGATCTGTCCCTTCGACGAGCAGAAAACTCTTCACCGATGGAGTGCAACTGAAGACGAACTGATGATTTCCCGTAGCCTGCAGAATGCGCTGCTGCACCATTCCGAGTTCGATTTCCAGGATGTGTTCCAGATGCTCAGGCTTCAGCGTCTTAAAGACAACGATCTTATCGATGCGGTTCATGAACTCCGGCGAGAACTTACGCCGGGCTGCTTCCTGGGCGCTGCGGGTAATTTTCTCGTCGACCTTTGAGTCAATCACCTGTTCCAGCTTCTTGGGTTTGCCGAATCCCAGCCCGCCACTGAGAATGTCGTTCATCTCGCTTGCGCCGAGGTTCGAGGTCATGACGATCAGGCACTGGGACAGATCCACGCGACGATTGTCGCCCAGAGTGAGGTTTGCCTTATCCAGGATGCCCAGCAAAAGCTGCCATAGCGCATCGCTGGCCTTTTCAATCTCGTCAAACAGTAACAAGGTCAGCTTGAGTTTCTCAGTGTGCCACTGGTTCAGGGCTTCCTGCGTGAGCAGCGGGTGAGTCTCCCGGTGGCCCAGGTATCCGGGCGGTGAACCGATGAGTTTGGCGATTTCATGACTGTGCTGGAACTCCGCGCAGTCAATCTTGATAGCCGCCCGCGGGTCGCCGAAGAGAGCCTCGGCCATGGCTTCCACCACACGGGTCTTGCCCGATCCGGTGGGGCCAAGAAACAAGAGGTTCCCCACTGGCCTTCCGGGGGCGTTCAGTCCCGCCAGGAACATCTGATAGATCTCGACTACCTTCTCAACGGCAGGATCCTGCCCTACAATTTTCCGCCTCAATGCGGCTTCAAAGTCCTGCGCATCTGAGCTGCGGCGATTTGGATCAAGTGCTGTATTAAGACCGGTCCGCATAAAATCTCCCCGCCTCTTCTGCCGAGGATGCCTCCTTAATCTGAGGCTTACTTCCTGAGATGGAAGCGTTGTCTGCAGAGTTGTAATTACCGATCTGCCAACATGCGCTCTTGTGCATCTCAGGTTTAGATGCGTGGCCGATGACAAAAGTACAGCGACCAGCAGCCATTTTGATCAGAGTCTCAGCAGGCGTGCTAAGATGCCTCACAGACCCCGGAAAAGAGTCCGCATGGCACCCAAGAAAATTGGTTTTGCATCCACCGCAGTCCTGATTGCTGCTGTTCTGGTTGTAGTTACACTCGTTATCACACGGCACGCACAGTTGTTTTCTCAAACGCACGTTTCCGCGGCACAAACCCCGGCCACAACTCCCTCTGCCCCGCCGCAGTCCGTTGAGCAATCACCAAATCCCGCGCAACCGTTGCCGCCGGGCACTATTACTTATCAGGCGAAGGCGGTCACGACGGCGCAATTTCTCGCCCGCATGCACCTGACGGAATCAAAGTACATGACGGTGGCTGAGTATGTTGATGCCATTGCAGCCGTGAACGACGGCAAGAAGAGTTTCAAGCGGGGCGATACTGTTTTGATTCCCGGAATCGAACCGCAACCGATCGTAGAAAAGAGCCGCCCTTTCCCCAAAGACGGCGAAGTACGCGCCATCTACATGACCGGCACGACCGCCGGCAGCGCCAAAGGTATTGATTTAGTTCGGCGCTGGCATGATGCCGGCGGCAACGCCGTGGTGTTCGATATTAAGGACAGCGACGGCAGCATCAGTATCCCCTTTGATCACCCACTGGCGCCCAAGCGGATCCATCATTCCATCAGCAATCTTCCCAAGTACGTGCGTTTCCTGCATTCGCTTGACATGCATGTGATTGCCCGCCAGGCGCTGTTCCGCGATGACAACATCGCCCAGAACCACAGCAACCTCGCCGTGCAGTCACGCAGTACCCATCAGCCATGGCGCGAGAACGGAAAGCTGGTCTGGACCGATTCCTCTAATACAGAGGTCCAGGATTACAACATCGCGCTGGCCAAGTACGTTGCCGGTTCGGGAGTGGATGAAATTCAGTTTGACTACGTGCGCTTCCCCGCTGAAGGCAACCAGCCGGATGCCGAGTTTGCATTCCAAAAGGATCCCAAGCTTCACCGTGACGATGTGATTGCCGGATTTCTGGACCGCGCCTACTCGCAGCTGCACCCCATGGGCGTGCTGCTTTCACTGGATGTGTTCGGCGTGATGGCGTGGCAGCGGCAAGTGGACCTGAGCCATACGGGACAGGACATTGTCAAAATGGCGCAGCATTGTGATGTGATGTCGCCCATGATCTATCCTTCGCACTTCTTCGGGATGGATGGATACGAGCATCCCGGCGACGCGCCGGAGCACTTCATCGGCGAATCCATGGATCGATTCCACAAGGTCACGGCCGGATCAGGTGTGGTCCTGCGCCCATGGTTGCAGGCCTTCCACTGGCGGACCAAGACTTATTCTCCTGAATACATCCTGACGCAGGTAAAGACTTCCAATGAACACAGCGGAATAGGATTCCTTTTCTGGAACGCAGCCAATGATTATTCGAAACCGTTTGCCGCGATGCCCGTGATCATGAAGAATCCCACCGTTTACCTGCACAGGCCGACGGTTACCGTAGCGCAAAATGGAACTGCCGCGCCTGCCACTTCTGGCAAAAGTGGTGCTTCAGGAGCTCAGCACTAAGAATCGCCTCTCCCGGCTGACATTTTTTGTCTTTTGTCACTGCGCAAGGATGCGCCTGGCAAAATCTTATGTTGGCCGGGATTTTTTTCGTCAGATATAATGTGCCGTTCACTTCGCAACGCATATCTAAGTAATTAGAGTCCTGCGCTTAGCCCTCAAAAACACGGTAAGAGCAGCCACTCGCGATTCAACGGTACCTCAATCTGACCGAAGGAGCCCCGGAATGGCGATTCAAACGACCGAGAAGATCTGGCACAACGGAAAACTCATCCCCTGGAATGACGCCCAGATCCATGTCATGTCTCACGTCATCAATTACGGATCGTCTGTGTTTGAGGGCATCCGTTGCTATTCGCACTCAGACGGTCCCGCAATTTTCCGCCTGCGCGAGCATATGCAGCGCCTGCTGGATTCGGCCAAAATCTACCGCATCGACTCCGATTACTCCCTGGAACAACTCTGTGAGGCGGCTTGCGAACTGGTGGGAGCCAACAACGTATGGCCGTGCTATCTCCGTCCCATTGTGATGCGCGGCTATGGCGAAGCCGGCGTGAACCCATTCAATTCTCCCACCGAGGTTTACATGGTGAATTATCCCTGGGGGAAATATCTGGGCAAGGGCGATGTGAGTGAGGGCGTGGAAGCTTGCGTCTCCTCATGGGCAAGAATTGCTCCCAACACCATGCCGGCCATGTCCAAGGCTGGGGCGAATTACATGAATTCGCAGCTGATCAAGATGGAAGCCATTGTGAACGGCTACGTTGAGGGCATTGCTCTCGACGTGAATGGGTATGTCAGCGAGGCCTCCGGGGCAAACATTTTTGTCGTCCGCAGAGGCAAGCTGCTCACGCCTCCTCTGGGCAATTCCGTGCTCCCCGGCATTACTCGCGACGCCATCATCACTCTGGCACAGGACATTGGCGTGGAAGTGATTGAGCAGATGATCCCGCGTGAAATGCTCTACATCTCTGACGAGGTTTTCTTCTGCGGAACGGCTTCAGAGATCACTCCCATCAAGGCCATCGATAAGATTGAAGTCAATCGCGGGAAAACCGGCCCGGTTACCCTGGCGTTACAACGTGAGTTCTTCGGCATAGTGAACGGGAAGGAAAAAGACCGGCACAACTGGTTTACGCGTGTGCCGGTAAAGAACCACGCTAAACAGCCGGTTGGCGTTTAAGTCCGCCGCGAAATATAACAGAGAGGAAGTCTGACTCTGCTCAAGACGATCCCAAAGGGGCACTCCAGGTGCCCCTTTTGTTGTGCTTCATCAATGGCTGCATCTCGTGCTAACAATTAGCTTTTCTAATTGCTCACTCATCTTTCATTAAGAAATTGTTTGTTAATCTGAGCTCGTCCCCAAATGAAGTAGACCCCGGAGGCAGTTATGGGAGAGCTCATTGAGTTCTACGTTCCGGCAAGCTTTAACTTTCCTCGGCACAAGTGGATTCCGGAATCAGAGCGGGGGAAAGTGATCGCATTCAGGATGGCGGCACAATCAGCATAGCGATCTCATCGGCTCCACTGGTTTCGCGCAATTCCACTAGCGTAAGATGAGGGCATGATTGGCCTGCCCGCACGCGAAGAGACTGCACCTTACTATCATCGCTATATTGACCGCATCAGCAGCGACGATGTGGTCCAGGAACTGGAGAATCAACTCCAGGAACTGCCTTCATTCTTACGCGGCATCGGAGAGGAACAATCGCTGCATCGCTATGCTGCGGAGAAGTGGAGCATCCGGCAGGTGCTCAGCCATATTAACGACTGTGAGCGGCTCTTTGTTTTCCGTGCATTCTGGTTTGCCCGTGAATTTTCCTCGCCTCTGCCCAGCTTCGATCAAAACGTTGCAATTTCTGCCGCCCATCCTGATCAAATCTCATGGACCAGTCACATTGACGAGTTCCTCAGCGTGCGCGAGGCAACGCTGAGTTTCTTCCGCAACCTTCCCGAGAATGCCTGGATGCGAACCGGAGTCGCAAGCGAGAACCCATTCACCGTCCGGTCACTCGCTTACATTTGTGCCGGACACGTGGCCCACCACGTTGCCATTCTGCGGGAACAGTACCTGTAGGGTAATTGTTACTTTTTCTTATTTTGCGGTAAAGGCATTCTTTACCACTGCGCCGCCTTTCATTACGAACTGCACGCGCTCGAGTTCGGTAATGTCCCGCAAGGGATCGCCATTTACGGCAATGATGTCCGCGAACCTGCCCGGTTCAATACTGCCTACGCGGTCCTGCCAGCCGATCAGATCAGCTGCGTTCACTGTGACGGCGCGAATAATGTCAATCTGCGGGATTCCAAGCTCGTGTAAAGCGCTAAACATGGTGGCAGTTGCCTGTCCCCTGGTTTTGCCGGGATATTCAAACCACATATCCGACCCAGCCGCGTATTTCACTCCCGACTTGAGTACTCTCTGCGCCATGGCGGGAACGGTCTGCGCTTCGTGCTTTTCATATGCGTCCAGTCCGCGTTGATCGTCCGGCGAAAGTACGATTGACTTCGCAAGCCAGGCTCGCAAACGCCCACCGTACAGCGCCTGGGTAAGGTCCAGAAAAATGCCTTTTTCGCGCATCGACTTCAGTTGCTCATCGGTTACATCATCTCCGTGCTCGATGGAGTCAGCTCCTGCGTCAATGGCAGCCTGGATACCGATAACCGTGGTCGCGTGGACAGCTACTTTCTTCTTAGCGCGATGTGCCTCTTCGACAATCGCCTTCATCTCGTCTGGAGTGACAAAGCGGTCGCCATCGTCTGCGACTACCTTGATCAGGTCGGCGCCATAAAGAAAGTCTTCCCGCACGGCTTTTCGCCCCTCGTCGGGACTACCGACTGGGAGAAACTCCTGGGACAGAATCGGTTGTTCCAGGGCATAGTTCAAACGGAGCGCCTGACCACCGGGAGGCGTCAGCTTTCGCCCTGCCGCGAGGATGCGCGGCCCCTCCAGCCAGCCCTCGTTGATTGCGTCGCGCAGAGCCGCGTCACCATCAATGCCTGAATGTCCGACTACGCGGACTGTAGTGAAACCACCCTCCAGGTCCTCACGGCCCATGTGCGCGCCCAGAAGCACACGTTTTGAGGGGCTCATACCGGCAACAGCGATGAGAAGGCTTTGTTGCGGCGGCAATGCGGGCATGGCGTCCAGCAAGTGCGCATGGCAGTCAATCAGTCCGGGGAGTACGGTGGCCTTGCTCAGGTCAATGATTTGCGCATCTTTGGGGGCGTGCGACTGAAGCTGCTGCAGCGGGCCAACCTCTTTAATGTGGCCATCCGTCACGAGAATCGCCTGCCCGGAGAGATACTTGCCGCTACGGACATCAAGCAGGCGTCCGGCTTTGATGAGCGTGGTGGGTGATTGCTGAGCAAGCTGGGCAGAGGCGATAGCCTGCAAGAACAAAACGAGACATACACCAATTTTTGCGCGCATGCTGTCTCCGTGGAAAGCAGTTCATTATCCATGATCCCGGTGGAAGAGTCGCGACAGTTCTTAATAGACACCACAACGAACGATTCGGCCCGAGACAAAAAAGCGGGCTCGGCAGGCCCGCTCTTCTTTTTTCCTTCTGTTTTTGTCTGTTTGCTTCAGGCGGTCTTCTTCACCATCAGTTTGTCCACGATCTTTCTTTTTCCGACGTACGGTTCAACTGTAGCGAGCACCTTGCGGTGCTGGGTTTCATCCTGGACCATGCCTGTCAAGATGATGCTCTGATCATCCACTTTGGTCTCAACTTTGGCGTCACTCAGCGTGGGATCTTCAGAAATGCTCTGCTGGAGCTGCTGCTGAATGTCGCTGCTGGACATCTCGCCGGCTTGACCCTGCTGTTCCGGCAGGACCGGGGGCTTCTGGCTCTGCGGGTTGTTATCCGGGAACGTGGGCGGAGTGGTATACGGCGGCGGACTTTGTGGTTGCTGCTGGGCCACAATCGCCGGGGTTGCCAGCAACAACAGAGCGCATAGGATTATGCGGATCATACAAACCTCCCTCTGTGGCTGACCAACTATTGTCCCCCGTTTGCCAACTCACATTCAACGTCACAGCGGGACGCAGAAGCGCGAATTAAGGGCGGGCTTACCTCTTGACAATCTAGATGAACAAAGTGCAATCTCATCTAGGCAAACTAGAGGAGAGAACTAACAATGCCGGACAAAACAGCGGGGCTGGTGCAGGGGACGCTGGACATGCTCATCCTGAAGACTCTCGCCCTGGAACCGATGCATGGCTATGGTATTGCCTTGCGCATCGAGCAGATCAGTACAGGCGTATTCCAGGTAAATGCGGGATCGCTCTTCCCCGCTTTTCGGCGTCTCGAACGGGATGGCTTAGTCGCGCCAGAGTGGCGGCCGACAGAAAACAACCGGCGTGCCAAATACTACCGGCTTACCGAGCTTGGCAAGAAAAAACTTAAAGCTGAGACGCGCGAGTGGCAAGCCCAGACTGCTGCGATCACGCGCATTCTTGAAGCCTAAAAGGAGCCGCCATGGCAATTTTTCGCAAGCTTATATCCGGACTCAAAGTCCTGTTCCGGCCGGAAAGCGCGGAAAAGGAAATGGACGAAGAACTGACTGACTATTTTGAAGAAGCGGTTGCCGCTAAGGTTCGATCGGGCACAAATCCCGAGCAGGCGCGTCGAGAGGTGAAAATGGAAATGGGGAATATGGATTCAGTGAAGCACGAAGTTCGTTCCGCCGGTTGGGAATTCTTTGTAGAAACGCTGCTGCGCGATGTGCATTACGGTTTGCGTATGATTCGCAGATCTCCTGCGTTCGCCAGTCTTTCAATCCTGGCCATTGCCATCGGCATTGGAGCCAACACCGCCATCTTTAGTCTGGTTTATGGTGTTCTACTCAGTCCGCTGCCTTATCCAGAGCCCAAGCGACTGGTAGCTGTTGGCCTGCATGAGCGCGGCGAATCCGGCATCCACCCCCTTGGCGTGGCCGACTTTCTCGCCTGGCGTGATCAACAGCAGAGTTTTGAACATGTCGCGGTATTTACAGCAGGATCCAGCAGCTTTGCCCTGAGCGGACTTGGAACGCCGGAAACAGTTCGGGGCATAACTGTCAGCGCTGATTTCTTTACTACTCTTGGCGTTTCGCCGGTACTTGGACGAGGCTTCCTGCCCGGTGAAGATCGTCCTCAGAGCCCAGCGGTTGCGGTGATCAGCGAGAACTTCTGGCGTGATCATTTGAGCTCAGACCCCAACGTGCTCAACCGCACCATCACTCTTGATGGGAAGCCGACCTCGATTGTGGGCGTAATGCCGGCGCAGTTTCGCTTCCCTGCTTCCACTCCACTTGACGTCTGGGCGATTCGCACGTTTTCACCTCCTCAAGGACGGCCGCCTTATGGTTTGCTTGCATTTGGGCGGCTCAGACCCAACGTGACCCCTCAGGCGGCGCAGGCAGAACTTGACGCCTCTGCTGCCAGAGTCACGCAGCAGTACCCCACTTCGCCTGAACTGGTGAGCACAATTGTGCCCCTGAAGCAATGGATGGTGCGAAGAGTATCCACTGCCCTGCTGATTTTGCTTGGCGCGATCTCACTGGTTCTGCTGATCGCCGTTGTCAACGTGGCCAACCTGCTGCTCGCGCGGGCCAGCGTGCGGCGGAGCGAAATTGCGCTGCGTCTGGCACTGGGGGCCTCGCGCGCGCGTGTGATTTGCCAGTTACTCACGGAGAGTGTGTTGCTGTCCTCAATTGGCGGCATCGTGGGACTGCTCCTCGCCTTCGGTTCACTGAAGGCATTTCTCGCTTTCGGTCCGGGAAACATGCCCCGCCTGGAAGATGTAGGAATCAACGGCGCGGTATTACTCTTCACCTTTGCAGTGTGTGTGGGCAGTGGGATTGTGTTTGGTCTGGCGCCAGCATTGGAGGCCTCACGCGGCTCAGTCAATCACCCCTTAAGAGCGGCGAAGGGAAGTTCGGCATCTTACGCGGCGCGGCGCACGCACAATGCGCTGATCGTATCTGAGGTCGCGCTGGCATTACTGCTCATGATCGGCTCGGGACTGCTCATCCGCAGCTTTCTCCGGCTTCGGGACGTCGACCCGGGTTTCCGGTCTGACCATCTCATGACGGCCGTTATTTCCCTGCCGCGGAGCTATTCCACCGAGCCACAGATTCGCGCGTTCTGGAAGGAATTCCTGGCCAAAGTTGAGTCCATGCCGGGAGTAAGCGCCGCTGGGATCAGCATGAGCGTTCCTCCCAACCAGCTGGCCATCACCAACCCGTTCACGGTGGAAGGCCAGGGCTATGACCGCAATCGCAAGCTTCAACTGGCCGAGGAAATGGCTGTGAGTCCCGACTACTTCCGGGCCCTGGGAATCCCGCTCGTCCGAGGACGCTGGTTCTCTGAATCGGACAAAGTGGAAGGGGAAAAAGATCCGATGATTGTCGTCATCAACGAGACGATGGCGAAGCAATATTTCAACGGACAAGATCCTGTCGGCAAGCGCTTACAAACGGGTGATCCGAATCCACAAGCGCCCTGGGAAACCGTCATCGGGGTTGTTGGAGACGTTAAATATCAGGGTCTGAATGCGGCTTCGCAGCCAACACTCTACGTGCCGTACAACGAAAATGGTTGGACACCGTGGAGCTGGCAAATGTATCTCGTAGTACGCACGCCGTTGGAGCCTGAATCCATCGTACCCGGTCTGCGCGCTCAACTGGCAAGCATCAACAAAGACCTGCCTCTGGCGCACGTGCAAACGATGGATCAGCTCATTGAGGATTCTGTGGTTCAGGAGAGGTTCCGCACGTGGCTAGTAAGCGGATTCGCGGGCCTGGCTCTGCTCCTGGCAGTCATCGGCATTTATGCCGTGATTTCATACAGCGTAGCGCAACAGACGCGCGAAATTGGCGTGCGTATCGCTTTGGGAGCTACTGCCGGCGATGTCTCTAAAATGGTGCTCGGCCATGGACTCAGGCTCGCTGTTGCCGGTATTGCCATTGGGCTCATCAGCGCTTTGGGCGTGACGCGAATCCTGCGCAGCATGCTTTATTCCACCAGCAGTACAGATCTTCTGAGCTTTGTGCTGACTTCGGCCGTGCTTCTGGCAGTTGCCTTGCTGGCTTGTTATATTCCCGCACTCCGCGCGTCCAAAGTGGATCCCATAGTGGCGTTGCGATACGAGTGACTCCCAAACAGCTAGGCTGGCGGATGCACCCCCTCGCCAGCCTGCTGAATCCAATGAACGTTCGGCAACGCACAACTCAGGCTGGTGAGAGATGAAAGTTGGAATCGTGGGCGCGGGCGCGGTTGGATCTGCCTGCCTGTTATCACTGTTCACGCGCGGCAGCGCGAGAGAAATCGTCCTGGTTAACCGCAACCCTAAACGAGCAGACGGCGTAGTAACAGATGCGCGATACGGAAGTTCACTGGTGCCCACGGCAGAGCTTCGCGCGGGGGGTTATGAGGATCTGAGCGGCGCCGCGCTGGTGATGATTACTGCCGGAATCAATGAAAAAACCGGAGGCGCGACCGACCGCAATGATCCCAAAGGACGGCTGAAACTGCTCGCCACTAACGCTCAAATTTACCGCGAGATTGTACCGCCTATTGTGAAAGCAGCACCGGATGCTGTGATCCTGGTGGTAACCGATCCGCCGGACGCCCTGGCAGACGTGGTCCACAAGATCGCACCCCAAGCGCGGCTGCTGAGCACTGGAACTTATCTTGATTCCCTGCGCTTCCGCTTTCATCTGGCAGCAAAACTCAAGGTGAACCCCGCAAGCGTTGACGCCCTTGTACTGGGAGAACACGGTACTTCGCAAGTATTCTTTTGGTCTGCTGTGCGGGTTTCCGGCGTGCCGCTGGCGACGGTGCTCGGGCAAAGCGGGACGACGCTGGAGAGCCTGCAACAGGAGGTTGAGCGCGAGGTCCGCTACGCCAATATCACCATCATTGAAGGTACAGGCGCCAGCGTTTATGGAATTTCGGTTGTCTCCGCGCGCATTGCTGAAATGGTTCTGCGCGATGAACGATCGGTCATCCCGATTGGCTCCTTCAACCAGGAGTTTGGGACCACGCTGTCTTTGCCCAGCGTGGTAGGGCGGAATGGGGTGGAAAAGGTGCTTATGCCTGAAATGTCATCGAAGGAGCGGGAACTCCTGGAGAAGAGCGCCAAAAGCATCCGTGACGCGGCGGCATAGTAAAACGGGGATAAAACAAAGACCTGCAAGTTCGATTCTGAACCACGCCCTACTCGTCAGAAATAGGACTCTCAAATGGGACTGATAGAGATTAACTATGATTTCAGGCGAGCATTCATCGCAAATTCGCATGCAGAACTCACGGGGTGAGACAGAAGCAGAAATATAAGGTAAGCTTAAGAGTGGCCGCAATTTAACGGCAGGAGATCAATTTTGGCAGAAGTTCGACTACAAGAAGGCGAATCCATCGAAAATGCCCTGCGGCGCTTTAAGCGCAAGGTGCAGGCGGAAGACATCATCAAGGAAGTAAAGCGTCATTCCTTCTACCTGAAACCAGGGGAGAAACTGCGCGTGAAGCAGGCCCTGGCGCGGAAGCGGGCCAAGAAAAAAATCCGCAAAGACCGCGATGCGCGTTCTGACCGCGATAAATAAACCCGCGAATCAAAGCAATACAGGGACGGGCTACTCCATACGCCCGTCTAGCCAGCTTTGGCTTTTGGCCGTTCCTCAGTAACAAGTTCTTTCGGTTCGGTAATCAACCGCGCGCTGTGGTTGTACGTAATGTATGCCCACGCCCATTCCGCCATTACCAGGATGCGATTGCGAAAACCGATCAGGAAGAACAAGTGAATAAATAGCCAGGACAGCCAGGCGAAATATCCGGATACGTGTACCCTGCCGAAGTCGGCAACTGCGCGTGAGCGGCCAATGGTAGCCAGGCTTCCTTTATCGAGATAGCGGAAGACTTCACGCGGCTGGCCGCTGAGCGAGCGCTTGATCTGGCGTCCGGCGAACTTCCCCATCTGAATGGCGGCTGGAGCGACGCCGGGAACAAATGCGGTTTGCTTGTCTTTGTCACTGATGGTGGGATCGGTTTTTGCCACGGCCGCCAAATCTCCCAAGACAAAAACTTCAGGATGGCCGGGCACGGAAAGGTCGGGCTCGACAAGCACACGCCCGGCTTTGTCAATGGCTGCGCCCAACATGCGTCCCAATGGAGAAGCAGAAACGCCTGCGCCCCAGAGAATGACTGAAGCAGGAATCTTTTCTTTCCCCACGGTGACCTGGTCCGGTTCCACGTTGGTGACCAGAGCGTTGGTGCGGACTTCAACCCCCATTTCACGCAGCTGCTTTTCCGCGCTGGCAGAGAGGTCTGGCGGATAGACAGGCAGCACGCGCGGTCCACCTTCAAGAAGGATGATGCGCGCCCTGGCAGGATCAATGCTGCGAAAGTCGCGCTCCAGATAATGCCGGGAGATATCTGAGATAGCACCGGCGAGTTCGACCCCTGTGGGCCCGGCGCCGATCACCACAAAATTCAACGGTGGAGTGGCGCGGTGGGCAAAGGCCTCGCGTTCTGCGCGTTCAAAGGCCAGCAGGATGCGCCCGCGAATCTCAGTAGCATCCTCCAGGGTCTTCAAACCAGGCGCATACTGCTCCCATTCAGGATGACCGAAGTAGGCATGGGTAGCACCCGCGGCCACGATCAGAAAATCGTAGGACAGTTCCAGACCGTCGGCTCGGACCAGGCGGCGGTCCAGGTCAAAACCTGTTACTTCGCCCAGAAGGACCTCAGTATTTTTGGCGTGGCGCAGTACATTGCGTATGGGAGAGGCGATTTCCGCCGGCGAAAGCACGGCCAGCGCCACCTGATAGAGCAGCGGCTGAAAGGTATGGTGGTTCTTGCGATCCAGCACAGTCACGCGGACGGCAGCATTTTTGAGTGACTTGGCCGCGTTCAGCCCGGCAAAGCCCCCGCCTACCACCACCACGCGAGGCCAATTGACGTTCTGTGTCATAGGTAACATTGTAGTCATCGCCCAATTCGCCCTACACTCTTGATGGCAAAGGTTTTACTCAGGATTCTAATTTTTGCGCGTAGCCCCACAATCAGCATGAAGCCTGATTGCAAGACGCGACGCGGAGTGATACTTTCCTGCCAATTTGCGGCATTTCCCGAGCCCGGGTTTGAGGTAAGACTGCATTATGCATATTGATGATCTGCTTCGCATTGCCATGGAGCGCAAGGCGTCCGACTTGCACCTGAAGGTCGGCAACTATCCTCACGTCCGTGTGGACGGTGAACTTGTGCCCCTGACCGACCAGCCACGCATTTCGGCCGAGGACATGTTGAACATGGCCTTCAGCATGATGTCCAACCGGCAGAAGCAGAAATTCAAAGAAGCGGCCGAGCTCGATATGGCCTATGGCGTCGCCGGTCTGGGACGCTTCCGCGTAAACGTGTTCCAGCAGCGCGGCAACGTGGGCCTGGTGCTGCGCGTGATTCCCACGAAGATTCGCGCACTGGAAGAGCTTTACCTCCCCAAAGTCATTGAGCACGTCTGCGAAGAAGCACGCGGACTGTGCCTGGTCACGGGCGTCACCGGCTCCGGTAAGTCGACCACCCTGGCCGCCATGCTGGACCGCATCAACTCCAGCCGGCCGGAACACATCATCACCATTGAAGACCCAATTGAATTCCTGCATCGCGACAAGAAAGGATTCGTTAACCAGCGCGAAGTGGAAGTGGATACACCATCTTTCGGTTCGGCGCTGCGCGCCAGCCTTCGCCAGGACCCGGACGTGATTCTGGTGGGCGAAATGCGCGACCTGGAGACGATCTCGACCGCGCTGCACGCCGCTGAAACCGGACACCTGGTGTTCTCAACCCTGCACACGTTGGACGCGGTGGAAACCATTAACCGTATCATCGCGGTCTTCCCGCCTCCGGAACAGAAACAGGTGCGAATGCAGCTGGGAGCAACGCTGCGCGCCGTGATCAGCCAGCGACTCGTAAAACGCGCTGATGGCGCGGGCCGAGTACCGGCTTGCGAAGTCCTGATTTCAACTGCATTCGTGCGCGAGTGCATCATGGTTCCGGAAAAGACGCGTTTGATTCATGAAGCCATTGCCTCTGGTACTTCTCAGTACGGTATGCAGACGTTCGACCAGTCACTGTACGACCTTTATTCGCAGGGTCTGATCAGCTACGAAACTGCTCTTGAAAACGCCAGCAATCCAGACGACTTCAAGCTCAAGGTGCAGGGCATACATTCAACGGCGGATGCTGCGCGCGAGCAGATGGAGCAGGCGGGCTTCAGCGCAGGAAGAATTTAGGTCTTTACCACAGAGGACACAGAGGAACACGGAGGATTTCTCCGAAGTCTCGCGCCGGAGCTAAGCAAGCTCAAAGATCCGATTTTCAGTATCGAAAAACTTGGGGCTGCATGCCCCATTTTCTTTTGATTGGATTTATTCGCGTTCATTGCGGCCAATTCTGCTTCTGCTATTCTTCCTGAGTGCCCTTTCCTCGTCCGAAGAAAATCTACGACACAGAGGAGTCCCTCTACGACTACGCGGTCCGCGCGCTTTCACGCAAGATGCGAACCGTTGCCGAACTCAAACGTCTGATGCGCCCGAGAGTGCCTGAGGGCGAGTTGGGCGAACTGCTGGTGGAAATGGTTGTTCGGCGTTTGAAGGACCAGAATTATCTCAACGATTCAAACTACGCGGCAACATATTCTTCTTTCCGTCGCGACAACGAAAAATTCGGACGGCGGCGCGTGATCACCGATTTGAAAGTAAAGGGTGTGCACGGAGACGTGATCGAAAAGGCTATAGATGATGCATATGCGAGCGTGAATGAGGAAGAACAGGCACGCGCATTTCTCCGCCGCAAGCGCCTGAAGAAACCTGCCAATAACAAAGACGCTGCCAGGATTTTTCGGGCGCTGGTTCGTGCCGGCTTTGGCGCAGGCGTCTCGATCAAAATTCTGAAAAATTGGCACGTGGAAGATGAGGTTCTGACAGCGCTGCAGGAAGAGGATGCGCCCAGGGAAGAGTGATCTGCAGCTATTCTCCCAACGCTGCCACCACCCAGAAATTGCCGTTCCCATGCTCCTGGTCGGGGCGAAAGCACACGCCCACGCTCATATTTCGCCATCTGGGAGAAGTGGCGCGCTCCAGGAGTTCCACGGGAAGAGTTCCCGGCTCAGATAAGTTGAACACCACAATCTCACCATCGAAGCCAAGATTGACGGGAAGTGCTTGAGCGTTGCCCTGGGTTGAGCAGGCAGCATCGCGCAGAGTCTGGTTTTGGCGGATTGCCAACTG
>DATEJX010000354.1:0-4465 GCA_035277785.1 Candidatus Angelobacter sp. | reverse complement strand
CTGCTCATGCGCATGAAACGCGCTGACTGGGATTCCGTCCTCCAGACCAACTTGGGCGGAGCTTTCTTCTGCACGCAGGCCGTGATCAGTTCCATGCTCAAACAGCGCTGGGGGCGGATCATCAACGTGAGCAGCGTCTTTGGCCAGATGGGACAGGTTGGCCAGGCAAATTATTCCGCATCCAAAGCCGGCCTGATTGGCTTCACCATGGCCATGGCGCGCGAAGTTGCTTCCCGCAACATCACTGTCAATGCGGTTGCTCCCGGCTACATTGAAACCGCTATGACGGAAGGCCTGTCAGAGGACCTGAAGTCAAAGGTAAATGAAATGATTCCGCTCGGCCGCGCCGGCACGGATATGGAGGTTGCCTATGCCGTCCGGTTTCTCGCTTCGGACGAGGCCGACTATATCACCGGGCAGGTGCTGAAGGTAAACGGCGGCATGCTCATGGGCTGATCTGCTGAGCCAAGGGCGACTGCGGATCGCTGACTGCGGGAAGCTATAATAGAGAGTTTTCTTCTTCGAGGACTTCATGCCTACAGCTTCCGACCGCAACGGTTTTCGCCAGGAAAAAGATTCCATCGGTATCAAGGAAATTCCCGCTGACGTTTATTACGGCGTCCAGACCGCCCGCGCGGTGGAGAACTATCCCATCTCCGGCATGCGGGCCCATCCCACGCTCATTCGCGCCATCGGCATGGTGAAATACGCAGCTGCCCAAGCCAATAAGGAGCTTGGCCTTGTCGATGACAAGCGCGCGGACAGCATCATGAAAGCCGCCAAAGAAGTGATGGATGGCAAGTGGGACCAGTCGTTCGTGGTCGATGTTTTTCAGGCCGGCGCGGGCGTGAGCTTCCATATGAACTCGAATGAGGTCATCGCCAATCGCGCCACCGAAATCATGGGTGGAAAATTGGGCGAGTACACCATTCACCCCAACGATCACGTAAATTATGGCCAGTCCACCAATGATGTTTTTCCCACGTCAATGCGCCTGGGCACGCTCCTTGAACTCGAAAAGCTGTATCCCGTCCTGCAGAACCTGGCTGCTGCATTTGAGGCCAAAGGGAAAGAGTTTCACAACATCATGAAGTCCGGCCGCACTCACATGCAGGATGCGGTGCCCATCCGCCTGGGCCAGGAGTTTGCCGCTTACGGCATGTCCATCCGCAAGGCCGAAGCTGACATTCGCCATGCCGGCGATTCACTGCGCGAACTTGGACTCGGCGGCTCAGCCGTCGGCACCGGGATCAACACCCATCCCGACTACCGCGCCAAAGCAGTTGCCAATCTTGCTTCCATCTCAGCTCAGAAGCTCACTCCCGCCGCAGACATGCGTTGGGCTATGCAGTCCAACGCCTGCATGGCTCAGGTATCATCGTCGCTGCGCAACCTGGCGCTTGAAATCATCCGCATATCAAACGACCTGCGCCTCATGTCTTCCGGACCAAACACCGGTTTTGCCGAACTCAATCTGCCCGGATTGCAGCCGGGATCCTCCATCATGCCGGGCAAGATCAACCCGGTGATGCCTGAACTTGCGGCCATGGTCTCGTTCCAGGTAGTGGGCAATGATGCTGCAGTAGCTATGGCCGTCCAGGGCGGACAACTTGAACTCAACGTGATGATGCCCACCATGGCCTACAACGTCCTGCAGTCAATCACCATCCTCACCAACATGCTGCAGGTGTTCACGGAAAAGTGCGTCAAGGGTCTCACTGCCAACGAGCAACGGAACGCCTTTTACGCCCAGAGCACGGTGTCCCTGGCGACTGCGCTCAATCCTTACATCGGCTATGCCAAAGCCGCGGAGATTGTGAAAGAATCAGTCAAGACGGGGCGGTCCATCATCGATATCGCACGCGAGAAGAACCTGCTCAGCGAAAAGGAAATTGCTGAAATCCTTGATCCGGTGAATATGACCGAGCCTCAAGTGCCAAAAGAGGCAGCCAAAAATCGCGAAGAAATCAAAGCCAGAAAATAGGCATCACACAAATTCACCGGGGACAGCGCATGAACTCACACGGCTCACGCATTCTTGACCAGTTTACCCGCCAGGCCGTGCCGTTTTCGCAGTCGCCCAGCGTCAGCAACCAGAAGGCGCTTGAATTGATTGTGAGTTCCGCGCAGGCCGGTCCAGAAGACACCGTTCTAGATGTCGGATGCGGTCCCGGATTGCTCGCGTGTGCTTTCGCCCGCGTGGTTCGCCACGCAACGGGCATCGATCTCACTCCCGCCATGCTGGAACAGGCGCGCAAAGCCGCCGAGGAGCAGAGACTCACAAATGTGAGTTGGCAAGAGGGCGATGTGACGCAGTTGCCTTATCCCAGCGCTCATTATTCCATCGTCAGTTCGCGATTTGTATTTCACCATCTGGAGCAGCCGTTGGTCGTCCTCAAAGAGATGGTGCGAGTCTGCAAGCCCGGAGGCCGCGTTGTTGTCGCCGACATGGCGCCTGCGCCGGAGAAAGCTGACGCTCTGAACGCCGAAGAGCGCCTGCGGGATCCCTCGCACATGCGTGCCTTGCCGGAACAAGAGCTGAGCGAACTATTCTCAAATGCAGGTTTGCCCGAACCCGCCATCGGCCATTATCGCGTCGAGTGTGATCTGGACGATCTGCTCTCACGTTCATTCCCCAATCCCGGTGATGAGCCAAAGATCCGCAAGATCTTTGTCGATTCAATTCCCGGTGATGCCTTGGACTTGAACACTCGCCTGCATGAAGGAAAGATTTATTACAGCTTTCCCGTCGCGGTTCTGGTGGCCCGGAAGTCCTAGCGGCCTTGCCCGGCTGGTTCGCCTCTGAATCTTCCTGTTGAGACAGGCATCAGATGTGTTGATGCATGTTGCTGAACTGTGGCGCTATCCCGTCAAGAGTCTCAAAGGCGAGCGGATTGAGGAAGCGCAGATTACCTCTAATGGCATTCTCGGTGATCGCGAGATCGCGGTGCTGAACAGCGCGGGTCGGGTTGTTACTTCACGCACCCGGCCTAAGCTGTTGGGCCTGAACGGTAGTCTCGGAACAGACGGAATTGCCACCATCAACGGCTTCAAGTGGGACTCCAACGAAGCCGGTGAGCTTGTCAATCAGGCAGTGGGTGAAGAAGTTCGGCTCGTGCGCGTGCCGCAACCGCAAGCCTTTGATGTGTTGCCGTTGCTGATCGCCACGGACGGAGCAACGCAATTCCTCAACATTGATCACCGTCGTCTGCGTCCTAACATCCTGCTCGCGAACGTAGCCGGACTCAATGAACGCGACTGGCCCGGCCGAATTATCAAAATCGGTGACCTCCGAATTCAGGCGGTGAAGCTGCGTGCACGCTGCGTGATGACCACTTTCGATCCCGATACGCAGGAGCAAGACAAATCTGTGCTGATAAAAATCATTCGCGATCTTGACGGCACGGCTGCACTCGACTGCTCAGTGATTCAGCCCGGTGTGATTCGTGTGGGAGATGCAATTGAAATTGCCTAGCTAATCACCGAACGGAAAACGGCTTTGACTCTCAGTCATAGTGCTTCATTCTTGACCAGGTATTCCCCATGTTCAACTTGAACCCACGGCAGAGAAAGATGTGGAACCACTCGTCGCGCCTGGCGTATGGTTCCTGCACTGCACCCATATCCTGAACACTCTGGAAGTGCTCACGGTCGCCGCGGCCATCGCTGCGCAAGACGATCACGATATCTCCAGTGTAGTTGCGCGGTCCCCATATCCAGTACTGGTTGTGCGGGCTAATAGCTTTAGGGAGTCCGTACTTCGGGCCGAAGAAATCCACGGCTGCGGCTTCACCCCAGCCATTGGAAAAGATCGCTGTTTTGGCTTGCTCTTCAGGCGTGAGGCTGTGATAGACGCTCGCCACCTCCTGCACCATGGGTTCCCAGCCAAACTCGTCAGCAAAATACTGCGGCAGCGGTCCATTGTTCTGGTGCTCAGCATTGGTCGGCGCGATCCCGAGCTTCTTCTGGTAGGCCAAATATCCTTCCGGTGAGAGCAGCGGCATGACCAGAGGGGCCAGCAACGCTCCCGCAATCACGATCAGAGCGAGATAGGCAAAACGCGTCCAGAGCAGCCTTGGACGGCAACTGGTCACGCGCTCAAACGCCACCGCACCGGCCGCAAATAACATGGGATAAATCGGAGCGACGTAGTAATTCTTTCCTTTCAGGGCGATGAACAGCCCTAGAGTCACGATAAAGGCCCAGCCCATCAGGCGGTAGCGCTTCGCTCCCGGAGCTATCATCAGCCAGATCAAACCTCCCAGCCAGAGCGGAAACAAGATGGGATTCATGTTCGCCGCCTGGTCAAGAATGAACGCGATTGGCCCGCGAGCGACGTCGCGGCCGCTCATGCGCACATTGTGCATCAGCTCCAGAAACGGATAGTGGTTGTGAATCTGCCAGAGCAGATTCGGCAGGGCAATGAGCGCACACACCATGGCGCCAAGCCATAGATACCGGCTCT
>DATEJX010000353.1:0-29151 GCA_035277785.1 Candidatus Angelobacter sp. | reverse complement strand
GAATGGCCACACAGTAAATGCATTGCCACTCAAGCAGACATTAGAGATCCTGCAGAAATATAAAGTGGTGCAGCAATAGATTACGAACGCCAAGCGTGCGGACGAATGTCGCTGCGATGGTGTTAAACGGCTGCGCAGAATACACGCTCAAAACAGTATTCGTCGATCACGGCAGCCACAGCAGTTTTGCCGCTTTCCTGCAACGAGCGAACCACTCTTCCGGTGCAGTTCACAAGCACATCACTATCCGTCCCCAGTACGACGGCGGGAAGAACGATGCGGAAGTGAATTACAGTGCCAACACCGAGAATGGTTTTGGTGTGAAACAGAACGCCGCCGGCGGAAATATCGGCGGTTTCGGCGAAATATTCGTGGGCGTCCGCAGTGCGGACCGTAATGGGGAGCCTGAGTGGAAATCGAACTGAGCTACGGGAATCCTTCACCCCATGCACCTCTCAGGAGCGGTTATACACCGGTGCGAATTGGAGCCAAAGATTACTTTCGTCCTTTGGCGACACCAAAGGACATGCGCCTGGGCAAAGTAACAATAGCGAAAAAAGCGTGATCTTAAAAACGTGTGACTTCCGTAAAATTGAAGTCGCGCACTTTCATCGCAGGCGCCACCATATCAAAAGATTCTTCACCGCTGGCGCGCACAGGATGGCTCATGGCCTCCACTTTATTCAGCATCTCAATCAGGCTCTGATTGAAGCGGAAGTTACGAATGCCGCATTGAATTTTACCGTTCTCAATCAGGAATGTGCCGTCGCGACTCATGCCCGTCAGGATCTTTTCATAAGGATCGACCTCACGGATGTACCAAAGCCTGGTGACGAAGATTCCACGCTCGGTTGAAGCCACCATCTCTTCCGTGGTCTGCTCTCCGCCTTGCGTCACATAGACAATGTTCACGGGAGCCTCGCCCATTTCGTTCGGCAGCGGGAACCCGTGCCCCGTGACCCCAACTGCACCCACTTTGGATGCGTGCTCTGACTTGCGCATCTTCTCGGCGGTTGCGCGGGAATACACCAGGCTGTTGATGACGCCTTTCTCCACCAGGTTCACACGACTGCGCGCAACACCTTCACCATCAAACGCTGCATTTGACTGCAGCGGGTGATACACGTCATCCATAACTGTAATGTTTTCTCCAAACAACTGCGTTCCTACGCGATTATTCAGAAACGACCGCTGGTCCAGAACGGCGAGGCCGGCAAAGTCCCAGAACATGAACCCCGTAAGATCCAGCACGGCTGCCGGCTCAAGGATTACGGTGTATTTTCCTGGCGCCAGTTCCTGCGGATTGCGCGAATCGCGTGCCTTCTTGGCCGCGGCTTCTGCCAGGACTCCAGGATTCACCTGCGCCACGTCAGGAGAATTAGCCTTCTGCCATCCGGACGAATCATCAGCCAGCATGGTGATGGACACCTCCGCCGACGTCTGGCGATGAAACACGCTCAGCCCATTCGAATTGATGATGGCATCTGCATGCTGCGAGCTTGAATAAATACCTGCCGTGACCAGCCCTTGTTTCTTTGCAACCGCAACAATCTTGCTTACGGCCTCGGCACGATCTCCCGGCGTAATCGCCGCCGTGGCATCAAACCAGCGCGAAGGCGGCTTTAGGTCGCCGTTGCCTTCTTCCCGCTTTGCCAGCGGCAGACGCTCCGGGTCAGTTTCCTGCACTTTAGCCATGCTCTCGGCTGCCTGCACGGCGCGCTTGAGGCTCTCATCATCAAAGCGATTGGTTGTTGCTCGCGCTGTCTTGCCGTCAAACGCCACCCGGATGGAGGCAATTTCATTCAGTTCAGAAACATTCTGGTGAATCGTGTTGTTGGCAAACCGGGTAAGCGACGAATCCGTGGACGAAAAGAGCACCTCCACCTCGGCGGCAGAAGATAGCTTCTTCACTTTGTCGAAAACTTGTTGCGCGCGTGCTTCATCTAGCATTGAAACTCCATCAACCCAGCAACTGGCAATTAGCAATTGGCAATTAGCAAAATCTAGTTCGCTCTGCGATCAGAGCTGACCCTTTGTAGTCAAGGCAACCAGCATTCTTTTCATCTCAAGAAGTTCGTTGTTCGCAGATCGATGATCTATTGGCGAAAGGTAACCCAGGTCCTTCGCAAGCAGCAGGTGGTATTCGAATTCACTTGCAGAGCCACACGAAATCTGCAGGAATCGGTGTAATTCGCTGTTGCCCAGACGGCCGCAACCTTCAGCTATATTGGCAGGAATTGACGCAGCGCATCGGCGAATCTGGCTTGCCAATCCGAACAGCTCATGTTTGGGAAATTTATCTGTCAGGCCGTAGCACTTCAAGGTCAAATTGTGCGCCTTCCCCCAAACTTTTAACTCGCGGAAATCTTTCACCCTCAACCCCCGGTTGCGCCAATTGCCAATTGCTAACTGCTAACTGCTCTTCTTAGTTCCCCTTGTACGCTGTTCCAACCTTCACATTCCTGAACCGTGCCGGCGAAGCGCCATGTCCTGTCCCCATCGTTTGCATCGGCTGGCCTTTGCCGCAGTTGGGAGTGCCCCAAAGGGTCCACTGGTCGCGTGAACAAATCGCATCCATGGAATTCCAGAACTCCGTGGTAATCCCCGAGTACGACGGGTTCTTGTACATCTTGCCCAGCTTGCCGCCTTTGATTTCCCAGCCTATTTCCGTTCCAAATTGGAAGTTGTAACGCTTGTCATCAATTGACCATGAGCGGTTCGTCTGCATGAAGATGCCATCGTCCGTGTCCGCAATGAGCTGGTTAAAAGTAAGCGGCTTTTGCCCGGGCAGGATGCTGATGTTAGTCATGCGAATCAGGGGAATCCGGTTCCAGCCTTCCGCGCGCATGGTGCCGTTGGAGCGGTGCTCGCCAATTGAGTCCGCGGTCTCTCGCGAAGAAATGTATCCCGTAAACAAGCCGTCGCTAATGATGGGCGTGCACTGTGCCGCCACTCCTTCATCGTCATAAGCAAACGTGCCAAGGCCGGGACCATGCTGCTCGGTTGCGTCGGCCACCACGTTGACAATGTCACTGCCATAACGCAACGAGCGCAATTTATCCAGCGTCAGGAACGACGTGCCGGCAAAGTTCGCCTCCATGCCCAGCACCCGGTCCAACTCAATCGGGTGCCCAACCGATTCGTGAATCTGCAGTCCGAGTTGCGACGAATCAAGCACCAGCGTCATCTTCCCCTGCGGACATTGCTCCGCTTTGTGCAGAGCCACAGCCTCTTCACCAATGCGCCGCGCGTTCTCCAGCAGCTTCAATTCATCAATCAGCTCGTAGCCTTTGTTCTGGTACTGCCCACCAAAGGAATTTGGATAAGAGCGCTTCTGGATCTCTGTCCCGGCAAACGAATACGCCACAAATCCCGAACCTGTGACATACCTGGTCTGGTGGATGTCAGAACCTTCACTTGAATAAAACCACTGCTCGTACCGCCCCAGATGCAGGCTGCTCTCAGCCAGCGTCACACCTTGCACGCTGAGCAGTTCGTTATCAATCCGCGTCAGCAAATCCAGGTTCTGCTCAACGGACGTGGTAAAAGGATCAATCTTGCACGGCGTGGTCCACTCCACTTTGGCGGCAGGCTCCGGCGCAAGCCGGATCGGATGCTCCTTCACCTGAGCGGAAGCCTTTGCAATCTCCACTGCCTTCGCCGCCGTGCGCTCCACTGATTCGCGTCCCAGATCGTCGCTCGACGCAAAGCCCCAGGAGTCGTTCACAATCACGCGCACGCCCACGCCCAGCGAATCCGAGCTGGCTGCGTGGCCGACCTTGGCATTTTTAGTTGCCAGCGTTCGCTGCCGGTCGTCCACAATCCGCACATCGGCATACGTCGCGCCACGCTGCTCTGCAATGTTTAAAGCCCAATCAGCTACGTTTTTCATGCTCATAACAAACTCATCATCATAAATGATTTGTGAGCGCCCGGTTGGTACGCCTAAACTGACAGTGGCCACGGGCAGCGACGCGACTCGCGCGCCCAGCCCTCTGTAACTTGGCTTAAAGGTGCAATCTCGATCCATGCGCCCCGGCGGTTGGAGCACAGCGACAGAGATCCTAAACGCGAAACAAGCCGGACGAAGCCGCCCACGCGCTGAGTCCGGCTGTAACAGGAGCATTCAAAAGCTGGCACGGAAAGACGCTGCTCAGCGGTTTGGAGCACAGCGACAGAAAACAATGTCCAGAAAGCCTGCGCTCATAAAAGTTGTCAACCTGGAAGAAGGCATGCCTCACGTGGAGCAGGCTCGTCTGCGCATGCAGCACGAATTGCAGCTTGCCCGGAAGGAGGGCTACACCGCGGTCAAGCTGATTCACGGTTACGGCTCCAGCGGCATCGGAGGCGCGCTGCGAACGGAACTGCAACGAGAGCTGCTCAGCGCCGCCCGCCAGGGCACGTTTCGTGCCTGCATAGCCGGCGAAGATTGGCGTGTCTCTGATGAAACTACCTGGGAGCTGCTTAAAAACTTTCCTGAATGGAAACAGGATCAAGACCTGGGGAAAGGCAACCGCGGCATAACCATCGTCGTGTTTTGAACTCCGTGTGCAGGAAATTCTGATCAGCGGAAATCAGTGAAATCTGCGTTCTCAGCGGTAAGGTTTGCTTCTACGCAGTGCAGTCAGTGATCAGGCATCCGATCACGGCGACCTCTTCCGGGTTGCCACAGATGAGGCGATCCCAGTTACTTTCGTCATCTATTCCTGTTACCAACAGCCATAGTACTATCAGCCCATTCAGTACATGCCCTCAGGGCAGGAGAAATGCGAGGCAAGTAAGACATGCAAGTGAGCAGTGCAATTAATCAGGAATCCATTCAAGAAGCCAACCAGGCATTTCAAAATCAGGTTTCAAGCCAGATTGCCCGCATCACCGCGGAACTCAAGCGTATGGAAGATCTGCTGAGTTTCGGCATGGTGGACCGGCGAGTCCTGGGAGAATTTCGCCAGGCCATTGATCGCGTGCGGACCACAGGCTGGCAGGTTGAGCGCTGGCTCGATGGCGACGAGCGCGGTCTGTCCGTGCTCCTCACTGAGGAACGCATTCGAATCGCCACTAAACTGACCACGCAACTGGCGTGTGAAGCCCCGCTCTCTGACAAACAATTTTCCGGCGTTCGCGCACTGAGAGACGCCGTTCACAAGCTCGATGCAGCTCTTGACGGCACTGAATAACAATTCCGAGACAGCTTAAAGAACAAAACCGCCGGCTCTGTCGGCGGTTTGTTTTTTTGATTGAAGAAACTTTACATGTGGAACGATTTCGCCAGGTCGTTGTAGATCACCACGACCGCGAACAGGATCAGGAACACGAACGCCGCCTGGTACACGCGCTCTTTGATTTCCTGCTTGATGTCCCGCCGCATTACCGCCTCAATCAGCAGCATCAGCATCAGCCCGCCGTCGAGAATCGGAATCGGGAACAGGTTGAACACCGCCAGGTTCAGGCTGATCAGGGCCATAATCTTCAGCAGCGGCGGCCAGCCAATCATGGCGGCCTCGCCGGAGATCTGCATGATTCCAATGGGTCCGCTTACCTGCTTCAGCATCTTCCGGTTGTGCAGCATCCGGCCTACAAGCTTGAAGATCAGCAGGGAATTGTCTTTGCAATCGGCATACGCCTCATCAAACGCTCTGGGGAACGGGAGCTTTTCAATGTACTGGCCGCTCACGCCGATGCGATAATCCGGCTCAGCTCCATCGCCAGGTAGGAGCTTCGGCGTAACCGTAAGGGGCAGCTGCTTTCCATCCCTCATCACCACCAGTTGCGTCGGCGTGTTCTTGATCTTCTGCAGCTCGTCCCGCATGTCGCCCAGGTTCTTCACCGGCCTGCCGTTGACCGAAACCAGAATGTCTCCCGGCTTCACGCCTGCCTGGTCAGCCGGCTTCCCCGGCTCCATCAATCCTACGGCTTCCGGAGGATCCAAACCCACGTCTCCCACGGCATCGGGTCCCGTGGCCTTGGCCACCAGCGTCTTCTGGAAAGTCCGGTCGCCGCGCTGCACTGTCACATCAACGGGCTGATCGGGGCTGAGGACTTCTGCCTGCAAGAACTGCTCCCAGGTCGGGTTCTTGATGTCCTGCACCTGGATGATCCGGTCGCCCTGCTGTAGTCCCGCCTGAGCTGCTGAAGAATCCGGCTGCACCCAGACCACGTCCACGGGCATGCGCGCCGATGCCGGATAGTCATGGTGGAACATGTAGAGGCCGGTCAGAATCCCTATCGCCAGCAGGATGTTCATTACCGGGCCGGCAATGGCGACCAGGAAGCGCTGCCACCGCGGATGGCTCATGAACTCGCCCGGATCGCCCGTACGGTCCTCCATGGGGTTCTCGCCGGCCATCTTCACGTAGCCGCCGATGGGCAAGAGGCTGATGCGGTAATCCGTTCCGCCCCGCTCAAAGCCAACCAGCCGTTTGCCAAACCCGAGGCTAAAAACCTCAACTCTTACCCGGAACAGCTTGGCCACGGCGTAATGGCCAAACTCATGGACAAAAACCAGCACCCCAAGCACCAGGGCGACGGCTGCGGGATAAATCAAAAATTGCATAGAGACAGATTTTTAGATTGTACCTTTAAAAGGTCCTTTGCCGCTAGCGAGTTAGCTGCCCTTGCAGCCTTCGGCGAGCCGCTTCGCGGGCCTGCGCATCAATGGCCAGCACTTCCTCTATAGATTCTGGATGTCTGGCTGATGTTTCAAGAATTGTGTGCTCAATCACTTTAGGAATATCGGCAAATCCAATCTCGCGGTTTAAGAAACCTGCAACCGCCACCTCGTCTGCCGCATTTAGAGCAATCGTCTTGGCGCCGCCGGCTTCAGCCGCCTCATAGGCCAGGCGGAGACAGGGGAACTTCGCCGGATCGGGAGGGGCAAAATCCAGGCGTTTGAGGTCGAGCACATTGAACCGCAGGTCTGACGCGATGCGCTCAGGGTAGGTCAGCGCATAAAAAATGGGCAGGCGCATGTCTGTGACCGAAAGCTGCGCAAGGATGCTGCCATCATTGAACTCCACCATCGAGTGAATGGTCGATTGCGGATGGACGATCACGCTCACCTTCTCCGGTGGCATATCGAACAGCCGGCAGGCTTCAATCACCTCAAAACCTTTGTTCATCAGCGTGGCTGAATCAATGGTGATGCGCTTGCCCATCTTCCATGTGGGATGGTTCAGCGCCTGCTCTACCGTGATGCGCTCAAATGCTGATTTCGGCGTGTTCAGGAACGGCCCGCCGCTGGCCGTGAGCCACACGCGTTCCACTTCATGCATCCTGCCGCCCCGCATGCACTGGTGCACTGCATTGTGCTCGCTGTCAATGGGCAAGAGCGGCTTGCCCTGCTTGCGGGCTTCGCGCGTAATCAACTCGCCCGCCGCCACCATGCACTCCTTGTTGGCCAGCCCAATTTCCTTACCCGCTCGCACTGCTTCGTAAGTGGCTTTCAGCCCGGCCACACCCACAATCGCGCTGACCACAAAATCCACTTCTGCGTGCGTTGCCACGCGGACCGTGCCTGCCTGCCCAAAAACAATTTGAATGTCGTTCAGGCCTTCTGCTTTGAGCTGCTTGCCCGTTTTTTCCGCATCCTGCTCGGAAGCGAGTGAGAGTACCTTCGGCTGCCAGCGTCGCGCCTGCTCCAAGGCCAGTTCCACGTTGCTGCCCGCCGCCATGGTGACCAGCTTGAAACGCTGTGGATTTTTTTCGATCACATCGAGCGTGCTGCGGCCAATGGAACCAGTAGAACCGAGGATGGAAATGCGCTTCATTGAGAAATCGGATGGATCCGAAAGATGATGTTTTGTCCGAGAAGCCCGCTAAAAGTCGCATAGTACCACACGACCGGAATAGCAAAGAGGAGCGCGTCTATTCGGTCCAGAACGCCGCCGTGGCCGGGAAGAATCCCTCCCGAGTCTTTAACCTGTGCTCCGCGCTTTAGCGCCGACTCAAATAAATCTCCAAATTGAGCAGCAACATTGCTTAGGGTTCCCAGAATAATCCCGTGAACCCAGAAAGAATTCGGGGAAAAAAATGCAGGCGAGGGAGTCAGGCCCAGCGACTCATCAGCGAAAAGTAACCCAATCTGCTCATGGAAATGAAGTACCAGGACAGCAACAATGACGCTCGCTGCTACAGAAGCAATTGCGCCCTCCCAGGTTTTATTCGGACTCACTGCCGGAGCAAGCTTGTGCCGGCCGAGATTCTTACCGACATAGTAGGCTGCAATATCTCCTGCCCAAACCGCAAATAGCGTAAATATCACCAGCACGCAGCGCAGCGGATCAGCCCGGAATAACACAAGTAACGAAAGAGATCCGGCCACATACAAGATTCCGAAAGCTGATGCTGATGGCGCGGCAAGCGCCATTTTTAACTCAGAGCGGAAAACTATAGGAATTCCAAAAATGATCGGCAAAAGCAACAGCAATCCCCAAACCGCATAAAGTAACGGAGCCAGGACAGACGGAGGCACTGCGAAAGCCATCCAAACAATGACGAGAGAAAGCACGTACGCAGGCCAGCGCACAGGTTTAATCCCATAATGGGCCGTGAGGTTCAAATACTCATGGAGAGCCAGCATCACGATCCCCGCCACCGCCAGCGCAAACAACCATAACGGTGCCCTGAATGCCAACAGCAGCACCACCGGGATGAGTACCACCGCGGTCAGTACGCGCTTCATTTGTTATGTGTATGTCCGTGCGAGTGAGATGCCGCATGGGAGAGAGCATGTGCCGGCTGCGTGCCGTGCGCGATGGGCTCGTTGAGCCCGCCGTAGCGCCGCTCACGCTTTTGGAATTCCTGGATTGCTTCCAGCAGATGTGTGCCGCGAAAATCCGGCCACAGAGTTTTGGTCACGTAGATTTCTGCGTACGCCGCCTGCCACAAAAGAAAGTTGCTCAGGCGCATTTCGCCGCTGGTGCGGATCACCAGGTCCAACTCCGGCAGGTTGCGCGTGTACAGATGCTGGTTGATCAGGTCTTCATCGATCTTCAGGTGCTCCACGCCGCCATTGCTCAATGCCGCGCTCACTATCGAGGTAAACGCGTCCACAATCTCTGACCGTGATCCATAGTTCAGCGCCAGCGTCATCACCATTCCTGTGTTCCCCGCCGTCTGCTCCTTGGCCCATGCCATCCGCTCCTGCACTTCCTGCGGCAGCAGGTGGATGCGTCCAATGAACTGCAGACGTACGTTGTTGCGCTGCATCAGCTCGAGCTCGTTTTTCAAGTAGCGGTGCAGCAACTTCATCAGAAAACTGATTTCGCCCGGCGGCCGGCGCAGAAAATTTTCTGCCGAGAACGCGTACAACGTCACCGCGGGCAGCCCGATGCGCGACGCCGTCTGTATCACCTCGCGTACGGAGTCAACACCTCTACGGTGCCCCGCAATACGCGGCAGGTGCCGCCGCTTGGCCCAGCGGCCATTGCCGTCCATGATGATGGCCACATGTCTGGGTAGCTGGGCGGGATCAAGCTGGCTGTAAATCTCAGCTTCTTTGCGGTCCAGCCCTGCGGGTATGTTGCGCAAACTGCTCTCCTGCTCTAATCGTAACCTAAAGTATTGCCTTGCGAATACTTTTGCGGCCTGCCGTGGCGTCCCGGGCTTTAAGGGTGCTGTCCCGGGGTAATTTGCCGGGCTTGATACCTCCATCTTGTTCGCTTTTCCGGTGTGGTGGTATATTCTCGTTTTGTAGCCTAACGTGCACCTTAAGACAAGAAACCGCTGCCAACCCGGTCGCCTGCTGCGCTGGACGGCGCTCGCGTGCGTGTTTCTGGTTCTCCTGCTGGCCGGGGTGGAAGCCACCCACGCGCATTCTGAAGTCGCCAGTGTCCGCTCCAGTCCCTGCGCCATCTGCCTTTCCGTGCACGCCAACGCGCCCGCAATCACTCTTCATCTTCTGCCCACGCTCTCTGCGCTGGAAGCGCTGGTCCAGCCTTCGCTCATGCAGGGGCACGGCATCCAGACCGAGATCAGCCTCTTTACCCGCCCGCCGCCGTCCGTCTAATCGCACTGACTCGTTTCTAAGTTAAATCCCAAAATTCGGACCTGGAGGGCCTCTGATGTTTCGGGCATCCCTCTTATTTGCAGTTTTTCTGCCGAATTTCGTATTCGCGCAGACCACAATTTCGCTGAGTTCTCTGCCATCGCCGATGCAGCAACCTGCCGCATCAGCCGGACAAACTGCGCCTTCCGGCGCTCCGCAGACTTCTTTGTCATCTCCGCCTTCTCTCATTCCATCCAAAGTCATCACCTTGGATGAAGCCATCAGTCTGGCCCTGGCCAACAGCCCCACCCTGAAGGCCACGCGCACACAGATCCAGCAAAACCAGGCGCAGGAGGTCACTGCCAATCTCCGGCCCAATCCAGTTCTGGGTGGTGACAGCCAGTTCGTACCTTTTTTCAATCCCGGCCAGTTCTCAGAGGACGTGGAACAGTTCGATATTGGTCTCGGCTATACCTTTGAGCGCGGCGGGAAACGGCACAAAAGGCTTCTGGCAGCCCGCGACCAGACGGCCGTGACCACCTCTCAGGTTGCTGATGCCGAACGCACGCTCACGTTCAATGTCGCGCAGCAGTTCGTTAACGCTCTGCTCGCCAACTCCAACCTTGCCTTTGCCCAGGAAGCCCTCAAAAGCTTTGAGCAGACGGTCAACATCAGCGAGCAGCGCTACAAGGCCGGGGACATCAGTGAAGGCGACTACCTCAAGATCAAGCTGCAGCTGCTGCAATTCCAGACTGACGTAAGCTCAGCCCGCGTGGCCAAAGTGCAGGCACTCGGCAGTCTGCGCCAGTTGATCGGGTATGCTGCTCTGCCTCGGGACTACGACGTAAATGGAATGCTTGTTTATCAGCCGCTTACCGCGAAGGTCGAAGACCTTGAGGCCAAAGCCATCAATCAGCGTCCGGATTTGCGCGCGGCCCAGCAGGGCATTGCGGCAGCCCAGAGCCAGATCAACCTCGCCAAAGCCAACGGCAAGCAGGACGTAACTCTCACCACCAACTATTCGCACACCCCGGGCCTGAGTTCACTTTCATGGTTTATAAGCGTTCCCATTCCCATCTTTGATCGCAATCAGGGTGAGGTAGCCCGCACCCGCTTTGCTCTCACCCAGGCTGAGTTCACGGAGAAAGCCGCTGCAGATACCGTCATGACCGATGTGATCAATGCTTATGAAGCCACGGAGACAAACCAGGAAGTGGTGCAGCTTTATACGTCCGGCTACCTGAAGCAGGCCGAAGATTCGCGCAACATTAGCGCCTATGCGTACAAAGGAGGCGCCGCCACCCTGCTGGACTTTCTTGACGCTGAGCGCAGCTACCGCACCACTCAACTGGCGTATCGCCAGGCGCTGGCCGCCTACATGCTAAGCCTGGAGCAGTTGCGCCAGGCAGTTGGCACCAGGAGTTTGCCATGATCCACCTACACTCGTCCTCATCACGGACCTCAATTCCGTTCGTGCTCATTGCCTCATTGTCTCTTCTCGCTCTCAGCGCGTGTTCGGGCGGTTCCAATGACAAGACTGCTCAGGCTGATACTTCAAAGGCCGGGCTCTTCTCCATTCCCAAAGAGCAGATGGGACACGTTCAAGTGGTTACCGTGGAGCCCACGGTATTTCCCCGCGTCCTCCGCCTGACTGGGAACGTCGCTTTCAACGGCTTTCTCACCACGCCGGTCATCACCCAGGTAAGCGGCCCCGTGAGCCGCCTGGTTGTTTCGCCAGGACAGCACGTCAGCAAAGGCCAGCCGATGCTTTACGTGAGCAGCCCGGATTACTCGCAATTGCGGGCGAATTATCTCAAGGCACGCGATGCCCACGCTCTGGCGCACAAGAATTATGTTCGCGCCCAGGACCTCTACGCTCATCACGCCATTGCTGAACGCGATCTTCAGGCCGCAGAATCTGCTGAAATCCAGGCTCAGGCTGATCAGCAGGCTGCTGAGCAGTCGCTCAAGATCCTCGGCATCCCCGAGCCAGAGACGCTGGTCGAACGTCCGTTGTCGCCTGAAGTGCCCCTGGTCGCACCTATCACGGGCGAGGCCGTGGAGCGCCTGTGCGCTCCCGGACAGGTGATCCAGGCCGGGTCAACCCAGTGCTTCACCATCTCCAACATGAAAACTGTCTGGGTGCTGGCCAACGTCTACGAAAATCAGCTCGCCTACGTTCACGTGGGCGATCCGGTCACGATCAAAACGGATGCTTACCCGGATGTATTTCATGGGCGCATTTCCTTCATGGGCGCCGCTCTTGACCCCACTTCGCGCACCTTGCAGGCCCGAATCGATACGGCAAACCCTGATGGCAAGCTGAAAAAAGATATGTATATCACCGCCACCGTGGTTGCGGGCAAGATCAACAATGCGCTCCTGGTGCCGGACGCAGCCGTCCTGCGCGATGCGGAAAACGAACCGTTTGTTTACGTGGAAGTAGCTGATGCTCAATTTGCCCGCCACCCCGTGCAGCTTGCGGAGAGCTACAGCGGCAAAACCCAGATTGTAAGCGGGCTCAAAGCCGGCGATCGTGTGGTGGGCGACGGCAGCCTGTTCCTGCAGTTTGCCAATTCATTGCAGTGAGTGCGCGTTGGAGATTTGTAGCGGTGTGGAGCAAAGCGAGAAGGATAAAGCCGCGAGCCCGGCTTGCGTGGCGAGCGGCCTGCCTCAGGAGCAGCTGAGGTGACAGCTGAAATAAGGATGTACAGCGGTATGGAGCGCAGCGACATAAACCAATGATCAATAAAGTCGTACAGATGGCTCTTCGTCAGCGCTTTCTGGTGCTGATGCTGGTCGTGTTGCTCATCATCGCCGGCACGGTGTCTTTCATGCACATGCCGGTCGATGCCTATCCCGACCTCGCTCCTCCAATGGTGGAAATCATCACGCAGTGGCCCGGACACGCCGCTGAAGAAGTCGAGCGCCTGATCACGCTGCCTCTGGAGGTTGAGTTCTCCGGCGCACCCAAGATGGAGGTGATGCGTTCCATCTCGCTCTACGGCCTCTCTGACATCCGGCTCACCTTCAACGAAGGAACTGACAACTACTTTGCCCGCCAGGTAATCTTTGAGCGCATCGGTGACGCGGAACTGCCTTCCGGCGTCACGCCCAGCATGGCGCCGCTGTTCAGCCCCAGCGGACTCGTCTACCGGTATGTCCTTGAAAGTCCCGATCGAAGCCCCCAGGAGCTGAAAACCCTGGAAGACTGGGTCGTCGAACGCGCTTTTCGTGCGGTGCCCGGCGTAGCCGATGATTCCGGCCTTGGCGGCACCGTGATGCAGTATCAGGTGTTGCTGGATCCAGGGCGCCTTTACGGCTATCACATGACCGTGCAACAGGTGATGCAGGCGCTGGCCAACAACAATTCCAACGCCGGCGGCGGATTCTACTCCCAGGGCGGACAGTTCTATTACGTGCGCGGAATTGGCCTGGTGAAAACCAGCAATGACATCGCCAACATTATTGTCGCCAGCAATAAAGGAACTCCCATTCGCATACGAGATGTTGGCGACGTCACCATCGGGCACGCTCCGCGGCTGGGACAGTTCGGCTTTCAAACCTCCCATTCCAACAACGACGACGCCGTTGAAGGCATCATCCTGATGCGTCGCGATGAGCAGACCCAGGACGTTCTCAAAGCGGTGGAAAAGAAGACGGACGAACTCAACCGTTCCGTCCTGCCCAAAGATGTAAAGATCCGTCCGTTTTACGATCGCAGTGATCTGGTAAAACTCACAACCGACACCGTGGAAGGCAACCTGGTCAGGGGCATGATCCTGGTTGTGATTGTCCTCCTCTTTTTCCTTTTCAGCGTGCGTGCCGCGGTGATTGTCTCATTGACCATCCCGCTCAGCCTGCTCTTTGCCTTCGTAATTTTGCATGCCCGCAACGTATCGGCCAATCTGCTGTCCATCGGCGCTATCGATTTCGGAATCATCATTGACGGCACTGTCGTGATGGTGGAAAACATCTATCGGGAACTGTCTGAGCGGCATGGTCAGGCCTATAAACTTACAGACGTGATCGTCACGGCAGCTGCAGATGTTGACCGGCCCATCTTCTACTCAGTAGCTGTAATCATCGCCGGCTATCTGCCCATCTATGCCTTGACCGGCCCTTCGGGAAAGCTCTTCCATCCCATGGCTGACACCATGAGCTTCGCGCTGCTTGGGGCGCTGATCCTCACGCTGACTCTGGTTCCGGTCCTCTGCTCTTACTGGTTCAAAAGCGGAGTGAAAGAGACCACCAACAAAGCCTTCGAATGGATCAAGAGCGTATACACCCGGCAGCTTGACTGGTGCCTGGAGCACCGTCACCTCACGTTGCTGATTGCAGTCCTGATCTTCGGTTCGACCCTTCTTCTGGTTCCCTTCATTGGCGGCGAATTTATGCCTCACCTGGATGAGGGAGCGCTTTGGTATCGCGCCACCATGCCGTACACCATTTCATTTGAGGAGTCGAGCAAGATCGTCCCCGAGGTCCGCGACATTCTCATTTCATATCCGCAAGTGACAGTGGTTGGCTCGGAGCACGGCCGCCCCGATGATGGCACTGATCCCACGGGCTTCTTCAACGCTGAGTTTTACGTGGGCCTCAAACCTTACAATGACCCCTCATGGAATGGGAAAATTGACACCAAGGACAAGCTGATTGAGGACATAGACAAAAGGCTCGGCGCCTTTCCCGGCATCATCTTCAATCACACTCAGCCTGCTGAAGACGCGGTGGATGAAGCGCTCACGGGACTCAAGAGTTCACTGGCAGTAAAAATCTACGGCTCTGACCTGCAAGTCCTGGAGGCCAAAGCGCTGGAAATAAAAAAGACTCTGGCCAATGTCCCCGGATTCACCGAACTGACCGTGGTGCGTGAACTTGGCCAGCCCAGCCTGATCATCAATGTAGATCGCGAAAAAATTGCCCGCTACGGCATCAACGTTTCCGATGTTGAGGCTGTCATCCAGGCAGCTGTCGGGGGCGAGGCGGCAACACAGGTTGTGCAGGGAGAAAAGCTATTCGACCTGGTTGTAAGAATGCAACCGCAGTTTCGCAGCAATGCCCAGCAGATCAGCAATCTATTGGTGGGCACACCTGACGGCCAGCAGATTCCCATCAGCCAACTGGCGGAGGTGCAGCAAGGCAACGGCGCATCGTTTATTTATCGCGAAAACAATTCGCGCTACATCGGCGTGCAATACAGCATTGAGGGTCGCGACCTGCAACGCGCGGTTGAAGACGGACAGCAGGCTGTCAAGAAGAACGTGACCATCCCGGCGGGCTACCGCGTAGAGTGGGGCGGCGAGTACGATCAGTTCCTTGCTGCAAAGAGTCAGTTGTCAGTGATTGGGCCACTCGCGCTGCTGCTGATTTTCTTCATCCTTTTTGCTCTGTACGGCAACTTCAAATTCCCTTTGATTATCGCTCTCGACGTCGTAATCACTGAGCCGGTGGGCGCGTTGATCGCTCTCAAACTGACTCACACCCCGTTCAGCGTTTCATCGGTGCTCGGGTTGCTGGCGTTGATGGGCGTTTCAGTGGAAACCGGAGTCATCCTGGTGTCTTACATCAACAAAATGAGGCGCGAAGGCATGGACATTCCTACTGCCACCCGCGAAGCAGCTCTGCTTCGCCTGCGTCCCATTATGATGACCGCATTGGTCGCTTGCCTGGGACTCCTGCCCGCGGCCTTTTCCACCGGGATTGGTTCAGATACCCAGAGGCCGTTCGCCATTGTGATTGTGGCCGGGTTGCTCTCCCGGCTCCTGCTTGGCTTCTTTGTGAATCCGGTGCTGTATCGGACCGTGGCGCGCGAAGGCGACGTGCTGCAGGTGTGAGCTCTGACAAATAAAATTCAGGGAAGCAGATATCCGGGGTTGGCGTTTGTGAATCGGCTCGGATGCGCCTTGCTGCTCCGGTGTCTACAATGTGGTAATGGCGTTGGCAGCGCAACTTGATGGTGGACGGTTAGCCGCCATCCGGCGTCTTCAACTTCTGACGGTCCTGTGGATGTCAGTTGAAGTCGCGGTATCTGCGCTGGCCGCGGCCAGCGCACACAGTATCGCAATCCTGGCTTTCGGCGGCGATAGCGCCATTGAACTTCTCTCCGCTGTTATTGTCCTTACACGCTTCTCCGGCACGCGCCTCTCAGAGCGCCGTGCTGCCCGCCTTACAGCAGTGCTGCTCTTCTGCCTGGCTATTTTCATTGTCACTGCGTCTTTCCTGTCGCTGCTGAGACTCTGGTCAGCACCTGAACCTACCTATATGGGTATGGCATTGCTCATTGCTGCGGCGGTGATCATGCCGTGGCTGGCACGGCGTAAACGCAGGCTCTCAGCGGAAACCGGTAGCTCGGCTTTGGCTGCCGATGCTGCTCAGAGCTCGATCTGCGGCTGGCTGGCGTGGATTGCTCTGGCAGGCCTGGCGTTGAATGCTTCCCTCGGAATCCACTGGGCTGACCCGCTCGCGGCACTCGCCATCACACCCCTCGTGCTCAAAGAAGCACGCGACGCATGGAACCAAAAGGCATGTCACTGCTGTTGAAGTACAGTGCCCTGCTTCGCGCTCCTAAGCCACTTTCGATTCAACTACAATTGCGACATGGAAGTACGGGCAAGTTCGGAGGTGCTGGAGGCATTTACCGCGCTGGTAAAGCCCGGCATTGAGGACGAGCGCATTGATATGCTCCGTGCCGCGCTTACTTTTGCCCGCATTGAATACCCGAACCTTGATTCCGCGCCATATATAACGCAAATTGAAGAGCTTGGCTGCCGCGTCTCGGCCAAAATTGACGATCCGGGTGAACCCGTCCAATGCATCGCGGCGCTCAATTACGTGCTCTTTGACGAGGAGATGTTTCGCGGCAACACCGCCGATTATTACAATCCACTTAACTCCTTCATTAATGACGTGCTGGACCGTCGTCTGGGAATTCCCATCACTCTGGCGCTTCTCTATATGGAAGTGGCCCGCCGCGCTGGATTTCAGCTGTTCGGCGTCGGCATGCCCGGCCATTTTATGTTGAAGCACTATGACATTGATGGTCGCTCATTTTTCATTGACGCCTTCGAACGCGGCTCAGTGCTCAGCGAGGACGACTGCAAACGCAAGATCGAATCCATCCATGCCGGCCAGATCACGCTGCGGCCGGAATTTCTGCTTATTGTCACCCGCCGCCAGATGCTCACGCGCATGCTCAACAACCTGCGGACCATCTATCTATCCCGCCGCGATTTCCGTCGAGCTGTTCAGGTTGTTGACCTGATTCTGGTGATTTATCCCCGGTCTCCAGAAGATGTGAAGCAACGTGCCGCTCTGCGTTACAACTTGAACGACTTGAGCGGCGCGCTCAGCGACTTTGAAGAATATGTGAAGATGGCGCCGGATGCCTCTGATGCAGAAGAAATCCGGCAAACAGCGCTGGGACTTCGCCGCTCCATGGCAAAGTTGAATTAGCACACTTTGGGTTAAGCAGCTTTGGGCACCTTCAGCCTGGCCGCAACCTTTTTCAAATCCGCAATGAATCTGCGCATCTCTTCATGACGACTCTCGTCATCAGGCGCACGAAGAATCGAAGAGGGATGGACAGTAGCCATGACGAAAGGCGCCAGGGGAGACGACACCCACTCGCCACGTTGCTGGCTTACGCGAAAATCGCGCCCCAACAATCCCTGAGCAGCGCTTGCTCCCAGCAGCACAACCACGTCCGGGCGAGTTACTTCAATTTCAGCATCCAGCCACGGCCGGCAGGCGCTTACCTCCAGCGCACTCGGCTTCTTGTGAATACGGCGTTTGCCGCGCGGCTCCCATTTGAAATGCTTCACGATGTTGGTTAGATAAACATCGTTCCGATCGATCCCCGCTGCCAGTAATGCCTTATCCAGCGCCGCTCCTGCCGGCCCCACAAATGGGCGTCCCTGAAGGTCTTCCTTATCGCCGGGCTGCTCGCCCACCATCAACACACGTGCATGAGAGCTGCCTTCCCCAAAAACCGTTTGCGTGCCACGCTTCCATAGATCACATCCTTTGCAGGTGGAGGCTGCCTCACGCAGCTTTGGTAGCGTATGTTTCTCCGGGAGGAAAGCTGCCGCTGTGGGATAAACCTGTCTGGCCATATGCAGTGTTTTGATGCGCAGAAGCGCCCCTGGTGCACTCAGCTGAAGCGTTAGCGTTTAAACTGCTTAGGCAGCCCTGAGATGGAAATGGGAGAAAAATGAAGTTTCACACGGACTACCTTACGTTCAATACCAAGAAGCACCGCGCTTACGTTCACATCACTCCCCAGGTGGAAAAAGTGGTGCGGGACAGCGGCGTAGACAATGGCCTGGTGCTGGTCTCAGCCATGCACATCACAGCCGGAGTCTACGTGAATGATAATGAAGACGGCCTCATTCACGACATTGACACCTGGCTGGAACAAGTGGCGCCTTTTAAAAAGAACTATCTGCATCACCAGACTGGAGAGGACAACGGCGACTCTCATCTGAAAGCACTCCTCGTCCATCATCAAGTGATCCTTCCCGTCAAGGATGGTGCATTGCTCCTGGGCACGTGGCAGCGCGTGTTTTACGCAGAGTTCGACGGCCAGAGATCGAAGCGGGTGGTCGTAGCTGTGATGGGCGAATGATCCCCTTCGCCCGCTTAGTGCACCATGTCCGTCTGCGAAGGAGAGGGAGCCGGGGGCGCCGGCAATGTCAGCAAGACCTCAGACTGGTGCTCTGGTATCACTATTTCCCCACCCAGTGCCCCAACCATCTGCTCGAGAGTAGGGAGGTCCTTGGCGAGCACTGTAAGACCGTCGGGAGATTGCGGCGCTGCAGAATCGCTGGTCTTCCACGTAAAACGGAGATCACATCTCTCATCGTTGCTCTCCGCGGTAATGGTAAGAAGCAAAGGCCGGGTGTTGCGTCCGGCCAGCTTGCTCAACAGCAGCAACACCACCTGACGAAGTATCGGGCTGCTGCTTACGTGCAGGGAAGAATCCCAATGACGCTCCAAAGTCAGCAAGCCGGAATTCAGCAGCACGTTGAAGTCGTTCAAAATATCATTCAGGACGTCATCCAGTGGAATCCATGGCTCTTCCGGCGACTCGGCGTCCCGCACCAGGGCAGAAATCCCCTTGGTCAATGCAATGGCCCGGTCCGCCTGCTGCTCAATCACGCGCAGATCGTTCGCATGGACCTCAGGCAGGTTCTTGTCCAGAGAGAGCACTTCCAGGAAACAGCGTAAGCTGGTGAGAGGCTGGGCAAGGTCATGCGTCACAGAGTGCACCATGGCCCGCAACGCTGCATTACCCGAGGGGCCTGCCAATTCACCCGCAGGCGCCGGGGGGTAGGAATGGCTGGAAAGAGAGCGCGCCGGCTCGGCCTGATGATTAGCAGAAGATAGCTTCTGGTTAGTTGGACCTTTTCCCAGACGGTAGCCTTCTCCACGAATCGTGTAGATGAGTTTTTCATCTTCAGGAAAGTCTATCTTTTTGCGTAGATAATTAACGTAAACATCAACCAGGTTGCTATCGCCTTCCAGTTCGTGCCCCCAGCACTCCCGCAATAACTCCTGGCGGCTCACTGTATTCCCGCCGCGACGCAACAGTAGTGCGAGCAGGTCAAATTCTTTGGGGCTGAGCCTGATCTCGCGCGGGCCGCGGTGCGCTTTTCGCGTTGCCGGATCAAGCTCCAGATCTTCCACCCGCAATATGCTGAGGGCGGGGTCTGTTTTCCGCCGCAGAAGCGCATTCGCGCGGGCCGCGAGTTCCTGGAAGGAAAATGGCTTTGTCACGTAATCGTCTGCGCCGACATTGAGAGACTCTACGCGATCATTGACTCTGTTGCGCGCGCTCAACACCATGACTGGTGTTTCCAGTCCTTCTGTGCGCAGCCGCCCCAGCAGTGCCAGGCCGTCAGTCTGCCCGAAGTTAAGGTCCAAAATAATGAGCTGGTAGTTCTGCCTTTTTAATTCTTCCAGCACACTTTGTTCATCGAGGGCAGTGTGGACAGAGTATCCAGCAGTTTCCAGCGACTTGGATAAAAAAGTCGCAAGTTGAGCATCATCATCAGCGAGTAGAATAGATCCGGCAAGCGCTCTGGTAGAAGGTGTAGACATGAGGACCTACTAAAATTCAACAAATCTACCTGTTTTGTTCAAAGAGCCTCAACTGTTTGAGCGAAAATTCCATTTTCGTAAAACTAGCTGCTTACATTGTAGATGAAAATGTAGCTTTTGCCGGTTTCTGCCTCTGAAATTATCCGAAAGCTACATACCTTTTCCTTCGCCATCCGAAGGCGTGCGTCAACCCTCCTCCAGAGTACCTGCCTGAACGGTTCTTTCCTGAATGCAGGCAAAGTTGGTACGATGAACGGTTTAAATCCAGAAGAGGCAGCCACCAGAATACATGTCGGCAAAAATTTACAAGAACTTTATTGGCGGGGAATGGCTCGAATCCCGCAGCGGCCAAACCTTTGAAAATCTTAACCCGGCTGATACCCGTGACGTCATTGGCGTCTTTCAGCGGTCTGACAAGCGGGACGTTGACGATGCGGTAAACGCCGCGCGGAAGGCCTTTGAACGCTGGCGCCTGGTTCCTGCGCCCAAACGGGCCGAGATTATCTATCGCGCCGGTGAGATATTAGCCGAGCGCAAGGAAGAGTGTGCCCGGCAGATGACGCGGGAGATGGGGAAGGTACTCAAGGAAACGCGCGGCGATGTTCAAGAGGCCATCGATACGGCCTATTACATGGCCGGCGAGGGAAGAAGGCTCTTCGGGGCCACGGTTCCTTCTGAGCTGCCCAGCAAATTCGCCATGGCTGTACGCATGCCGCTGGGCGTTTGCGGCATGATCACACCCTGGAACTTTCCCATGGCAATTCCCTCCTGGAAGCTGTTGCCGGCGCTGGTGTGCGGCAACACTTGCGTGATCAAGCCCGCCGAAGATACGCCTCTCTCTACCTTCAATCTGGTAAAAGCACTTACGGATGCAGGCCTTCCAAAAGGTGTGGTCAATATTGTCACCGGCTTTGGCCCCGATGCAGGCGCCCCCATTGTGGAACATCCGGGTGTTCGGGCCATCTCTTTCACGGGGTCCAGTGAAGTCGGCCGGATAGTGGGTGAAGTGGCTGCCCGCTCATTCAAGCCATGCTCACTGGAAATGGGTGGTAAGAACGCCATCATAATTCTGGATGACGCCAATCTGGACCTCGCGCTTGACGGAGTGGTCTGGGGCGCATTCGGCACCACCGGGCAACGCTGCACCGCGACAAGCCGCGTGATCGTGCAAAAAGGCGTGTACCGCCAGTTTGCAGACCGCCTGGTATATCGCGCGCAGAAGCTGAAGGTCGGAAACGGTCTGGATGAAAGCGTTGACGTGGGGCCGCAGATCAATGAACAGCAAGTTGCGACCACCGAAAAGTACGTCTCAATCGGAAAGAATGAAGGCGCAAAGATTGAAGCAGGTGGCAAGGCCGTCAATAAGCCGGAGCACTCCTATGGCTGGTTCTTTGAACCGACTGTGCTCACTGACGTTGATTCGCGGATGCGCGTCGCCCAGGAAGAAATCTTCGGACCGGTGGTCAGCCTGGTGCCTTGCGAAAACTTTGAGCATGCAATTGAGATTGCAAATGGGGTCACCTACGGTCTCTCATCGTCCATCTACACTCGCGATGTGAACAAAGCGTTCCGCGCCATTCGCGACCTCGATGCCGGCATCACCTACGTCAATGCGCCGACAATCGGGGCGGAAGTGCACCTGCCCTTCGGCGGAACCAAGTCCACTGGGAATGGACACCGCGAGGGCGGGCTGGGCGCGATCGATTTTTACACCCAATGGAAATCGATCTACATCGATTACTCTGACAGACTGCAGCGAGCGCAGATCGATACCGGGGAATAAGCTGGAGGGGAAGGGTTCCAGGGGAACTTGCGGAACCTTCCGCATCACATCCAACCTTAAGCTTTGTATTCACAAGCGCTCCAACGCCGGCTGACAGGGCGGTTTGCAACAGCGCTTATAATGATCTCCATGACTCCGCGGGTTCCTTAGCGCGCGAGCCATAAATTGTGCCTGCATTCAATCCAGAGCCGAACAAGCGATCCCTCTCGCTAAGCCAGCGGCGCGCCATGTTGATTCCGCTGGCCCTGGGAATCCTTCTTCTCTTCGGTGTGGTTTTTTCCCAGCAAGCCTTCAACCTGAAACAGCTGAGTCCTGATTCCGCGCAGCAAACCCTTGTGCTGGTAGCCCTTTCAGCGCTGGTGTTTTTGCTGCTGGTAGTGCTCACGTTTGTCCTGTTTCGCAATCTGGTCAAGCTGTATGCCGAACGCCGCCTTGGTGTCCCGGGTTCGCGGCTGCGCACGCGCATGGTGATTGGCGCCCTGCTGCTCTCATTCGCTCCCGCCATTGTGATGTTCATGTTTGCTTACGGGCTCATGAACCGCTCCATTGACAAATGGTTTTCCATGCCAGTGAATGAATTGCAGCAGGACTCAGGCCGGATAGGCGCATTGCTGGCCGATTACGCAGGCATCAACGCCCGCGATGAAGCCGTAGAGATTGCGCAATCGCCGGAAACGCAACATGCCATTACCAGCGGCAACTACGCTGGAGTGTTGCACGAGTTCCGCCGACACCAACCAACACTTCAGGGCGGATTCGCTCTCGCCATCAAAGATGGTGATGCTGTGGCCAGTTGGAACGCGCCACAGCCCTGGTCCGCCCTCCGCTCCCAACTTCCGGCCATCAGCAAAGTTCAACATAGCCCGCAGCAATGGTCCTATCGCGGAACTGAATACCTTCTCGGCGCCGCTCCCGCCGGAAGTTCAGGAGTGATTCTGGTTGGCATGCCGCTACCCAAAGATTTCACTCCCACCCTCGATCAGATCAACCAGAACCAGCAGAACTATCTGGCTCTGAGCCGAGAGGCCAAAAGAATCCGTGGCATGTATATGCTGTTGCTGACGCTACTCACGGTGCTGGTGCTGTTTGTGGCGACGTGGTTTTCTCTGTTTCTGGCCAAACTGGTAACACGCCCTGTGGAGGCCTTGGCGGAAGCCACCCGTGAGATCTCATTAGGTCATCTTGGCCATCGTGTGGACGTACCGGCCGCTGATGAACTGGCGGAACTGGTGGCTTCATTCAATCGCATGGCGGCAGAGCTGGAAACCAGCAGGCGGAAGATCGAAGAATCGGCCCACGCCCTGACCGAAACGAACACAGAACTGGAACAGAGGCGGCGACACATTGAAACCATTCTTGAGAGCATTCCTACCGGCGTGCTTTCCCTTGGCCCGGACGGGCGTGTGACCCACAGCAACGTCGCTTTCGGAAGAATGTTCTGGCCACATGGCCGGGCACTGGTGGGATCAAGCCTGCAGGATATTTTCCCGGCCGAGACAGCATCTGACCTGGAGCATCTTCTTCGCCGAGCTGACCGAATGGCGATCACGGCGTCCCAGCTTGAAATCCAGGGGGAAAAAGACAAGCTCAACGCCAGCGTGACGGTGTCTTCTGTTCAGCACGGCAAGCAGCGGCTGGGATACGTGATTGTATTTGAAGATTTCAGCGAGTTGCTCAAGGCGCAGAAAGAAGCTGCATGGCGCGAGGTGGCGCGGCGTGTGGCGCATGAAATTAAAAATCCGCTCACCCCGATTGCGCTCTCGGCAGAACGGATTCGCCGCCACCTGGAGCGTGGCACTGCGCCTGATCAGAAATCTTTGTCTGTGATCGGCGATTGTGCGCAAACCATCTCTGGCGCGGTACAGACCGTGCGCTCGCTGGTGGACGAGTTCTCCTCGCTGGCGCGCTTTCCTGAGGCGCAACCGCGGCCTGCCGACATCAACCAGATTGTCGAGACCACGCTGGCCATGTTCAACGGACGGCTGGATGGCATCGCGGTGCAGAAACAGCTCGACCCCGGATTGCCGCTGGCCATGGCCGACCCAGAGGCAATCAAGCGGGCGCTGGCGAACCTGATTGACAACGCGGCCGATGCGATGCAGGGATCTTTTGTCCGCGAAATTCATATCGCGACCTCGCTGGTTGAAAGCCGCGATGCTCTGGAAATTCTCATAGCCGATACGGGCCACGGAATCGACCGCGAGGTAAAGGAGAAGTTGTTCCTGCCTTACTTCTCTACCAAGAAGCGCGGGACAGGCCTGGGCCTGGCGATTGTGCGACGCATCATCGAGGACCATCACGGATCCATTCGCGTAGAAGAAAATAAGCCTGCCGGGGCCAAGTTCATCGTAGAGCTTCCGCTGGCAGGCGACATGGAAGAGGCCGCAAAACAGAATGCATAGTGTCCTGGTGGTGGACGATGAACGAGAAATTCGCGAATCGCTGCGCGGAATCCTTGAAGAAGAAAGCTACAAGGTGCTGCTGGCGGAGAGCGGCGAGACCTGCCTTGATCTGCTGAAGAAACGCACCTGTGAAGTTGTGCTCCTGGATATCTGGCTGCCGGGAATTGACGGCCTGGATACGCTGGAGCGCATCCGCCAGATGGAAGATCCTCCTGAAGTGATCATGATCTCCGGCCACGGCACCATAGAGACTGCCGTCAAAGCCACGAAGCTGGGTGCATTCGACTTTCTGGAAAAGCCGCTCTCGCTTGAACGCACGTTGATTGTGCTCAAGAATGCGGTGGAAGCACACAGGCTTCGCCGAGAGAATGCCGAGTTCAAGAAACAGTTCCAGAGCAAGAGCGTCATCGCCGGCGAGAGCATTCCCATGAAAGCCCTACGCCAGCAGATCAGCGTGATGGCTCCCAGCAACGGCCGCGTGCTGATTTACGGCGAGTCAGGAACGGGAAAAGAGCTTGTTGCTCACGCGATTCACGCGCACAGTTTGCGCAAAGACAATCTGTTTGTGGAAGTGAATTGCGCCGCCATTCCAGAGGACTGGATCGAAAGCGAGTTGTTCGGACATCGAAAGGGCGCCCTGCCCGGCGCAGCGGGCGATAAGGAAGGCAAATTCGAAAAGGCCAACGAAGGCACGCTGTTTCTGGATGAGATCGGCGACATGAGCCTGAAGACGCAGTCCAAGGTGCTGCGCACTCTGGACGAGCAGAAATTTACTCGCGTGGGAGATGATGAAGCGATCAAGGTGGATGTGCGTGTGATCGCCGCCACGAACAAGGACCTGGAAGAGGAAATCTCTCGAGGAAATTTTCGTGAAGACCTCTTTTACCGCCTCAACGTAATTCCCTTTTATGTTCCGCCGCTGCGCGAGCGCAAGGAAGACATCCCTCTGCTGACCAAACACTTCCTCAAGGAGTTCTCTGCCGCTTACAGCCGCAGGCCACGTGAGATTACTGAAGACGCCATTGATGTGCTCATGCGCTATTCCTGGCCGGGCAACGTACGCGAACTGCGCAACGTGATCGAGCGGCTGGTCATCATGAATCCCACTGTGAACCGGATTGAGCGCAAACATCTGCCACCACTCATGCATCGCGAAGGAAGCCGATCCAATTCAGGCTTTTCCACGTTGCATCAGGCGCGCGCTGCCTATGAACGGGACTACATTCTCAAGAAGCTGGATGAGAACCACGGCAACGTCAGCCGCACAGCAGAGGTGCTGGGACTTGAGAGAAGCCATCTTTATCGGAAGATGAAGACGCTGGGGATTGCGGTTAAGGAATAGAGCTTGGATCCGGGGCCGCGTCCGGACTTTTCTGGCGTGGCGCTTCGAGCTTTTCGCTAAGTCCGGCGATATCATTCATCTGAATTCTCGAACCTCCCCAGACGACTGTTGCCGGATCCGTCGAGGTATCAAAGACCACTGCGTAAGTTAACCTTGCGATGCCACCCTTTTCGTAAGCAATAGCGCATCTTTTGTTCTTCACAACTGAGAACATCAGCCTGCGCCAAGGCAGGCCCTCTTCACGAACGACATCAGTAACTTGGTATTTCTCTCCTGGATCAGCCATCCTGAACTGGCCTTCGCCAGACGCTCTCGCAAAGGCCACTTTGCAAGCGCTTGGGATGTCAGCGGTATTGCGGATCGACGTAATCCCATTACCCACAGTTTCTGGCGGAGCCGTAGCATTCTTCCGGCATCCGAGCAAGGAAGCCACGAGGACAGCTACCGCTGCGAAACTCCGGGTTTGTAGGAAATTTTTGTATCTCATTGCAGTTGTCTTCGCCAATCCAGCTCTTCCACAAACGCCGCTGACTGCCTCCAGCCGGGTTTCACTTTGACGAACAGCTCAAGAAAAATCTTTTTGCCCAGCAGCTCTTCCAGTTCCATCCGCGCGGCAGTGCCGATCTCTTTCAGTTTCTGGCCACCTTTCCCGATGAGGATGCCCTTCTGCCCATCGCGCTCGCAGTAGATTGCGGCCGCAATCTTGATCAGCTTGTCAGAATCCTCAAATCGCTCCACTACTACCGCAGTGGCATACGGGAGTTCTTTGCCCGTCTTCAGCAGGATTTTTTCGCGCACGATTTCGGAGGCAATGAACTTTTCCGGCAGGTCAGTGAACTGGTCTTCAGGGAAGTATCGCGGGCCTTCCGGCAAGCCACGGATGATTTTCTCTACAAGTGTATCCAGCCCTTCTTTTTTGGCCGCGGAAATGGGGATGATCTCCGCGAACTCGTGCATCTTGCTGTAATGATCGATGAGTGGCAGCAGCTTTTCTTTTAGCAGCTTGTCAATCTTGTTGAGCAGGAGAAATGTGGTTCCTCCGGCCTTCTTCACCAGATCAAGCACATGCTGATCAGCAGGACCGGTCTTGTCAGTGGCATCCACTATCAGCAGGATGATGTCCCGACTCTCAAGGGCAGCGTGGATTTCCTGCATCATCTTGCGATTGAGACGGCTGTCCGGCTTGTGGACGCCCGGAGTGTCAATGAAAACGATCTGCCCTGCCGGTCTTCCGCGCTGCGCTTTCACGTTCAACATGCCCTGAATGCGCGTACGCGTGGTCTGTGGCTTCTCCGTGACGATGGCCACTTTCTCTCCAACCAGCGCATTCAGCAGGGTACTCTTGCCCGCGTTAGGGCGGCCGATGATAGAGACGAATCCCGAACGGAAGGCCACTACGCTGTGACTTCCTTCGTCGGAGGATTGTGCGGCTGGGAGCGGCACACGCGCAGCTTCTCCACCTTGCGTTCTGTTGATTCCAGGATTTCAAAACGAAGGCCGTCTTCTTCAACTATCTCCCCTGGCTGCGGTATACGCCCAAGCACGGCGCTTACCAGACCACCCACGGTAGCTGTATCATGCTGGTCCAGCCGCAGATCAAAAAGGTCTTCAAGACGTCCTACGTCAACGTTGCCCATTACGACATAACAACTATCGCCTTCGCGGACCACGTCCGTCGCTTCTTCGTGCTCGTCCCGAATTTCGCCGACAATCGCTTCCACCAGGTCTTCCATGGTCACAACGCCGGCGACGGACCCGTATTCATCGATCACGATTGCCATGTGGATGTTTTCTTTCTGCATTTCACGCAACAGCTCCGAACCTTTTTTGGTCTCCGGCACGAAGATTACGGGCCGCATAAGCTTGCGAACCATCGTCGTCGCCGCTTCGCTGTCATCAATCTGGATCAGGTCGTGCGACAGCACCATACCTTGAACATTGTCAATGTTTGAGGCATACACGGGTACGCGGGCATGCGGCCGTTCTCGCAACTTTTCCGTGAAATCGCGGATGGTCATCTCCGCCGGCACGGCAAAGATTTCAGGACGAGGCGTCATGATTTCGCGCACCGTCTTATCACCAAACTCCACCACCGAATGTATGAGCTGGCGATCACTCTCTTCCAGAATGCCCTCTTCTTGTCCTGCTTCAATCAATGCTTCCACGGCTTCAGCAGGATGTTCGGGCTCTTCCGGCTCATGGGCTTTTGAGAGCGCGGCCACGGAGAGACTGAAGCCAAGCGCAACGGTGATTGGCATCATCACATAGATCAAAATTCTGAGTACGGGAATGAAGCGGACCAGCCAGTCGCCGCGAGTGCGAGTAAACAGCACGTAAGGCAGCAAGCGGTTGCAGATCATGACGACCAGCATGATTCCGACAGCAGCCTGTACGATCTCCGGAGCAGTCCACTTCTGCTCAGAAAAGATCAGATAGCCGATTAACAGGGTGATGGCGGCGGTGCAGAAGTGCGAGAGGAGAGAGATCGCCAGGAAAGCGCGCCCGCTGGTAGAAACCAGCCGGGGCTCAACCAGCTTCTCAAAAGCTTCAATATTTTCCTGAAACTCACGTGTCAGGAACTTGCCCGATTCGGTATACAGGCGCTCCACATAGGACGCCAGCGTCAGCAATGCGCTGAGCAACAGGATGGCCACGTAAACGAACAGGATGGTCATGACGTTTTCCCGCCCGGGCGGCTCAGCCCTTTCTTGCGCGTGGCAAGGGATCGCCTTCTTGACGGCGAGGCTACAGTGGCGCCAGGCTCGCTGCGTTGGATGAGCGAAGCCGGTAATTTGAGGCGTGCCCTGAGACGGGCTTCCGCTCGGGCCATCTGACCTGAATCGGTTTCATGATCATAGCCGGCCAGGTGAAGCATGCCATGCAAGACCAGGACTTTGATTTCATCGGTCACGCTGTGGCCCAGCCGGGCGGCATTCTGGCGGGCAATCTCAAAGCAGACGGCGATGTCCCCTCCCTGGTGGCTGGGAAAGGAGAGCACATCCGTGGCTTTGTCTTTATTGCGAAAGCGCCGGTTCAGCGCCTGCACCTTGCGCCGCGAGGTGATCAGAACGGCAACATCACCTTTCACCCGTGCCATGGCTTGGGCGCGCCGCGCGAAACGCTGCAAAGCAGCAGGATTGACGACATCCGCTTTTCGATCAACGATGATCACAAGTTTTAAAAACAAATCGGGAGGGCTAAGCGGCCCTCCCGTAAACATTTTACTAAACTATTGTTGCAGCGGAGGTTCCTGAGGTTCCTGTCCTTCCTGGACAGGACGCGGCATCTCCAGTGCCATCTGCTGGCTGCGAGACTTCTCATCATAAGCGCGAATGATTCGCTGCACCAGATGATGCCTTACGACATCCTCTTCAGTGAAGTAATTAAAAGAAACACCCTCCACGCTCTTTAAGATTTCCGCTGCTTCCACCAATCCGCTCTTGCGCGCGTTGGGCAGGTCAATCTGCGTGATGTCACCCGTGATCACGGCTTTGGAGTTGAAGCCCAGGCGGGTGACGAACATCTTCATCTGCTCGGA
>DATEJX010000352.1:0-6169 GCA_035277785.1 Candidatus Angelobacter sp. | reverse complement strand
GGGGGCCTGACTCGTATAATAACGGCTCGGTGCGCGAGGTTCCGCCAGTACGGAAATGCCTAAAGAGCCGCGGCGGGTTCCCACCGTCTTAGGACGGGTTCAGAACGGCCTGGTCTCACGGCCCCGCGGGTCGTTTGGTTTTTGTCGCTTCGCTCCAAACCGCTTAACAGAGGTTTATCCGCCAAGTGCGATTAGGCTCCTGCGGCATGCCGCTCGGCGCGCAAGCCGGCCTCGCGGCACATTCTGAAATCCCAGAGTCGCTGCGCTCCAGACCGCTGGAGAGAAGTACTTCGCGCTTGCCTCGTTTAGGCTCCTGTTGCGCGCTGCTCGCCGCGCTAGTCGGGCTAGGCTTCAGTTTTGTCGCTTCGCTCCAAACCGCTCAAGAGCATGAATCTTGGATCGTACGTCTAGGCTCCTGTAACAGGCGGCTCGGCGCGCAAGTCGGCCTTGCGGCTCGTTACAAAAGCCAGTTTTCGCTTCTTTCCAAGCCAACTCAGGCCAAGTTGACCGAAGAACATTTCGTCGCCCATTTACAATTTCGCGAGTGAGCGAATCTGCCGAAATAAAAAGCTTGCTGGTACCTGCGGAAGCCGCCGGCCAGCGGCTGGACCAGTGGCTTGCAGCGCAGATTCCTGACGTCAGCCGGGTTCGCGTGCAGCAGCTCATCGAACAGAAGAAGATTCAGCTCGGCGGAGCTACCCCAAAACCCTCATTGCGGCTTCGTGGTGGCGAGCAAATCACCATCACCGGCCAGGTACAGCTACCGCCTTTGCGTGCCTTTCCAGAAGACATTCCGATCCATGTCGTTTATGAGGACAACGACCTCGCGGTTGTCAACAAGGCTGCGGGCATGAGCGTTCACGCCGGATCGGGAAAAGGTGAATCCGGCAGCAAAGGAACACTGGTCAACGCACTGCTGCATCGTTTTGGCACGCTGTCCCAAGCTGGTGGGGAACTCCGGCCGGGGATCGTGCACCGGCTCGACAAACAGACCAGCGGGTTGATGATAGTGGCCAAAAACGATGTAGCACATCGCAAGCTGGCCCAGCAATTTTTGCGGCGCACGGTAAAAAAAACATACTTAACACTAGTCCACGGGTGGATGCCTGAGGCGCAGGGCACAATTAAGTTGCCCATCAACCGGGATTTGCTTCGCCGGGAGCGGATGACCACCCGCCGCAAGGAGGGCAGAACCGCTGTAACTCACTGGAAACTATTGAAAAAGCTCGATGGCAGGTTCGGCAAGTTCTCTCTTCTGGAGGTCAGGATTGAGACTGGCCGGACCCACCAGATCCGTGTTCATCTGGCTTCTCTGGGCCACCCTGTGGCGGGTGACGTGCTGTATGGTGCACCAGCGGTACTACGTGGTTACGGAGGTACATCCCAAAACACAGCATCTCTGGACAGGCACTTTCTTCATTCTTTCGGGCTACAATTCGAGCATCCAATTACACATAAGCCCGTAGAGTTGGAACAGCCCCTGCCGGACGAGTTGGAACAGTTCCTGCGTAATGTTTCCACGTGACGTTTCTACGTAGGCTGGGGTATTAAGAAGGAAGTCAGAGAACATGACTTTATTGAGAGAACCATTTTCGTCTTTGAGGGGATTGGCCCTGCTTTTAGCCGCCCTCTTGTTTGCAGGCCCATTCTGGATTTCGGGAGCACAGGCCCAAACGCCGCTGATCCAGCCCGCTGCTTCCAGCCATGCGATACCCTCGGGAACGGTCACGACTGGCAGCGATGACAGACCGCTTGAGGTCTTCAGGACCAGAACAGATGAAGTCAATGTAATCTTCACCGTCACTGACAAGCACAATAAGTTCGTTAAAGACCTGAAAGAAAGCCAGTTCAAGATCCTGGATAATAACCTGCCGCCGCGGCAGATTGTGAATTTTGAAGCCGAAACCAACATGCCGCTTCGCCTGGGGCTGCTGATTGATTCCAGCAGTTCCATCCGCGACCGTTTTCTCTTTGAGCAGCAGGCGGCAACACAGTTTTTGCGGCAGATCATCCGTCCTAACACTGACCAGGCTTTTGTTATCGGCTTTGATGAAGGGTCAAACCTCACACAGGACTTCACCAGCGACATGAACAAGCTGAGTGAGGGAATCAGCGTAATCCGCCCGGGCGGCGGCACCGCTTTGTGGGACGCCGTCTATGTGGCTTGCAAAGACAAGCTGCTCAAGCAGAATGAGGATGGCAACAATCGCACACTGCGCAAGGCCCTGGTGGTGGTTTCTGACGGTGATGACAACCAGAGCCGCGTCACCCGCCAGCAGGCGTATGACATGGCGCAACGCTCCGGCGTGATCATTTACACCATCAGCACCAACCTGAGCAACATCCTTGACACTGGCGACCGCAACTTGAAAATGCTGGCGGAAGCCACAGGCGGAAGGGCGTTTTTCCCGGCCAAGCTGCATGATCTGACGGACGCGTTCCACAGCATCAGGGAGGAACTCCGCAGCCAGTATTCCATCTCTTACAAGCCATCAGAGTTCCAGGCTGGCGGGCAGTATCGCCCAATCCAGATCATTGCCGATAACAAGCACCTGCATGTGAGGGCCAAAAAGGGCTATTACGTGCCGCGGTAAGAAGTACTCTTCGAAAGCCAAACTCTGGGAAGCCCGGAAACGCCGGGCTTTCTGCTTTTCAGGCACAATTTTGGCCGTCCACATCCAGCCCGGAAAGCTATAATTGTCTCTGTCCCCCATGAGACTCGCTGCCCTCCTTCTGGCAATCACTCTTTTCAGCGGCCTGGCCGCCGCACAGAAAGACCCCGCGTTGCCCGGATCGGTGCAGCCGCCCCCTGCCCAAGCTTCCCCCAGTCCCGCGGCAGGAGCCGTGGCCTCCGATTCGTCTTCGTCAGGCGGTTCACCGGACAAAGGGAAGATACCTGTTTTCCGGACTCATACAGATGAAGTGAACCTGATCTTCACGGTCACGGATAAACATGGCAAGTTCATCCGCGACCTTAAGGAAGAACAGTTCAAGATCCTGGACAACAATCTGCCGCCCAAGCAGATTACCCATTTTGAAGCGGAAACGGACCTGCCTCTGCGCGTGGGCCTCCTGATTGATGCCAGCAACTCCATCCGCGACCGTTTTCAATTTGAGCAGCAGGCTGCCATTGAGTTTCTCCAGCAGATCATCCGCCCTCGCAGTGACAGAGCCTTCGTACTGGCTTTTGACGAGGTTCCGGACCTCACCCAGGACTTTACCGGCGATCTTGACAAGCTTAACCGTGGCGTCCAGATGATCCGTCCAGGTGGCGGTACTGCGTTGTGGGATGCTGTCTACTTCGCCTGTCGCGACAAACTGCTCAAACAGAGCGATACGTTCCCTGTGCGCCGGGCCATGATTCTGGTCTCCGATGGTGATGATAACCAGAGCCGGGTGCTGCGCCAGGAAGCCCTCGATATGGCCGAGCGCGCATCGGTGATCATTTACACCATCAGCACCAACCTCACCAGCAGCAGCGTCGACCAGGGCGACAAGAACCTGAAGATGCTGGCGGAAGCCACCGGCGGACGCGCTTTCTTCCCTTTCAAACTTCAGGAACTGGCAGATGCTTTCCATGACATTCAGGAAGAGCTGCGCAGCCAGTATGTGGTGGCTTACAAGCCGGATCAGTTCGTTGCCAATGGCGAATTTCGCCCGGTAAAAATCACTATGAACGAGAAGAAGTTCCGTGTTCGCGCCAAACGAGGCTATTACGTTCCCAAGCAGTAACCCTTCGAAGTTCGACCCAGTCGCTTAGCTCAACATTCGCACTGAAACCAACTCTCGCCGTTGTACAATCCTCGCCGTTCGAATCCACTGAGGACGTTATTCATGCTCGCCAAACGCCTTGCCACCGGTGTCTTTTTCTTTTTCGTCCTAACCACGCTTCATGCTGAAACACCGGCTCCTGCTGTTGTGCCGCAGTGTCAGGCCTCGCCAGTGCTGAAAACGGCTGATTCCCTGCCAGGGCTGTCAGCCAGCTTCTTCGGCAATCAGAAATACCAATGGTCAATTCTGCTGGCCACCAATTCCCATTCCGCTGAGCCTGGGTATCAATACATCCGCGATCCGTGGCGGCTGCCTGTGGGATATCACGCGTGTATCCCGGTATTGCAAGAGGCAGAACGCTTGCGGACTATTTACAAGCGTTATCTGCGCGCAGTGAATCAAACTCGCCTTGCTACTCCGGGTACAGTCTCCAACTCACTCGTCTCGATTGATCCGCACAAGCCGGTGAAGGTGGTTACATGGATGCGGGGCGCTCAAATTTCCGCTTACAAAAGAGATGGCAAGTGGATAACGAATGCTCCGTCTGACATCTGGGTCACCGTGGTCCCGAAACTGCAAGAATACTGTCGACGTTACGTATCAGAACACTCCGTCTCTCCTGAGCAAGTGACGGAACGCCTGGAGGAGCGGCTGGGACTGCCTCCAGGGGCCGGCAAGACTGCTTTTATGGAAATCACAGTAAAGGACCCTTCAACGCCGGATCATCTCTTCCGGCCCTGTGCTTCCCCTTCCATCGATCCGAGTACGTGTGCACCGGGCCCACCGCCCCCAACAGCGGGTAACGTATACAAGCTCTGGTTCTTGAACCAGTACTACTCCTCTTTTGGCACAGCGATGCCTCATTCCTACCCCTGGACGGCGCTGGGTTACACCTTTGATTGGGGTATGGACGATAGCGGGAAAGTGATCAGGTACGGTGAAAGCGAGTTTGTAATCCCACAAGGCGCGCCCATCCACATTGAATCCGTGGCCAGCACCCAGGAATACTGCACATCAGGCAAATAAAATACAAATAGCCCGTGCCCGCGGCCACCCCGCCAAAATGAAACGCTCTGAGGGTTCGCGTCACTTCTACATTAGGACGCCAAAGTGAATGGCTTTGGGTTGCAATGCCGGAGCAGGCATGCATTCCAGCCGGCCGTCGCTTTGCAGGTTCCATAGCCTACGGAATTCCGGGGCGAAAGTTGGGGGAAATTCAGCGCGAACCATGGCAAAACCAGCTCAAAACCGGCACAGATATCGGGTAAGGAATGTTCTATTGCGAGGGCCGGTGGCTGTCTCAACCCATGGGGTTCATGGCAAGACTGCGACAGCCACTCAGGTATACTGTTCGCATTCTAGCAACGTGGAACTCTTTGATCTAGGCTACCTTACGCGGCTCAAGCAGCGCGATCCTGAGACGCTGGCGCATTTTGCGCACCATTTCAACCGTGCGTTGAAGTGCAAGCTGCGCGCCGCCAGGTTCAATGACACTGACATGGATGACATTCGCCAGGAAACCCTCCTGCGCGTATTGACTGCCGTTGATCACGACAGCATCGAAAAGCCTGAGAGTCTGCCGGGGTACGTCTACGGTGTCTGCGAATACGTGATCAAGGAACACTGGCGGGTGGTGAAAAGACGCCTCGACGAAGACTGTGAGGAATTCCCGGAATTGCCCGACCACCGCGAATCCGCCGAAGACGCTGTGAAGCACTCCGAGATGAAAAGGGCGGTTCAAGCCGTCATGGACAAGCTCAACGAAAAGGACCGCAAGCTTCTTACGGCTGTTTTCCTTGATGAGAAGCCCAAAGATGAAATCTGCCGCGAGCTGGGGGTCAACCGCGAATATTTGCGCGTGCTCGTCCACCGTGCTCTTTTGAATGCCCGGAAGTGGGGACCGCACTAAATTCAGTGAAAGAACGGAAGACAAATGACGACTTTACATTCAATGAATCACCAACAGGCAATCGACAGCATGGCAGTGGAACGCTACGTGTTAGGTGAGATGACGGCCACAGACCGGCAAGCATTCGAGGAACATTACTTTAGCTGTCCTGAATGCCTGGAAGCCATTACCTATGCTTCTGATTTCCTTGAAGTGGGACGTGAATACGTTCAGGAAAACGCTAAAACTCAACCAGCCCCAGTTCCGGTCCCAACTCCCACCTGGTACAACCGAATCTTCTCCGCCTCATGGTGGTTCAGTCCAGTCCCCGCATTTGTTTCTGCTGTATTCCTGGTTCTGCTCGGCTTTTCAACCTATCAGGGGATCGAGCTCGGGCAGGTGAAAAAGAGTTTACGTTCTCCTTCTGTTGTCACCGCATCGGTATTTGTGCCGCCGACCGCGCGCGCGGGAAGTGATGCAAGAGGCGTGGACCTGCCCCTGGTCGCTGTC
>DATEJX010000351.1:0-8187 GCA_035277785.1 Candidatus Angelobacter sp. | reverse complement strand
AGCCGTTTACGGCTTGGATTCTTGAATACTCGCTGTATTGTTCTGTCGCACAGTGAACTTTACATCCGGATAGGTCGCTGCAATCTTCAAATTTCCGCCAAGCGAGAGAGATGCAGGAGCTTTCAGTTCTGCAAGCCGGTGACCGTTTGCGTCTTCCAGGAAGAACATCAATGTGGCGTTCCTGGTGAGCGAACTCCAGAGCGGATCAGCAGTGAAGTCAGGCAAATCCATACTGAACGCGCCATCGGAATCTACTGGAGCTTTAGCCAAAGCGAGCGGTGAGATGGAAGCACCCGGAACCGAGAAAAACTTGCTCGCCCAGCGTACCACGTACATGGCTTCCACTTTGAGGTTCTGCTGTCCTGAAGGAGCAGCCACTGTTCCGCGCAACGACGTAGTTGGGAGTTTCACGCATTGGAAGTCAGCCCGACGGGTGCTGGTGGAGAGATCATCAGCGCTGAAAGTGACGAATTGGCAGCCCGGTACGTAGGCAACGGCCTTGAAGGCCTTCGCGGACCGGCCCACTGTATCCACACTTATCTGAACTTTGTCGTCTTTGGCCTGAGCCAGGGTAGACGACCAGCGAGCCCCCGAATCATCGGTGACAAAATACCGGACCTGAACATCTTTGGCAGAGACCGGTCCCAGAACCGAAATGGTGAAGATTACCTCGTCTGAGCTGGTTTGCGCCGGGGCGGCGGTTCCCAGAAGCACAAGGAGGGTAAGCAGGGCAAGAGTACCGCGAACAACTTGCATTTCCGTCGACCTCTGCCGCATTATGGCGCAAAAACCCACAGTTTTGCCAAACAATATTGTCTTAGGCCTAAGTAGCGCTCACCTAAGTTGCAATCACGCGTCTTAGACTTGAGTGTTGGAGGTTGCGTGCACAACTTGTTTCAGGACATGCGTTTCACGCTGCGCGGCATGCGCAAGTCCCCTGGATTCGCCATTGTTGCAATCATCACCCTGGCTTTGGGTATAGGCGCCAATACAGCCATCTTTACGCTGGTAAACGCGGTCTTCTTCCACGCTATTCCAGTGCGCGATCCGCAGCAGCTACTCGAGATTTTCACCAAGGACCAGCGAAAAGACCTTGCTGTAGGGACAAGGCTGTTTCCCAGTTCCTTCCCCAACGGCCAGGACATTCAGCAGCGGGTGCAGTCTTTTTCCGGAGTGACAATAGACTCCTTTGCCTTTACGCCGGTGAGCATGACCATTAACGGAGTACCGGAGCAGTACTTTGCTGAGATGGTGTCCGGCAACTACTTTGATGTGTTAGGAGTAAGCGCAGCGATGGGACGTACGTTCCGTCCGGAAGAAGACGCTGAAGCGGGAGCGGGGCCGGTGATCGTCTTGAGCCATGGCCTTTGGGAGCGGCAGTTCGGCGCCGATCGCAATGTCATCGGTAAGAACGTGATGCTGAACGGGCAGGGGTTTACTGTGATTGGTGTTGCGCCACGCAGTTTTCAAGGTGCTTCTGCCATCGGCGGGCCGGACATGTGGGTCCCGCTCTCAATGCATGACCAGATCCTTTCCGGGCTTGTGAAGACATTCTTCAACGAAAGAAGATTTCTTGGCTTCCGCCTTATTGGGCGGCTCAAAGATGGCGCCCGGCCGGAGCAAGCCGAAGCCGAGTTGAAGACGGTTGCCAACGATCTCGAACGTGACTTTCCCACCGCAAACAAAGGCAGAACCTTTGTCACATTGCCTCTACTGGAATCGGTGCTCAATCCAAATCAACGCGGGCTGTTCCAGAGGGCCAGCGCGGTCATGATGGCAATTGTGGGAATCGTGCTGCTTGTGGCGTGCTTTAACGTTGCCAACCTGCTACTGGCGCGGGCGGCGGGCAGAAAGCGCGAGATTTCAATTCGGGTTGCGGTGGGCGCATCTCGCGGCCGGATCGTTACGCAGCTTCTCACAGAAGCCATGGTGCTGGCGGTCTCCGGAGGCGCGCTTGGACTCACACTTGCCCTGGTTGGACGTGACGTACTCTGGAAATTCCGTCCGCCGGGCGTTGGGCCAACAGATCTGGATTTGACGCTCGATAGTCACGTGTTGATATTCACCATGGTTGTTGCACTTGGCACAGGGATCGTGTTTGGCCTGGTTCCTGCGCTGCAGTCATCGCGCCCGGATTTAAACGCTGAACTCAAGGAGCGCGCCGGCGGCGAGCTGCACACGAACCGCCGCTTCCGTTTGCGCGATGTGCTGGTCACGCTGCAGGTGGCGGTCTGCCTTGTCGCGCTGATCGGAGCAGGGTTGTTCCTGATCAGCTTGCGTAACGCGCAAGAACTGGATCCGGGCTTCAACACGCAGAACCTGGCGATGTTGAGTTTCGATCTGGGATCGCTGAATTATGACGCCGCAAGAGCAAAGGAGTTTGAACGGCGGGCATTGGAAGTAATTCAGACACTGCCGGGTGTTAAGCAAGCCACGGTCGCGGATGTTGTGCCGTTGTTCAATGGCGGATTTGGCCGAACACTGTTTCGCGAAGGCGAGGACACCACGAACGGTCAAAATGGCAAGGTCACGCAGTTTGGGGCCGTCTCACCCGACTATTTGCAAACCATGGGAATCTCACTGCTGCAAGGCCGTGGCTTTGACAGTTCGGTGCGTGAGGACAGCCCGAGAGTGGCCATCATTAATGAAACGGCCGCAAAGCAAATCTGGCCGAACCAGGATGCGATCGGTAAGCGTTTTAAGTTCTTTCGCGACACTGAGTGGACACAGGTAATTGGCATTGCGCGCGACTCCAGGTACAACACTCTGGGAGAGGATCCGCGGCCTTACATGTACGTGCCGCTGATCCAGAACCCCGATCCTGCGGTAACAATCTTTTTCCGCACCAATGGCGATCCCAACGGACTCTTGAATACAGCGCGTTCGCAAGTTCAGGCACTGGACCGCAATCTGCCGATTCGGAACGTGTGGCCGATTGGCGAAGTCATTTCACAAGCGTTGTGGGCAGCCCGGTTTGAGGCCGGCCTGTTAACACTGTTTGCCATTATTGCCATGCTGCTTTGCGCGGTGGGAATCTACGGAGTGGCGGGCTATTCAGTGGGTCAAAGAATCCGGGAATTCGGCATTCGAATGGCCCTGGGAGCTCAGCCCAGCGATGTAACCCTGATGGTATTGCGACAGAGCGCAGGAGTACTGGTGGTTGGAGTGGCCGCTGGTCTGGCAGGAGCATTCATACTGGCGCGATTCGTTGTGAATTTGCTCTACGGTGTAAAAACCGGCGAGCCGCTTGCGTTTCTGGGCACCGCTCTGCTGCTGGTGGCTGTGGGCCTGCTGGCCAGTTACATTCCGGCGCGCAGAGCAGCGCGAGTGGATCCCATGATCGCCCTGCACTACGAATGATGGATTACTGGTAGGTAATGGTCATGTCGTCAACGGAAATGTTGTACGGAGTAGGCGTGCTGTTGCTGTCAAGCTGGACAGCGTTGGTGAACTGGTTGCGGCCGCCGGAAAAAAATGCATTGTGAGTGATATTCACAGGGAACCGTACCCCGTCGACTGTGAGCGCATCGTGAATCAGCGTGTGGGCAGTGGTGTCATTGTGATATTCCGCCATAATGTGGTGCCACGTTCCTGGCGTGAAGTGAGTGAAGTTGAGCGGCGTTGAATCCCAGCGCTTCAGTCCATAATCGAAGATGCGCCACTGACTTCCAGGGTAAAGCGCTTGCCAGCTGAAGTTGTAAACCCATCCATCCAGCACTTGCTGGCATTCAAACTCAATCGCCTGCGGAGCAGTTTCCATTCCTGCGGGAATATAGATATCGAATGAGTAGGTGAGGGCATTGATCTGGTGGGTTATCGCGGTTTGCTGGCGATAGAAGTAGCCATTGTTGAAAGGAACGGTTGCGGCAATGGCGAACTGCGTGGAGCGGCCATCTTCACTCGGCGACGCCATACCCGGAGTGAAAGACAAATTTGCAATGGCACCTGTTCCGCCCGTGTTTCCACAAGCGCCGCAAGTGAGCCAGTTGGGTGAATCCTCAACATTATTAAGGACAGTGGTGTTTGCCGGAGTGCCTGAAGGGGTGGGGGAAGGTGAAGCCGAGGGGTTTGGGTTCGGAGTCGGGGAAGCTCCCGCCACGGGTGACCCAGCGGATCCCGCAGTGGTGCCGCAACCTGAAATCACAAACAGCAGCGCGATCACAGTTAAAACAGAGAAAAGGTTTTGATAGGTGCGCACAGTGCCTCCCTCTTTGCCCCTTCGGCGAAGAAGGGCAGTGGGCGCACTGTATTAAGGGAACTAAGTATTTGGATTAGAGTGGAAACCCGAGATGCCGATTACGATTGGGTACTTAAGGAAAGCGGCCATTTTCCCGATAGACAGCTAGTCTATTGGTAACTATAAGGTTCTTGCACGGGGGACACTGCTCTTGCTCTTTGGGTGTTCTCTTCTGGTTCAGCTGTGAGCGCGAGTAATCAGCGGCGTGGAAACGAAAACGAACGTAACTTGTTCACTATCACTGTTTTTTGCCAAAATTTCCAAACTTATCCGCGCTGCTTGCCTGAACTCTGAAGTAATCTGGTAAGTAAATTCTTAAAGTTTTTGTATCTCCCGATGTGTGAATTGCGCCCCGGACTGCACAGGGGCAGAACCTGAAGCTCCGATTTCAATTTGTCATGGGAGTTGAAGGCAATACACAAAGGAAGACAAAGGCCAACAGATTTTACGCTTGGGACCTGACGGACCAATCTTGACTTCCGCTGCCTCCGATTCGCGCCCCGTTGCCTTGGCGCCCGCCAACGCGGCGGTGCTCAACCTGCTTGGGTTGAGCATTGATTACGTCACTGAGCGTGGCCAGCCGGTTGCCGCACTGCATGAGGTCAGCATGGAACTGCATTCCAGGAGAACGCTGGGCGTTCTGGGCGAATCGGGATCAGGAAAAAGTACTCTGAGCCGGGCCATTCTTCAGCTTTTGCCTTCCAGCGCAAAAGTGGTGTCCGGAAGCATTGCCTTTCAGCAAACCAAGAATCTGTTGAGTCTCACTCCGCAGAAAATGCGCGCAATCCGCGGAGCGGGCATTGCATTGATTTCACAAGAGCCCGCGCTGGCGCTGAATCCTGTACTGACGATTGGAAAGCAGATCATGGATGTTCTGCGGGCCCATGGTTCCGTGTCTAAACAGGAAGCGATGCAGCAGACGGCGGCAATGCTACGCGAAGTAGGCTTTTCCGAGCCTGACAGGCTGCTGCAGGCGTATCCTCATCAGCTCAGCGGTGGGCAACGACAACGCGCTGCTATTGCCCAGGCACTTATCTGCCGCCCCGGGCTGTTGATTGCTGATGAGCCTTTAAGTGCTCTCGATACCATCACACAGGCTGAGATCCTTGAAGTATTACATAAGCTCAAAGACGAGTTGGGTCTGGCCATGATTTTTATTACCCAGAATGCCTGGGCGATTTCTGATCTGGCAGACGAACTCGTGGTGTTGCGTAATGGCAGCGTTGTGGCTGTAGGAAAATTTGAAGAGCTTGCCGGCAGTACAGATGAATATGTCCGCGGGCTCATGTTTCCTGAAAAGAGCTTTCAAAGCGAAGTTTCAAAAGTATTGCCAAGGGCAGAATCAGCTTCCGCGCCGCTTGTGCAAGTGCACCAGTTGAGCAAAAAATTCGTACAGCGGCATGTTTTCTCGGGAAAGAAGTTTGCTGTCCAAGCACTGCGAGAAATCAGTCTTGATATCCCTGAAGGTTCCACCACCGCGATCATCGGACGCTCTGGCTCCGGAAAGTCAACTCTGGCCCGCTGCATTGCCGGTTTTGAACAAGCAGATGAAGGAGGAGTCCTTGTTCAGGGCGTACGGGTGAAAGGGCCGCAACCCGATGTGCAACTCATTTTTCAGGACGCCGGAACTGCCCTGAATCCAAGCTTCACGGCAGAAGAACTGATCGCTGAGCCAATGGAAATAGCCGGGCAGGGCACGGCAAACGAGCGTCGCGAGCGGGTCTTAAGCCTGATTCGGGAAGTTGGGCTGGATCCGGAGTCGGCCCGGCGTCGGGCCGGCGAGTTCAGCGGAGGACAAAAGCAAAGACTGGCTCTGGCCCGTGCTCTGGCGGCGAATCCACGGCTCCTGATTCTCGATGAGTCTCTTTCCGGTCTCGACCTGCCTCTGCAGGCGAAGATGCTCAAGCTATTGCTTGATCTGCAAAAGAGCCATGGTCTGAGTTATCTGCATATCTGCCACGATCTCAATTTCATCGGGCTGTTTGCCCGCGAAGTGATTGTGATGGACCAGGGAAGAGTAGTGGAGCGGGTTACCCCCGCTGAGTTGCAATCCAGCACAGAGCCGGCCACTCGCGCACTGATGGAAGCCGGTGCGCGCCTGCACGCGCCGGGACTGGAGGCTGTGCTGTGATCCGGTACCTGATCCGCAGATTCTTGCAGGCGCTTCTGCTTTTAGTGGCTGTTTCGGTACTGCTTTTCGCGCTGATGCAGGCTGCGCCGGGAGATTATCTAAGTGAACAGCGCCTGGCGGGCCACATGTCCACTGAAGCGATGCAGGCGTTGCGGGCAAAGTACGGGCTTGATCAGCCTATCGTGGTCAGATATCTCCGCTGGATCTCTTCCCTAAGTCATGGCGAACTTGGCTATTCGGTTTCTTACAACGAGCCTGCTTTGCAGCTCTTGTTGCCTCGTGTTCGCAACACGCTTTTATTGACGCTGCCTGCGCTGCTGATCTCATGGTTCATCGGAGTGCCGCTCGGCGTCTTGGCGGCCTCGCGCCGGGGAGGCTGGTTAGACCGCCTCTTTGCTGCAGGAAATGGATTATTGCTGGCCCTTCCTGACGTCCTTCTCTGTCTGATTGCATTGTTCATCGCGCTAAAAACGCAGAAATTTCCCGCCGGAGGTATGAGCTCTCCGGAACTGAGTGATGCCGCCGCTATGGTGCGAATGAAAGACCTGATTTGGCACCTCTGGCTGCCAGTGACTGTCCTGGTGATTGGGGCGCTGGCTCCCATCATGCTGCACGTTCGATCGAGCGTTGCAGAGGTGATGGATTCCACCTACTTCCGGGCGGCGGAAGGCCATGGGCTGCGTACTTTTACCTTGCTCTTTCGGCACGCCCTGCCCGCAGCCGCAAACCCGCTAATCTCTCTCTTTGGACTCTCTATTGCATTTTTGTTGAGTACATCGTTGGTCGTGGAGGTGATTCTCAGCTGGCCGGGGCTCGGGCCCATGCTGCTGGAAGCGGTGATGGCGCGCGATCTTTTTGTGGTGCTCGGATCTGTGGTGTTCAGCACGCTGTTTCTGGTGGCAGGGAACTTTTTGGCGGACGTTCTACTGTACGTCTTTGATCCCCGGATCAGGGTGCAATCATGAGAGCGTCTGCGAAATTGCGATGGGCTGCAGGATTTCTGGTGGTCCTGCATGTTGTGGTGATTTTCGCGGGCTTCATTGCTCCGTATGGCTATGGCAGCCAGGACCGTTTGCATCCATTCGCTCCTCCGGCGCGCATGCATCTGGTGGACTGCGGCGGCAAGCTGCATCTTCGGCCTTTTGTTTACGGATTGAAGGACTCTGATCAGGCTTTCGGCAATTACGTGGAAGACTGCAGCCAGCCTCTGCCTTTGCGCTTCTTTGTCCAGGGCGATGAATACAGCCTTATTGGTATGTTCCATCCAACACTGCACTTGTTCGGCGTAGACGCTCCGGGACAGGTTAACGTGCTTGGTTGTGATGGATTTGGCCGCGATCAGTTTTCGCGGCTTCTGTACGGGGGCCAGGTTTCATTATTTGCTGGATTACTGGCGGCTCTTCTCGCTCTTTCCGGTGCTCTGGTGGTGGGCTCTATCTCTGGTTTATATGGAGGCTTCACTGACGATGCGTTGATGCGTCTGGCCGAGGTGGCAGTGGCCGTACCTTCTTTTTATTTATTGCTGGCAGTACGTTCTTTGCTCCCGTTGCGTACGGGGCCGGTGGTGGCCTTCCTGTTGGTGGTCTGCATTATCGGTTTTCTGAGCTGGGCGCGGCCCGCCAGGCTGGTTCGAGGGGTGGTCCTCAGCGGGCGCGAGCGCAACTTTGTTCTGGCGGCGCGTGGATTTGGCGCTTCACGGAGCTATCTCTTGCGGCGGCACCTCATGCCAATGACATTTCCGGTAATGATTACACAGATGGTCGTGCTGGTTCCGCAGTTCATTCTGGCGGAAGTGCTGCTCTCATTCCTGGGGCTCGGC
>DATEJX010000350.1:0-2388 GCA_035277785.1 Candidatus Angelobacter sp. | reverse complement strand
GTTGTAATCTTCCGCGAGAATACCGAAGACGTTTACATCGGGATTGAGTGGCAGCAGGGAACGCCGGAAGTGAAAAAGCTGATCGACTTCCTCAACAACACCATGCTTGCGGGATCCAAGAAGCGCATTCGCGAGGATTCCGGCGTGAGCATCAAGCCCATTTCCATTACCGGCACCAAGCGCCTGGTTCGCATGGCAATCCAGCATGCGGTCAAGAACAACCGCCGCTCCGTGACGCTGGTGCATAAGGGAAACATCCAGAAGTTTACGGAAGGCGCGTTCCGTGAGTGGGGCTATGAAGTAGCGCGCGACGAGTTCCGCGACCTGGTTGTAACAGAGCGTGAAAGCTGGATTCTGGACAACAAAGACAAGAACCCGAACATCAGCATTGAAGAGAACGCGGCGCTGGTTGAGCCTGGACTGGAGTTTGCGGCTGACAGTTTCAAGCAGGAAGTTTACAACGAGGTCCGCAACTGCCTGAACTCCATCAGCAAATCGCATGGCAATGGTGCATGGAAGAAGAAGATCATGATCAATGACCGCATTGCGGATTCGATCTTCCAGCAGGTCATCATCCGCCCGGCGGAGTATGACATTCTGGCCACGCCGAACCTCAATGGCGACTATATTTCTGACGCATGTGCGGCGCAGGTGGGAGGACTGGGAATTGCTCCGGGTGCCAACATCGGCGACCAGCACGCCATCTTTGAGGCCACGCACGGGACAGCGCCGAAGTATGCCGACAAGGATGTGATCAACCCCGGATCGGTCATGCTGTCAGGGGTGATGATGCTGGACTTTATGGGCTGGACTGAAGCTGCACGGCTCATTGAGACCTCCATTGAGGCAACGATCCAGCAGAAATTCGTGACTTACGACTTTGAGCGTCTGATGCCCGGTTCTCACAAGGTCAAGACCAGCGAGTTTGCTTCGTACATCGTGGACAACATGGTCGACCGCCGTAAGAGGGCGACAACGCCGGAACCGCAGCACGTTTAAAAAGTCTGGCGCCCAAATTTCGAAATGTGACCGGATCGAGGTGCGCTTGAGCAGAAGCTGTTCGCGCGGTGCTTTATCCGAGTCATTATCATTCGCAGCAAGGAAGGGAATTCATGCGTAAAAAGGTAACTATCGTAGGCGCAGGCAACGTGGGCGCCACCGCCGCCCACTGGATCGCCTCAAAAGAGCTGGCCAATGTTGTACTGATTGACGTGCTGGAGGGTATTCCTCAGGGCAAAGGACTGGACCTGTTGGAAGCTATGCCGGTGGAGAAGCGCGACGCTTTCGTGCTCGGCACCAACGACTACGCCGATACCGCGAACTCTGACATTGTGGTGATTACTGCCGGTATCGCCCGCAAACCGGGCATGAGCCGCGATGATCTGCTGAATACCAACTACAAAATCATGCAGGACGTGGTTGGGAGAGTAGTGGCCAACTCGCCCAATTCCATTCTGATTGTGGTCTCGAATCCGCTTGATGCTATGGCCCAGGCCGCTTACAAGCTCAGCAAATTTTCGCGTAATCGCGTATTGGGAATGGCCGGCGTGCTGGATTCGTCGCGTTTCCGCACCTTCATTGCCCAGGAACTCAACGTCAGCGTCGAGAATGTAACCGCATTCGTCCTGGGTGGACACGGGGACACTATGGTCCCCTTGCCTCGCTACTCGACAGTTGCCGGCATCCCGATTACCGAACTCATCCCTAAAGACCGGCTTGACGCTATCGTGCAACGCACGCGGGATGGTGGCGCTGAAATTGTGAAATATTTGAAGACCGGCAGCGCTTATTACGCGCCGTCTGCTTCCGCCACCGAGATGGTTGAAGCCATCCTGAAAGACAAAAAGAAAATCCTGCCGTGCGCGGTTTACCTGCAGGGAGAGTACGGAATTAAAGACCTGTTCGTCGGCGTGCCTTGCAAACTGGGCGCGAATGGCCTGGAGCAGATCATTGAAATCAAGCTGACTCCGGAAGAACAGGCTGCGCTCAAGAAAAGCGCGGATGCGGTGACCGAGCTGATAAAGGTGATCGGGATTTAACGGAGACGCTCTTGCGAAAGGTTGAAGGCACGGCCGCACGGTCGTGCCTTTGATATTTCTACCCAATCAAATTGTTGATAGCAGGAGGAGACTGCTGCTCTTCTCCGGCAGCGCCAAATCGTTTCAGGTCTTCATCGACTACCGTTCGCAGTATCACTGGCAGATTCCACTCCGAAACGATCACGACCGTATCATCCAGATACAACGAGGCGTATTGCTCCTGGTTCATCAGTTGTTGCAGGCCGGAAGGGGTGGCAACAACGTACTTTGTTTCCCAGACCTGTTCGCTGCCTGGGTCTTGTGAGACGAGAAAAAGATCGTCAACAAAGCTTCTGGGATCTGCTGGTCC
>DATEJX010000349.1:0-3181 GCA_035277785.1 Candidatus Angelobacter sp. | reverse complement strand
CCATGTTCCTCATGACCTGGGGATGGACCGGCAAACAGAGTACCTTTCTCTGGAGATCCTTCGTAGAGCCAAGAAGTGGGATCGTATTGTTTCTTTTCCGCGTCCCATCCGGAAAAGAGCCCGCCCAGGTCTTCCGTATCGCGGAAATCCTCGCGCAGAATGGTGGGCGCATTTGTATACGCCACAACATAATCGCGGAAAATTTTGTTGTGCTCCAGGACGTAGTTGACGAGACCGCCGAGAAACAGAATGTCGCTTCCGGCGCGCAAGGGAACCCAGACATCTGCCATGGCAGAGGTACGGGTAAAACGCGGATCAACGTGGAGAACTTTGGCTCCGTTGCGCTCGCGTGCTTCAATCACCCACTGGAATCCAACGGGATGGTTCTCTGCCATATTGGATCCCATAATGAGGATGACATCCGCATTAGTGAGGTCCTGCTGTGCTGTTGTGGCGCCGCCACGCCCGAATGAGGTACCCAGACCGGGCACCGTGGAGCTGTGTCATATTCGGGCCTGATTGCTGATGCAATTCATCCCCAGGCCACCAGTGAAAAGCTTGCGGATCAGGTAATTCTCCTCGACGTCAAGCGTTGCTCCTCCCAGGTGTGCGATGGCCAGCGTGTGCATCACCGACTCGCCCTCTTGCTTTTCGACAAACGTGCGTTCGCGCGTTTCCCATACGCGATCGGCAATCATGTTCATTGCGGTGTCGAGAGGAATCTCTTCCCATTTTCGGGAATACGGCCGGCGATATTTAACTTTGGTGAGTCGTGCGGGATGAGTGTGGAGCTGGAAGGTGTCAGAGCCTTTGGGGCATAGACGGCCGCGGGAAACCGGCGACTCGGGATCGCCTTCAATGGATACGAGCTTGTTGTCCTTGTGGAAGACGAGCTGCCCGCAGCCTACGCCGCAGTAAGGGCAGATGGATCGTGCAACCTGAGTGCCTTGAACTTTGGTTCGCGGCTCAAGAGTAAGGGTCCGGCCTGACATTGCTTCCGGGCCTGTACCGTCCCCGCCTGATTGAATCTGTTTCATGACAGGCCAGCGTGAGAGCAAGTCTCTGAGCATTTTTTTGCCTCCCTTGAGCAATGTGACTCACGAGCGAAGATTGAGGTTGCCTTATGTGAGCGAGTCAGCGTTTTACGTGTTGCGGGTTGAGAGCTGCGGCATTTGAGGTTTGTCACAGAATGATGTGAGTACGTTCTGTAAACTATGCCCTTTCGCAAACGGCTCCATTAAGGAATAATGTTCCCGCAATACTTAAGGAATAAAATGTTTGGCACCATTTCCGGGGCATAAGCCTGGAGTTCTTAGGCGGGTCGGCTTCGCGCTCTTCCCGAGTTCCTGGAAGTGAGCTTTGATTGCGCTAAGACGCCGACCCGAAATTTCGAAATATGCTAAGAAACAGAAAAGGAATCAGGCGGTAAATAAGCCGAAGGAGACAAGGCCTGTGATCGTTGGAGTTCCTAAAGAAACTTATCCAGGAGAGCGCCGGGTAGCCCTGACGCCCGCGGTAGTTCCATTGCTGGCGAAGGCGGGAATGGAAGTGGTGTTAGAAGCCGGCGCGGGCGAGCAAGCTGGATATCCTGACGCGCAGTACCAGGAGAAGGGCGCAAAGATACTGCCCGACCGCGGCGCGGTATTTTCACAGTCAGACATCATCGTCCAAGTGCTATGCCATGGCGCCAATGACAAGAACGGCACGGGTGATCTTTCCCTCATGCGCAAGGGGCAGGTGCTGATTGGGTTCCTGCGCCCGCTGGGATCGCCTGATTCAGTGCAGCAGGTGGCGAAAACCGGTGTGAGTGCGTACGCGGTGGAATTGATGCCGCGCACCACGCGCGCGCAGAGCATGGACGCGTTGTCGTCGATGGCATCTATCGCCGGGTACAAAGCCGTGACGGTGGTTGCTGACGAACTGCCGCGAATCTTTCCCATGATGACAACGGCCGCGGGAACCATTACGCCCTCCCGCATACTGGTGATTGGCGCCGGCGTTGCCGGATTGCAGGCGATTGCCACGGCCAAGCGGCTGGGAGCAGTTGTCTCGGCCTATGACGTGCGCCCGGCGGTCAAGGAACAGATACAGAGCCTGGGCGGACGCTTTGTGGAACTTCCGCTTGAAACCGCAAACGCGCAAGACGCCGGCGGTTATGCCAAGGCGCAGGATGAAACGTTTTATGCCAAACAGCGCGAGTTGCTAGGCAACGTGATCGCGGAGAGTGATGCGGTGATTACGACTGCGGCGATCCCCGGTAAGAAGGCGCCGGTGCTCGTGACCGAGGCTATGGTGAAGCGCATGCCTCCGGGATCCATCATTTTGGATCTGGCGGCGGAGCGCGGCGGAAACTGTGAACTGACGCGGGCGGGAGAGCGAGTCCTCGTGCACGGCGTAACGATTATCGGGCCCATCAATCTGGCCAGCGGTGCGCCGTATCACGCCAGCCAGATGTACGCGAAGAACCTGACGACCTTTCTTCAGAACCTGGTGAAGGACGGGAAGGTGCGCCCGCCGGAGAGCGATGACATTATCCGCGATACGCTGTTGACTCAGGGTGGAGAAGTGGTAAATGCACGGGCGCGGGAGAGCATGGGAATGCCCGCTCTGGTGGCGCAATAACAGAGTTTTAAGGAGGAAGAGTGCCAGCGGATTTTATTTCCAACCTTTACGTTTTCATACTGGCGGGATTTGTGGGGTTTGAGCTGATCAAGCGGGTCTCGCCGCTTCTGCACACGCCTCTCATGTCACTGACCAACGCCCTCGATGCCATCGTAGTCGTGGCTGCGATCATCATTGCCGGTCGGCATGAGACGCCCCTGACCACGGCGTTGGGAGCTGTGGCTGTGGCAGCCTCCTTCAGCAACATGGTCGGCGGATTCTTCATTACTGACCGCATGTTGCGCATGTTCAAGACTGGCAGGGGCAAAAAATGACCCACCCATTCGCGCTGCAGGAATACCTGGATTTCGCATACATCATAGCCGTCGTGCTGTTCATGCTGTCGCTGAAGTGGCTGAGTTCGCCCGCCACGGCGCGATGGGGCGTGATCTGCGGAGAAATTGGATCTGCCCTCGCAGTTGGCGCAACGCTCTTAAACCCTGAACTGGTCCAGTACAAGTGGATTATCATCTGTTTGATCATTGGCGCATCCATCGGCATCCCCCTCGGCATGGTGAAG
>DATEJX010000348.1:0-15120 GCA_035277785.1 Candidatus Angelobacter sp. | reverse complement strand
TGCGGCAGCGGTGAAGACGGCTGTGAATACCAGGTTGTACGGATCGTCCGGATCCAGCTTGAATGCTTCCCGGGTATACGCGTCTGCCTTGGCCTGATCGCCTTCGCTGTTCCAGTAGACTGCCAGGTTGCGATAGGCCAGCGCCAGCGGGAACTCGCGTACTGAAGCTTCCATCAGGCCGAGACCCTTCTTAAATTCGCCATTGTGGATGGTCATCTTGCCCAGCCCATGCAGCGCAACGGCTCGCGACATAGGGTCAGCCGGCATGTTCAGAATGGAATGAAATGTCTGCGCGGCCTTGTCCCAGTCGCCAATGTGATGACGATAAAGTTCGCCAAGGAAGCGCAGCGGCGTGGGATCAGCAGGGTCCATCTGGTGCGCAGCTGTGTAAAGCTTCTCTGCTTCAACGTACTTCGCTGCGTTTTCCGCTTTCAGACCGGCGCGCATAGTCTTTTCAATCCGGGCGGTCATGCTGGGATCAAAGTTGGGCGCAGCAGGTATTTCAGCCACTTCAACGCCGAGTTTCTTGAGTTCTTTGCGGGCGTCTTTGGCCTTGTTCGGAAACATGCATTTCTGATCGTAAACCGCGCGATATTCGGCAATGGCTCCCTGGGTGTCACCGGATTTGGCCTTGCCCTTGGCGCTCTCCATCTTTTCCTTAATGGCAGATTCGCGCTTCTTCATCACGCCATCCACCAGCTTCTCCAGATCGCCCACTTTGAGCTTGCCATTGGTATTTTCAAGCCTGCTGATCACAGTTCCATCCGGTTCAGCAATCAATGCCACCGGCACGGCACTTACGGAGAATTTCTTACCCCAGGAAGTCCCTGCATCCGCCAGTCGCATGCTGATGCACTGCTGCGAATAGAGTTGCAGAGTGCGCGATTCCAGAAGGCTGGAGCGTTTCAGTTCGTCATTGTTGGCGGGGAACCAGTAAACGGTGAGACCATCTTTGATGGCTGCATCGTCGGCCGTGATCATCTTCCATGGCACATAGTAAATCTGGCTGGAGCCACTGCCTCCGGACATTCCGCCCATGCCTCCGCCACCGCCGCCCCCACAGGTGGCCCACACTTGTGAACCGAAGAAAACAGCAATCATGAACAGCGAAAGCAGGCGTTGGGGGGTTGTTGGCTTCATAGCGGCGGATTATAGCAAAGCTACCGGAGACTGAAGCGTCTAATCAACAGCGGCTCTGGGTTTGCCCTCAATCAGATCCCTCATGGCTTGCGTAACCGCTTCCGGGGTTTCAAGTGAGCTGCTATGGCCCGCGCCTGGTATGCGCACCAGCCGGGAGTTGGGAATGGCCTCTGCCAGCTCCTGGGAATTAGCCGGGACCTGCGCGGTATCGTCTTCGCCGGTGATGATTCGAGTAGGACAGCGTATCGCGGCCAGTTCCTGCTGGCTGAACTCAGGCCGGTTCATGACGCCCATCAGCGCATGGGCCGTGTGCTTCGGCCGCGAGCGCAGCTTGGTGGTCCATTCTTCCAGCATCTTCTTTTTCTCGGGATCTGCGCTTGTGCGTGTGGTTCTGCCAAACAGTTCCTTCAGGGCGATGTTTACGAAGGGCGAAGTACCCACAATTCTGACGAGTTGCGCCAAAAATCCGTATCGCACACGGTTGTATGCTGATTCCTTCTTCGATCCGGTGTTCATCAGCGTGAGGGTGCGGATAAGTTCGGGGTGGCGCGCCGCCAGGCGCATGCCCACGAAGCCACCCATGGAAAGGCCGGCAAAATGGCACGGAGCGGCATCGAGCGACTTGATGAGAGCAGCCGCGTCCTCAGCCACTGTGTCCATGTCATAACCGGAACCAGGAACACTGGAGTGGCCCTGCCCTCGATGGTCGTAAGCAATCACGCGATATCGGCCCTCGAATGCTGCACGCTGGAAGTCGAACATGGTGTGGTCCATCAGCAGCCCATGAGACAAGACAATGGTCTCAGGACCGCTGCCGGACTCTTTGTAAAACAACTCAACACCATTCACCTTGATGGTGGGCATGCACGGCTCCTGCAACTTGCTTACTGCTTACATCCTGTAGCGTTAACTGACGGGGTTGGCAGCGGCGGAAATTTGGCTTTGGCCAGAATCTCATTGAACGACTGGATGTCGTGCTGGTTCAACTGTTGCCAGCCTGCCAGTTTCTTCTCCAATGTCTGGCAGGTTTGGTCCACCGCCACACGTACCGGCTCCGCCGGACGCATGTCTGCGTTTTCTACGCTGAAGATCAGCCTTCCCAGATCCCGGTTCACAGGGCCAACCCCAGGGTCCGCCTTGCTTCCGGTTTCAAGAGCATCAATTTGCTTGCTCAAATCTTCAGCGGCCTTCTTTGCCACAGGAGATTGCAGAGCTTTTTGCCGCTCAGACAGCGCCTTCTTCACAGCCGCCATTTGCTGATAGGCATCGAAGCTCGCCTTCATCCCGCTTACGATCTCAAGCCCCAGATCGCGTTGTGTGACCAGATCCGCCTGTGACGCTTGAACGCGTGGATCCATCTCCACCGTGAGCGGCTGACGCAATGTTTTTCCTGCGTACTTAAGTTCCACGGTGTATTTTCCGGGCGCTACGAGGGGCCCGCGCGGCTGCACGCGAGGAGTGAGACCGGGGACAGCGTGGTCCGCCAGCGTGTATTCGCTGTACTCCAGCAGTTCGCCATAGTAGCTGTACGGCAGCGAGGCAGGAGCGGGATACCGCAGGTCCCAGACAAAGCGGTTCATTCCGGCATTGTTCGTCAGAGCTGTTTGTGGCTCAAACCAGTAACTGGGGGCGTTGGCAGGAAGATATGCGACCCGCTTGGGATTGCTGGAGAAGCTGGCAACTTCAACTCCCTTGTCATCAAGAATCGTCAGCGTGAGAGTGTCCGTTGCAGGTTTGTCCAGAAAGTAATCGATCGTGGCGCCATCGGGCGGGTTCTGCCCTGCGGGAGTTTCAACCGGATACGGCGTGTCCTGATAATTGTCCCAGCGCACGCGCATTCCGGCCTCAGGCGAAAACAAATGAGCCTCTGAGTTCGTCGAATCGCCACTGGTTTGGCGCAGTGGAGTGACATTGTCCATGATCCACAAGCCGCGGCCGAAAGTGGAGATGGTCAGATCGTCGCCATGAACCTGAAGATCGGTGACGGGAGTTGGCGGAAGGTTTTGTGAAAAATCTTGCCAGTGATCACCATCGTCGAAGGAGATGAAAACACCGGAGTCCGTTCCGGCATAAAGGAGACCCTTGCGTTTGGGATCTTCGCGGACCACGCGCACCATTTCATTCGCAGGAAAGCCGGCAACAATCTTCTGCCATGTCTTGCCGTAATCATGGGTACGCAGCACAAAAGCCGCAGTGGATTCGCGGGTGGCGCCGATGGTGAGATAGGCGGTGGTGGGATCATGGTGGGAGGCTTCCACATACAAGATCTGCATGGGTTCCATGAATCCTGCTGGAGAGACGTTTTCCCATTTTGCTCCACCATCCCGAGTAACATAGACAAGACGGTTGCTGGTGCCAGCCCATATTTCATTTGCGTCCACAGTGGACGGTGCAAGAGCGGTAATGGCCGGTGGCCTGGGACGGCCCGGTTCAGCCTTACCCTCTTTCTCCTGCGGCTCAACATAGCCGGTGAGGTCAGGACTCATCTCCTGCCAACTGGCTCCTCCATTTGCTGTCCTCATCACAAATTGCGTGCCCAGATAAAGAAGTGCAGGATGTTGCGGAGAGAACACCAGTGGAGGCATTTGCGAGCTGCGATATTTCTTGCCGTCTTCAAACACGGTAGCCACCTGCCCGGTGCTCTTGTCAAAGCGAACTACTGAACCGTACCATCCGCCGCTGTAAACCATGTCAGGATGAAGGGGATCAGGAGTGATGTAAGCGTATTCAAAGCCGCCGACTGAGTACCAGTCTTGCGGAAGAATCTCCCCGAAATCGCTGCGGCTGAGAACACCAGCCGTACCGCTGTCCTGCTGCGCCCCGTAGACGCGGTAAGGAAAGAGATTGTCTGTGGACACGTGATAGAACTGTCCGGTTGGCTGGTTGTACCACGAACTCCAGCTTTTGCCGCCGTTCACGCTGATGATGGCGCCCTGATCGACTCCGAGAAGCATCCGGGAAGAATTTCGTGGATCAATCCAAAGTACGTGGAAGTCATCGCCGCTCGGAGCGCCAACGTAAGCTTCAAACGTCTTTCCTCCATCCGTGGAGCGATAGAGGGAAGTCTGGGCCACATAGAGCACGTCTGGATGATTGGGGTCGGCAAAAACACGGCTGAAATATTCGCTGCCGAGTACACGCGGATCTTTCGTGCTTTGTTGCCACGTGGCTCCGCCATCGTCAGAGCGGAAGAATCCCTGGTCAAGAATGGCGTACAAGCGGCGGCCGCCATTGCCTGGCGCAACAGCAATTCCCATACGCTTGCGCGCTTTTTCCGGCAGTCCTTTTGTATGCAGGACTTGCCAGGTTGTGCCTCCGTCAGTCGACCTCACGATTCCTGACGTTGCCTCTACTCGCGCCGCTCCCGAACCGGTTGGTGGATGGTAAACCACGGCATAAAGCTTGCGCGCGTCTCCGGAATCAGAGCACATGTCCACGATGCCGAGCGATTCATCATCAGCAAATACCTTCTTCCAGGTTTTGCCGCCATCTGTGGTTTTGAAAATTCCGCGATTGGCGCTTTTGGCCCAGCGCGGCAGCGGGAGCCACAAAATTCCCATGCCTACGGAATTTCCGGCCACCACAACAATGTTGGGATCACGAGGGTCGACGATTACCGACTGAATGAAGAGCACATCTTTAAGGCCTGCGCTGGTCCAGGTCGCGCCGCTGTCATTGGATCGATAAAGCCCGTTGCCACGGGTTTGCTCTCCCGTTCCTACGTAAATCACATGTGGATCAGAAGGGGCAACGGCCAGCGCTCCGATGGAGGCTACATGGACTCTATCGAAGACCGGTTTCCAAACCTGGCCTGCATCCACCGTCTTCCAGACGCCGCCGCCCGGAGTTCCGAAGTAATAGGTGTTGGGGTCTCCGGGCACACCGGCCACGGCAGTGACTCTTCCGGCGCGGAACGGCCCAATCAGCCTCCATTTGAGCGCCGAGAACTGCGAGACATCAGGTTGCTGAGCATCAGCGGTTGAAACGGGAAGCGCTACCAGCGCGGTTGCCAGAACGAAGAGAAGAGTCAATCCAAAACAGAGATTACGAATAGAAGTCAGACGCATGATTTCTCCGTTTGACGTTATATAGGAAAACGACCGTTCTCAACAGCCCTCAAACGAAATGCATGGCGTTGCGATATCCTAAGAGTTACCGCCTTTAAACAAACGGAGAATTCTTCATGGCACTCATGAGAACGTCAAATCCCACCCTGAACGACCAGGTCTTTCGCGGCGAGCGCGCTGCCTTCGGGCAAACCATGACCGTGCAAGGCGCTGTGAATAAGACTGGCGTCCTGCTGCTTTGCGCCATCGCCGCCGCGGCGTGGACGTGGAACCTGGCAATGCACTCTGATTCCCCACAGGCTGTGGTCCCGCTTGTTTTTGGCGGCAGCATTGGCGGCCTGGTGGTTGCGCTGGTAACAGTTTTCAAAAAACAGTGGGCCATGATCACGGCGCCGCTTTACGCGCTACTCGAAGGGCTGGTGCTGGGCGCGGTCTCAGCGATTTTTGAAGTGAGATACCCAGGGATCGCGATTGAAGCTGTGGCGCTAACGTTCGGAACAATGTTAATTCTGCTGCTGGCCTACAGCACGGGAATGATTCGTGTCTCGGATAAATTCCGTATGGGCGTGGTGGCGGCGACCGGCGGCATTGCTCTCTTTTATCTGCTGACCTGGGTTCTCGGTTTCTTTCACATCCAGTTGTTTTCCTCAGTGTACGGCGCCGGGACCATTGGCATCGCCTTCAGCGTGTTTGTGGTGATTGTGGCCGCGCTGAACCTTGTGCTGGACTTTGATTTAGTGGAGCGCGGAGCGGCGTATGGCGCTCCGAAATACATGGAGTGGTACAGCGCATTCGCTCTGATGGTGACGCTTATCTGGATGTATTTTGAAATTCTGCGGCTGCTCAGCAAAATACGCGAACGGCGATGAATAAAATTTAAGTTTGCCAACTGTAACCATCCTACACGCGCCATTGTGGAATAAGTTCACACCGGATTCGCAGCTAGTCCGCTAAGTGCTTGCAAGTGCTACATCTTTGGTTTTGGCAAACAATTTGCGATTGCAATGGCGTCATGGCGGAAAAACAAAGCAGCAAAGATGCCGTAAAGAAGTTGCTGGAAGGCCGCCTGGATCCCAGGTTGGCGCACGAAATTAGCGAAGCGGTGGCAGAACGGGTTCTCAAGAACACCGCCGCAACGCAAGAACCTTCGCAGTAAACACAAACGCAGCAGGGCGCGAGCAGGTGTCACTGTAAACGCAACTGTCGGTCCGTCCGCACGAGCCAAGCTGTGGCCCTTTTTCAGCTTCCAGGGGGCTATGGGAAGCTGCAGGGCGACCTCATGTGGCAGTGGCGGGGACCAGCAAACACCATCCAGCCCAGTCATATTTCGGCTCTCAATGCTCCAATTTCGCCTGACCAAAAGGCCATTACCCACCATTGCCAGTTCGTTCATGGCTCCTGCAGTCAGTAATGTTCCAAATTGCGGCCAATTGGGCTAATATCTCTCGCAAGCACCACCTTTCTTAAGCGCCGCAAGTCCTTAAAATGAGCACTGCCGTTTCTCCAAAACGCCGCCCAGCGCCGGGCATCAGGGCCCTGCCCATTATTGCCTACTTTGAAGAGGACCCGGTCGCAGCGCGCTATTTCCGCGAAGTTCAGCGCCTTCGGCGCCTTCCTTTTCATCAGGCAGTGGCGGAGGACCCTGAGGCCGAGCGCATCGTCCTGGTGTCGCGAGAACATCTGGTTGACCACAACTATGCTCAGTTGCGTGTTCCCAATGTTCGCGTGCTGGCGCTGACCAGCACCTGCTTCAGCGACCCACGAAATGATGGCACGGTGTATGCCTATTTGCCGCCGGATGTTGCCGAGCCATTACTGGATCGCATGGTCGACAATGCTTTGGACCACATCCATCTCGTCCATACGCGGCACGAAGTAAACCAGCGCCTGGCCGGCGCCAGCCAGGAGATCCATGAACTGAATCAGATCGGCGTGGCGCTCTCTGCGGAGCACGATCCTGCGCGATTGCTGGAATTGATCCTGACAAAATCTCGTGAGTTTACGGGCAGTGATGCGGGCTCGCTTTACCTGGTTGAGACCATTGAGCCGCCGGGCGGACGGCAGTCATTGTTGTTCACCCAGACGCTCACTCACGAATCGGAACCGCTCACATCAGCAACTGATGCTTCTTTCCGTCGCCTGCGCTTCAAGCTGGCACAGAATGACACGGTGGAAGTGCCCTTCCGCGAAGTCACAATGGAAGTGGATGAGAATTCCATTGCCGGGTACGTGGCGCTCACCGGTGAGATCGTCAACATTCCCGATGCCTACGACATACCCGCAGAGGTCCCGTACACGATCAATCGCAGCTTTGATGAAGAATCCGGATATCGCACGCGCTCCATTCTGGCCGTCCCCATACGCAACCAGAAAGATAAGATTATCGGAGTCCTTCAACTCATTAATGCCAAGCGTATACCTTCCAAGCGGCTGGATTCACCTGAGACTGTGGACGAGCAGGTGGTTCCCTTTACCCCGCGCCAGCAGGAAATTGTGCTCTCCCTGGCCAGCCAGGCTGCGGTCGCGTTTGAAAACAGCCAGCTTTATGACAACATTCATCGCCTGTTTGAAGGCTTTGTGCGTGCTTCCGTTACGGCCATTGAAACGCGCGATCCCGCAACCTCCGGTCATTCCTTCCGCGTTGCCAACCTGACGCTTGCGCTGGCGGAGGCTGTGGACCGAACGACAACCGGCTTGTATGCGCCAGTCCACTTCGGCCGCGACCAGATGCGCGAAATTCGCTACGCCAGCCTGCTCCATGACTTTGGCAAGGTGGGTGTTCCCGAAGAAGTACTGGTCAAAGCCAGAAAGCTTTATCCCTCGCAGATGGAACTCATCCAGCAGCGCTTTGGTTTTGTGCGCAGGACACTCGAAACGGAAATTCTCAGGTCGAAGATCAGGTATCTGCTGGAAAAAAGCCGGGACGAATTTCACGCTGCCGAGCCGCAGCTTGACCGTAAGCTGGCTGACGCTCTGCGCGAACTTGACGAGCACATGGAAGCCATCATTCTGGCCAACGAACCAACCGTACTGCCGGAAGGCAATTTTGATCGCCTGGAAGAAATCGCAGATGTGCAATATACGGATCTTTTCGGCGAATCCAGGCCGCTGCTTACCCCGGAAGAAGTACGGCTGCTCTCCATCCGGCAGGGTTCGCTTGATGACACCGAGCGGTTACAGATTGAAGCGCATGTTTTGCATACGGTGAGTTTTCTGCAGGCGATTCCCTGGACGAATGAATTAAGAAACATTCCGGAGATCGCTCGCGCTCACCATGAAAAGCTGAATGGCTCGGGCTATCCCTATAAACTTTCAGCGCCGGAGATTCCGTTGCAAGCGCGCATGATGACTATCTCCGACATCTTTGACGCCCTGGCGGCTGCAGATCGCCCGTATAAAAAGGCCGTTTCCGTTGACCGCGCTCTGGAAATCTTGGATCTGGCCGTGCAGGATGGCGAGATTGACTCGGGACTTTTTGCCATCTTCAAGGAAGCTGAGATCTACCATCGTTGGAAAGTTGAAGCACACCCATACTGACGCTCGAATCCCTCCCCCGAAAACCGAGTTTTTCCCTGATTGCATCAGCCAAGCAAAGTAAGATAAATTGCGACTGAGACCCCAATGAAAGAGTTTTACATTGCTGACGCGCTCCGCTATGAAAACCAGGTCATCACGTCTTCTTTTGTGGTGATCTCGAAGCAGGCGAAGCCCAAAAAGAGCGGTGAATTGTATCTGGCTCTCACGCTCGGCGATCGCACCGGCCATATCGATGCCAAGATGTGGGACAACGTGGTGGACCATATCAATATTTTTGAGCAGGATGATTTCATCAAAGTCCGCGGTCTGGTCAACAAATTCAACGGACGCTTCCAGCTTACAGTCCATAAGATCCGGTCCCTACAGGAAACAGAAGTTGAATTCGATGATTATCTGCCTCGCACCACCAAGGACATCCCGTCTCTGTGGCGCTCACTGGGCGAATACGTTGCCAGCATCAATGATCCGCACTTGAAAGCCCTGTTGCAGGCCTTCATGTGTGACCCGCAGATCGAACAGGCATACAAGAATGCGCCGGCAGCCAAGACGCTGCATCATGCGTTCATCGGCGGCCTGCTCGACCACGTGCTTTCACTTTTTCAGCTTTGTGATCTCGCGTGTCGAAACTATCCCGAGATGATCAACCGCGACTTGCTCCTGACCGGCGCGTTTCTGCACGACATCGGCAAGATTCACGAGTTGACGTTTGCGCGCTCTTTCGCTTACACCACGCGGGGCCAGCTCCTGGGGCACATGATTATCGAACTGGAAATGCTGCACCAGAAGATTGCTCAGGTGCCAGGTTTCCCGGACGAATACAAGACTCTGATTGAACACCTGATCATCAGCCATCACGGAAAATACGAGTTCGGCAGCCCTAAGATGCCCATGTTTCCTGAGGCCCTCATGCTGCATTACCTGGATGATCTGGATTCGAAGATGGAGAGCATGCGTACACAGTTTTTGCGCGAGCCTGATTCTGAGTGGACCGCTTACAACCCCAGCCTGGAGCGTCCACTGTTGAATTCGAAAAAATTTCTGGAGAAAGTCAGGGCAAACGAAGCTGGCGGCCAGTCCAATGAGTCCGTTGCTGCTGCCGCCTCAGCCGCTGCCACCGGCGAAGAGCTTTGAAATCTGCCTTTGCTACCAAAAATGTCAGTTCTGGTCGCGTCGCCTCGTCAACTTTGAATAGCTGCGTTCCATAAAACATGGAACGGTTTGCAAGGGGGTAAACTCGTGAAACGAATACATTCAATCTATATTGCAGCGCTGCTGGCGCTTGCTCTTATTGCTGGTTGTGCCAAATCATCCGCTCCGGCCACCACCACAGAAAACAATGCAGCCGGCAGTGACAACGCTGGCGGAACGGCAGCAAACGGCAAATCATCCAGCGAGAAACCTGCGGCCGAGGAAGCCATCGTGATTCCTTCCGGAACCGCGTTGATGGTGCGCCTGGGAGACACGCTCAGTTCCAAAGACAGCCACGCTGGTGACAGCTTTTCCGCAACTGTGGCAAGGCCTGTACAGGTCAACGGCAAAACCATCATTGACCAGGGCGCACGCGCGTCCGGCACTGTCGTAGATGCCAAGGGCATGGGCCATTTCAAAGGCGGAGCGCTGCTTGAAATCAGTCTGAACTCCGTGAGCATCAACGGCAAAGAGCACACAATTCAGACCGCAGCTTTTGAACGCGTGCTGCAAGGGAAAGGAAAGCGCTCAGCGGGCTTCATCGGCGGAGGCGCAGGCGCCGGAGCCCTGATCGGAGCGCTGGCCGGCGGAGGAAAAGGTGCTGCCATTGGCGCCATGGCCGGTGCTGGAGCCGGCACGGCGGGAGCGGCCTATACCGGCAACAAGGAAATCGTATTGCCGGCGGAAAGCACCGTCAGCTTCAAACTGACTCATGCGATTGAAGTGAAATAACTCTCAGGCAGATTGAAAGATAGTGGAGGATGCTGGTCGGCATCCTCCATTTTTTAGAGTAGGTAGTCGCCGCGATAGACCAGCTTTCCGTCCACGATTCGCGCATCTCGTGTTAGCGCATGTTCTTTTGGCGGCTTTTCATCCTGGATGTGCAGCACCTTATATCCCTGGCTAACCAGATAGTCAGAAACCAGCATGCGGTGACAGCGAAAGTACAACAGCTCAGCACACATGATCGCCGTCCTCTGCTTCTCTGCACGATCGATCAGCCGCCCGATGGCAGCCTGAAACTTTTCTGAGAGCATGTAGTCGGCGTAGTTGCGGAACGAATCATTGCGAAGAGCAACGTTAGGTGATTCTTCGCGTGGCATCTGCTTATTGCGCCGGCCGCCCAGATCTTTCTCCCAGACGTAATCGCAGCCGATTTCCGGAAGCCAGAGTTCCAGATGTTCGCGATTGAAATGAGGGTATCGGCGTGACATGGGGAAGGCGCGGATATCTTCAAGCAGACGAATTTCGTGCTCCTGCAATACACGGGAAAATTCCGCCAGATCACGCGTGGAATGTCCAATGGTGTAGATGGTAGCCATGCGGCTCAACATGCTTTGCTGTCAATTTCAAGGTTAGCTGCCTATGAACCGACGTTCCTCAGCGCATTCGCCAGCAGTTCATCTTCGTCTTCAAACACGGTCCTCAGATCGAGCAGCACCCTGCCTTCCTCTACACGCGCCACGATCGCCGGGGTTCCCAAACGCAGGCGTTCGGCTAACTGGTCTGCGCTGAGTGATTGCGCCGTGACAGCAATCAAAAACGTCGGCAAGGTTGAAGTGGGCGCCGAGCCTCCGCCAACAAGCGATTCACCTGGAACGATCTCAGCCTTCAGTTGTGATGCCTGAGTAAGCTTCTCAACCATACCTTGCGCGCGTTTGCGAATTTCGCCAGGTGGGATGCGCATCATGCGGACAAATGGAATGGCATCATGATTCTGCCGCACATATTCCATGAGCGTGGCTTGGAGAGCCGCATAGATCAGCTTGTCCACGCGCAGTGCGCGAAACAGCGGATTGGAACGAACACGACGAATCAGGTCTTCTCGACCGGTGAGCATTCCCGCCTGTGGGCCACCCAGCATCTTGTCTCCGCTGTAGGTCACCAGGTCCACGCCAGCACGCAGGCTATCTGCCACTCCGCTTTCATTCACGCCCATGCTGCGCAAAGGAAGCAATGCGCCGCCGCCCAGGTCTTCCATGACAGGAATGTTGTGTTTGCGGCCGAGCTCGCACAGCTCTTCCAGTGTGGGCTGCTCGGTAAAGCCGATGATGGCGAAGTTGGAACGATGGACGCGCAGAAGCAGTCGAGTGTTGTCGTTGATTGCGCGTTCATAATCTTCAATGCGCGTTCGATTGGTGGTCCCCACTTCCCGCAGCCGAGCCCCGGATTTAGTCATCACATCCGGCACCCGGAAAGAACCGCCAATTTCAACCAGCTCGCCCCGCGAGACGATTACCTCGCCACCTTCGGCGAGCGAGTTCAGTGCCAGCATGACCGCCGCCGCGCAATTGTTGACTACCACCGTGCGCGTGCCACTCAAGCCGTCTTGGTTGAGGATTCTGGCGAAGAGCTGCTCCACGTGTACGTCTCGTTTTCCGCGCTGCCCGGCGACGATATCGAATTCAAGGTTGGTGTAGCGTCCGGCGACATCGTTAATGCGCCGCAAGGCCGATTGCGCCAGAGGAGCCCTTCCAAGGTTGGTATGCAGGACCACGCCCGTGGCATTAATGACGTGCTTCAGAGAGAATTCCATGGCCGAGCGCAACTGCCGCTCAACCGCATCGGGCAGCCCAGCTACGGCGAGTTTTAGATCTTCGCTCGAAGCCAGGCGCGTTCCGGAAATTTCATCCCTCAGGCGAGCCAGCACAGTTCGTGCTGCCTCAGCCACAGCATGGTGCGTCTCGCGTTCGAGTAGTGGCTTTAACTCCGGACTGTGCAGGACTTCGTCTACAGACGGGAGAAGCCGGTAGAGCTCAGTTTTCTGTGTAACGGTCACGGAAACATTTTAGAAGCAACCAGCGCGCTTATACGAGTACCGCGAAAGTGTACCTCTATGACCACTAGAGGAAGGCATCGATTTTGCTGGGATAAGAAAAAACTAAGACAAAGATTCGCAGCGAGTCTGGACCAAGAAAGTTGAACGAATCCGTTGAAATGCGACTACTATATCCACGTTCAACTCTCCTTTTTCGGAAAAGTTAACCTCAGATACTGATCGCTGATCCACCGATGAGAACCACACCCATGCTCAAGTCGACTCTGCTTTCAATGCTTACGATATCCGTTTCACTTCCTTTTGCTGCATTAGCACAACAACCGCCTGCGGCGCCAAACTCCGTGCAGCAACAGTCCGCGCCGCCGGTTTTGAAGGTGAAAACCCGCCTGGTGGTAGTGGATGTTGTTGCCAGAAACAGCAAGGGCGAGCCGGTAACGGACCTGAAGCCAGAGGATTTCAGTCTAGTAGAAGATGGAAAGCCGCAAAAGATCAGCGCTTTCAGCTTCCAGCATCCTGAGGCGCGCCCCAGCACCCTGAAGGCGCCGATTCTGCCGCCAAATACATACAACAACCTGCCACTCTATAAGCCCAACGGCGCACTCAATATCCTGCTGCTGGACGCTCTGAATACCAATTCGCCCAATCAGGCATTTGCGCGCGATTCTATGATCAAGGTGTTGCAGACGTTGCCTGAGAACGAACCCATGGCCGTGTATCTCCTGGGCACCAGGCTGCGCCTGGTGCAGGATTTCACCACCGATCCTGAATTATTGAAGAAGGCTGCCCTCAGCATCAAAAGCAAATCGCCGCACCTGCTCAACAACCCAAGCGGGACCTCGCCTGCGGTCACGCCAATGGGCTCTGTGGCTGCCGACCTGGTAGCTTCAGTTCCGGGCCTGGCCAATCAGCTCTCAGGATTTGAAGCAGAGCAGAGCGTAGCAAAGAATGATTTTCGAGTCGCTTACACGCTGACAGCTTTGAACTCGCTCGCGCGCACCCTTGCCGGCTATCCGGGCAGAAAAAACCTTATCTGGATTTCTGAGACCTTCCCCTTTGACATCGTGCTGAACGGCATCAGTGCGAAATCCGATCAACTCGAGCGCCACTACGGAAATGATATTGCTGTAACGGGAAGCCTTCTGAGTGACGCCCAGGTTGCAGTCTATCCGGTGGATGCCCGCGGCATTACCAATAACACGATTTATAGCGTGGGCAGCGATCCGAATCCGTTGGCTGGCGGAAACGTTGGCGGCTCTACCCTGCGGGGTGACATGGGCGCGAGCATGAATGGTGATTCTGATGTTCTGCTTGCCTCACACACAACCATGAATGATCTGGCGGAGAAAACCGGCGGACGCGCTTTCTACAATCGTAACGACCTCGACAAAGAAATCAAGGAAAGCGTGAACGATGGCTCGACTTATTACACGCTTGGTTACTACCCCGAAAACAAGAACTGGAACAGTCAATTCCGAAACATCCATCTGAAAACCAACCGCTCCGGAGTGAAGCTGCAATATCGGGCTGGCTATTTTGCCGTGGACCGCGAGGCACTGGCGCAGGCCAATCCAGCACGCCAGGACCAGGAACTAGATCAAGCCATGACGCCGGACTGGCCCATTGCTACTGGCCTGCCCTTTCAGGCGCATCTGATGCCGCCATCGGACAAAACGCAGAACAAGCTGGTAGTCCAGTACGCTATCGATCCCAAGGCGCTCAACTTCCAGGTCGACGACAAGGGCTTCCAGCGCGTAGACCTGACGTGTGCTGTGCGTGCATACTCAGTGAAAGGCATGGACAAGCCGGTCAAAAGTGAAGGTCGCAAGCTGGCCGGAAGTCTCAGGCCTGAGGCTTACACAAAGGTGATGAGCGGCTTCTTTCCCTGTGAAGAGCAGGTTGAACTCCCGGCCGGAAAATATTTTCTGCGGGTGGGAGTACGCGACAATTCGACCGGATTGATCGGCACTGCAAACGCAACCATAGAAGTTGCGGAGAGCGTCACCGCGCAGGCAGGAAAACCTGCTGAAGACAAAAAGCAGTAACCACCATGTATGATCGGACTGGCGAGTTGAGCAAGGTCATTTGAGCTTTTTTGATTGTATGAACTTTCTCACCACCTCGGCGGCATCTTTTTTCTCGCCATCCACTGCGTAATTCATCTGCCGCATATCTTCCGCGGTAATGCGGCCGTCCAGCCGCAACAAAATCTGCCGCACCTGCGGATGCCGCTCCAGGGCCTCTCGCCGCACAATCGGCACGGCTTCATACGGCGGGAAATAGTGCTTGTCATCCTCGAGTACCACCAGCCCAAGAGCGGCAATCAATCCATCTGTGTTGGACCCAACCGCCACATCCACCTGGCGGCTCTCGATCGCGCGGTAGAGCAGTCCCAGGTCCATCACACGTGGC
>DATEJX010000347.1:0-10655 GCA_035277785.1 Candidatus Angelobacter sp. | reverse complement strand
GGAATTGCTCATTGCCAAGCTGTCGCTCCGAACCGGCCAATTGCCCTTCCTGTTTGGCGAGTTCCTTTTTCACCCGTTCGCTCTCTGCGGCTTTGTCCACCTGGCGCTCATAAACCAGCGCTACCTCAAATTTGGTGCTGGTGCGCGCTCCTGCGGCATGGGCCAGCGATTCGCCCACAAACTGCACGCCTTCAACATTGGCCAGGCGCTCCAGCATCCCGCGGTTTTCCTCCACCAGCTTCTGTGTGGCCGCATCAGCATGCACCCGAATCGGCGTTCTAACTTTGGGTTCCACCTTCAGTTCAGCGCGTATATGCCGGATTGCGACAATCAGTTCCTGGAGAATCGTCATCTCCTGCTCAGCTCTTTCGTCCAGCCAGCGCTGCTCAAGCTGCGGGTATTTGGTCAGTGCAATCGATTTCGCCGGTGGCTTGCCCTCGTAAACCGCATGCCAGATCTCTTCCGTGATAAACGGCATAAAGGGCGAAAGCAAGCGGAGTGCTCCCTCAAATACATCCACCAAAAATGCTGCTGCCGCCCGAGCTTCTGAATCTCCACCATTCAGCGTTGGTTTGATGATCTCCAGGTACCAGTCACAGAAATCTCCCCAGAAAAACGAGTAGATTTTGTTGGCGGCTTCGTCAAATCGATAGTCATTCAGGCTCTGATTTACTTCGCCCGCAACGCGGTAAAAGCGCGAATAAATCCAGCGATTCTCAAGCCGGTCCAGAGCGCCTTCGGTTGCTCCGCGCGCACTGTCCACGCCGCCCACGCGGTCTACGTTCATGAACATGAAGCGCGCCGCATTCCAGATCTTGTTAGCAAAAGCGCGGTAGCCTTCTGTGCGGCCCTCGCTGAATGCAATATCCGTTCCGGGAGAAGCCATGGATGACAGCGTGAAGCGTACAGCATCCGTACCGTACTTTTCCGTGACCTCGATCGGATCCAGCACATTGCCTTTGGTCTTTGACATCTTCTGCCGCTCAGCGTCGCGCACCAGAGCGTGAATGTACACATCGTGGAACGGCACACTGCCCTTTTGATGGTCAGCCATAAAGTGGCAGCCGAGCATGATCATACGCGCAACCCAAAAGAAAAGAATGTCAAAGCCGGTGATGAGCAAGGATGTGGGATAAAAAACATCAAGATCACGCGTTTTTTCCGGCCAGCCAAAAACCGTAAAAGGCAGCAGGCCTGATGAAAACCATGTGTCAAGGACGTCAGGATCCTGCGTGATGCTGGAATCTGCGCATTTTTCGCAGGCTCCGGGTGCGCTTCGTGCAACCGTTATGTGCCCGCACTTGCTGCAATGCCATGCCGGAATGCGATGCCCCCACCACAACTGCCGGGAGATGCACCAGTCGTGGATATTGCGCATCCATTCGAAGTACGTCTTGGAATAGTTTTCCGGCGTGAAAACGATTTCACGTTTCTCTACTGCCTCAATCGCACGATCTGCCAGCGGCTGGATCTTAATGAACCATTGCGTTGACAAGCGAGGCTCAACAATCGTTTTGCAGCGATCACACTTTCCAATTGCGTAGACGTGATCCTTGGTGCCGGCAGCCAGTCCGCGATGCTCCAGGTCATGCAGGATTTTCTCTCGCGCCTCATAGCGATCGAGCCCCGCATAGGGGCCGCCGTTCTCGTTGATGCGAGCCTGATCGTCCATGACATTGATCTGCGGCAGGTTGTGGCGCAAGCCAGCCTGAAAGTCGTTGGCATCATGCGATGGCGTAACTTTCACCGCGCCACTGCCGAACTCCGGGTCTGCCAGTTCATCAAGAACAATAGGAATCTCGCGGTCCAGCAACGGCAGAACCACCTTCCTGCCGTGAAGGTTGGAATAGCGCGGATCTTTGGGATTCACGGCGACTGCCGTGTCACCCAGCATGGTTTCCGGGCGAGTGGTGGCAATGGTGATGAATTTCCCGCTCTCTCCGGCAACGGGATATTTGATCTGGTAAAGCTTCCCCTGATACTCCTCGTGCACAACTTCCAGATCAGAGATCGCGGTCATGCACCGCGGGCACCAGTTAACAATGTATGCGCCGCGATAAATCAACCCCTGCTCATGCAGCCGGACGAAAACCTCGGTGACGGCCCGCGAAAGGTTTTCATCCATGGTGAAGTATTCGCGGTCCCAGTCAACGGACGCACCAAGCCGTTTCATCTGCCCGAGAATCGCGCCGCCATAGTGCTCCCGCCAGTCCCAAACACGCTTGATGAACGCCTCGCGGCCGAGTTTCTGGCGGCTGATGCCCTCAGTGGCAAGCTGCCGTTCAACCATCATCTGCGTAGCAATGCCTGCGTGGTCGGTACCCGGAACCCAAAGAGTGAGGAACCCGCGCATGCGTCGCCAACGGATGATGATGTCCATCTCCGTCTGGTTCAGCATGTGCCCCATGTGCAGGCGTCCGGTTACGTTCGGCGGCGGGAGGAGCAGCGTGAAGACAGGCTGCTTTTCGGCGTCAGATCCGGCAGGGGTCTTTACCGAAAAGAGCTTCTCCTTCACCCAGTATTCCGCCCAGCGAACCTCGATTGCACTGGGGTCGTAGGTCTTTGGCAGATCGTGTGGCATTCGTGCAGGTGTAAATCACGATATTACAGGCGTGAAGCGCGACTCCGCAAACGGCGGCAGGAAAGGAAACGCGCGATCAGGTTCGATTCCCGATCGCGCGATGACTGCATCAACGTGCGGTTCTAACTCAGGTTATTTCTGGCAACGCAGCTGCCCGTTGTCATTGATGATGTCACTTTGACATTTCCGATAATCGTCCAGTTTGGCATCGCGCACATCGCCGTCCCGCGTCTGGCAGCGCGCCTTCAGATCATCACCATCCACGTGAATGTTCATGCAGCTCTGTGTATAAGATCCGTTCGGTCCGTTCACGCCGCTATACCGTCCCGGCGCGTTGTAAGGGCCAGGACCATAGGCTCCTACCGGAGTTCCAGCAGCGCAACGGAGCTGTCCGTTATCGTTGACGATGTCTCCTCTGCACTTGTTGAAGTCGTCCAGCTTGGCATCATGCCAGCTACCGTCCTGTGCCTGGCAACGCGCGTGTAGATCGTCACCGCCAACGCGGACATTGGTGCACGTCTGCACGTAAGAGCCGGACGGACCGTTCACATTGCTGTAGACTCCGGGACGGCCGTACGGTCCGCGGGCATAGACTCCGGGCTTTGTTGCGTACGGCCCAGGGCCATAAGCTCCTACAGGCCCGCCGTTAATGCACCGAAGGTGCCCATTATCATTGGCGATGTCACCGGAGCACTTGTTGTAGTCGTCCAGCTTGGCATCACGCCAGTCTCCGTTCTGGGTTTGGCAGCGCGCATGCAAGTCATCACCTTTGGTGTGGACGTCCTGGCAGCTTTGCAGGTATGAGCCTGCTGGGCCGGCGCCATTTCCTGCAGGACCGCTGTACCCGCTTACCTCGCACCGCAATGTGCCGTTGTCATTCGTAATGCCGCTTGTGCAGCTTTGGAACCCGGGAAGGCTTGTCTCGTGCCAGTTGCCTTGCGCGTCCTGGCAACTTGCAACCAGTGATCCACCATTCACGGCGATGTTATTGCACGTCTGCTGATAGCTCCCTTGCGGAATCCCCTGCGCCATCAAAGCAGTTCCCCATAATGCAGCCAGTGATGCAATCAGTACCGGCAGAAATGAACGCCGCATCTGCTCCTCCTTGTTTTCGTCGGCGAGAATGAACCCGCGACAACGAATCCTTTCTCTGTTTAGATTCGCTGTAAGAAGACTCGAGTTGTGAGCATGCGCGTTGAACTCCGAAGCTGCTGTTCCAGAGCGCCCTTATGAGGTTGCTTAACGATAGACAAATATTGCAAGCTGCCGGACTTCATAGTTTGAGCCAGGTGCAGCACACAAAAACACGCGCGATCCGTTCAGGATCGCGCGGGTTTTGTTGCATCAGGAGAAGCCTTACCTTGGGCAGCGCAGCTTGCCGTCGTCATTGGTGATGTCACCCCGGCAACGCTGAAAATCGTCAAGGTTTGTGTCACGATAACGTCCATCACGTGCCCGGCAACGTGCGATCAGATCGTCGCCCCTCACGTGAATATCGGTGCATGTCTGCTGGTAGGAGCCTCGCGGTCCTCCACGATCACCGTCTCGGTCATGATCATAGTCCGGACGGCCATAGGCGGTGCAGAGTAACTTGCCATCGTTGTTGGAAATGTCACCACGGCAGCGCTCAAAATCATCGAGTTTGGTATCGCGCCAATTTCCGTTGCTCGTCTGGCAACGAGCCTTCAGATCGTCACCTGCGATCCGTATATCGCGGCAGGTCTGGCGGTAGGATCCGCGAGGCCACCGCACGTCGTCGTTATCGTCACGCCTGCTTCCAGGGTATCCCACTGCGGTGCAGCGCAGGCGACCGTTATCATTACTGATATCGCCACTGCACCGGTTCCAGTGGTCAAGCCTGGCATCCCGCCAGTCGCCATCTCGCTCCTGGCAGTGGGCGAACAAATCATCACCGCGGACTTCAACATCACGGCAGGTCTCCAGATAGGATCCACGCGGTCCACGTCCGCGCCATCCCGGTTGGTAAGCTGCCAAGATGCAATGCAGATTGCCTGCTTCATTGCTGATCTCGCTGGAGCAGCGCCTGAATTCGCGCAGTTCGGTGTTTCTCCAGTTGCCATCCATGTCTTGGCAAGTGGCATACAGTGTTCCCCGGTCGACAGAAATATTGTTGCAGGTCTGCTGATATGAACCTGGCGGAATCTCTTGCGCTTGCGCCTTACTTCCTGTCCCACATAGAGTGATCGCTGACGCAAACAGCGCAAACACTATAAAGCGGTGCATCTGTTCCTCCTTGTGCAAAACGAATGCTGATACGTGCGAAGCGGCAAGATTTCTTTGCTTTGGGATTGGCTGCAGTATTAAACACACAAAAGCATCTGTTGTTGTGCTGCAAACCTTCACTCTTGGCATTCATCTCGTAGACGCCTAAGAATTGAATGCCAGCAAATTAGCCTGGGGGTACAAGCCATTGGCACACTAGCAGATTGGGGGGGCTCCGATATGTGCCTGAACTCGGGGAGAGATTACTTTTTAGTCTTCAATTCACGAACAATTTCTTCCACCAGGTTGTCCTTCATGCGTTCCATCACGCGATGGACCGCTTGCGCAATTGTCGCATGCTCATGTTCAGAGGTGTCCGCGTTTTGAGTGGCCGCGTGGATCTCCTGCGTTGCAGCCTCAAGGGTGGAAGAAAGTTCCGCTTCAACGCTGGCCATAACCGATTCATGGCTCACGCCTGCCACTGCCGCATGCGCTACGACCGCCGGTTCTGCTGGAATTTCAGGAGTCGCATTCGAGACAATCGGCACAGCCGATGCTTCAATTTCCTGGGCATCAGATTCCAGCTCCGGAGCAGGCTGGCTGTCCAGCATTCCGGAATCGGTGGGACCTTCTGCAACCACGCCGTGCATCCCGTCCGTTTCCACGATCACAGCCGACACCGGATGGTACTCTTCAACGCTTGCTGGTGAAGAGACGGGCGCCTCCTGGACAGTTGGCTGGTGGGTAACCGCGTCGCGGCTCTCTCCTGCCTGTCCATAGGCTGCCATAGCCGCAGCTACCCGGGCTTCAAAATCAGCCTCTGAAAGTGAAGGCGCATGAGGTTCAGGTGCGGATGCTTCAGGTTGCTCCTGAATCACTTGAGCTTCTGGTTCCGCTGCCGCTTCAACTGCAACCGAGCTTTCTTGCGCGGCGGCCGCCGGCATCTCTATCACAGCATGACTGCTTGCGGATAACGCCTGCGAGGCTGGCGAGGGAATGTGGTGTGCCGTCGGGACAAGATCAGGATCGCGATGATCGGCCACCGTATTACGAGTGGTTTCCTCCGCACTCTCCTGCAAACCTGCCTCACGCGGGATTTCAATGTCACCAAGAGGTGGGGCAGCAGTGGGTACAACTTCAAACTGTGTCGCCTCAGCTTCCTGGTAGACAGGAATCTGAATGGGCCGCGAAGGCACCGCAGTGATCGCGGCGGGCGCGGATGCTTCCGCCGTCTCTAACTCCGTCGGTTGCGGTTCCCGCTCATGGTTCCATGAAGCCGAAAGATCAAAGTCTTTCGCCTGGGTCGCGGTGGCAGGCACTTCCACTGGGGCCTGCGCAACCTCCGCTACCGGAGGCGCGTAAAAACTTTCCATGCGCGTGGCATCTGTGCCCAGCAGGTCACTGAATGCGGAGGAAGTTGCCATGTGGTCCGGCACTTCCACCATGGGCTGCACTACTTTCGGCGGCGGCTCATGGTTGGTTTCAGGGGCCTGTAGCTTGATTTCCTCTACTGGCAGCCGCATCGTTGGCGGAGGGGGCGGCGCGGCAGCAGCCGTCTCGCCAATACGCTCTTCAAATTTCTTGATGATGGCCAGAAGGTCGCTGGCCTCAAACGGTTTGATAATGACGCCATCAGCACGTACCCGATTTGCGTCTTCGGGCTTGTACGGCTCCATTTTGCCCACGGTTAACAGCACCGGCGTCTTGATGGTGGCAATGGACGAACGCACCTTCTCGCACACCTCAAGGCCGGAATAACCTGGCATATACACATCCAGAATGATGATGTCCGGTTTCTGCTCAGCGATTTTCTTCACCGCTGCAGCGCCATTGCTGACAGCCACCACCTCATAGCCGGCTTCCGTGAGGATCTTCTTACCCATGTTCTGGGCGGTTACGCTGTCATCGGCAAATAGGATTCTTAGCGACACGTCAAAATACCCTTAAAGGCGGGGAAATGAGGACAACTTACTGGTAATTACCTTTGAAGTCAATGGAAAGACCACCTCAGTACCTAGTGAGGTATATGTCTTAACGCAATCAAAAGGATTAGCACTCTCGTCCAGAAATATCTCTTTAAAACGGGTTCAGTTTCCCCAGGCCCTTCTTCTTTTTTTTCTTGCTGGTTGATTCTTTCTTCTTGTCGACCTTTTTGGCGGTTTGATCGCTGGTTGCGGCGGCCGCAGACGTCTGCCCGGATTCTGCCTCTTGCTGCGCCTGCTGCTTGACTTCATTTACCTGTGCGGGAGCCGCTGGAGGCGGTGCGCCTTCTTCAGCCGGCTTATTCGCATTCGTGGTTCCCGGCGGCGGTTCATTCGCTCGCGGTGTGCCTTTGCCAACTCCAGTTACGGTTTCCAGTCCAACTTTTTCGTTCGGCTGTCCTGAAGCATTCAACTGGTTTTCCAGATCGTGGACCATCTTCGCCGGGTCTACAATTTCTTCTTCCTTCAGATCGGGTTCACCGACCCGAGACGACTTGGCCACCATGGGGCGCTTTTTGAAGTTCCCCATCATGCCCTGCATCATGCTCACGTTCAGCCGGCTCTGTTCTTCTGCCTTGCTTTCGGCCATCGCCTCCGCCGTGGGTGTGGGAACAGGAGCGTTCAACGCCTGCAAACGTCTCTTGGCGTCATCCGCACGGTCCATCGCCGGGTAGCGCGTAATGATTCGCGAGTACGATTCAATGGCATGCTTCTGGAAATCGGCCGCCAGCCTTTCCTTCTGGGCTTCCGGAATGTTCTGTTTCCGCATCGCCACCGCTTCACGCTCGTAAAGCTGGCCAAGGGTGTACAGCGCCTCATCGATTTTGCTGTACAGCGGATACGAATCCACCAGCGACTGCAACCGCGCCTGGGATGCAGCCAGGTTCTGCCGCAGGAAATAGAAATTGGCAATCCGATATTGCCGCTCAGCCAGGACCTCCTGCACTTCGCGCAGGCGCTGCTTGGCTTCCGGCACCAGAGGACTGTCTGGATAGGTTTGAATCAGTGACTTGTATTCGTCAGCCGCGCGCATCGCCTGGGCAAAATCGCGGTCTGGCTTCTCCATCTGGCGGTAGTGGATGTTGGCTACTTTAAGCTGCGCTTCTGACGCTTCCGGCAGGTTGGGGAAGAAGGTCTGGAAATCCTTGTACTCCGCCTCTGCCTGCTGCCACGCTGCGGTGCCACCCTCCTGATACCAGGAGTCGCCAACGGCCAGCTTTGCCCGCGCCAGATACTCGGAGTCCGGGTAGGTGTTGATCAGCGTCTCCAGCAGCGTGCGCGCCACCTCATAGTGGCCATGCTTCATGGAGTCAATCGCGCGATCGTATAGCCCTTTGTCCGGCTGTTTGGAATCAATATTGGCCAGTGGGTTCTGGACCTTATGATGGCATCCTGCCAGCAGCAACGCGCATGCCAGTACGGAAAGAACACAAAATTTACGAACCATTACCTACCTCAAAATTGCTGAAAGTCGCTTACACCCTTTGCAGGGTCGCTTCCCGGGCCAGTTTCAATAAGGCTTGCGCGTTCTCTTTCGGATTACCATGGCCGAAAACGGCGTTGCCTGCAACCAGAATCTCCACTCCAGCGCGCACCGCCTCTGTCACAGTATCCTGCGCAATGCCGCCGTCCATCTCAATCCTGAAATCTAGCCGCCGCTCCGCGCGCATCGCCACCAGCCGCTTTGTCTTTTCAAGCGCAACTGGAATGAATTTTTGCCCGCCAAAACCCGGATTGACTGACATGACCAGCACATGATCAACCATGTCCAGGACGTTCTCCAGCATTCGCACCGGCGTAGCAGGGTTGATCACCACTCCCGCGTTCACATTGTGATGGCGGATCAGTTCCAGCGTTCGATGCAGATGCACGCAGGCTTCCTGATGGACTGAAATCCAGTCAGCGCCCGCGTCCACAAAGGCGGGAATGTACTGGTCCGGGTTCTCGATCATCAAATGCACATCAAACGGCAGATTCGTTACTTTGCGCAGTGAAGCCACCACCGGAGGTCCAATGGTGATGTTGGGCACGAAATGTCCATCCATCACATCCACGTGCAGCACTGTCGCGCCGCCCTCGACTACCGCATGCACGGCATCAGCCAGGTGCGCGAAGTCCGCGGACAAAATGGAGGGCGCTAATTCAACCAAGAGAAGGCTCTCTTAAATTAGAAGTTAACCAGATTCTAACACGCTGGCCCACGGCCATTTGCAAGGGATTCCCGGACCCTCACTCGGCTACTCTTAAGATGAACGCCCGGAAGTCCTGGTCTTGCAAGTTCTCTGCTGGTGGCGCAGTAGGGCGATCCCAGCATTGCATCCCCCCAGGTCCGGCTTCATCGCCATTCATCCCCACCTATCGCCCGGGATAGGCATTGAATGCCCGGCGATCAGTTAAGCAGAGGGTCGCGGTTCTTATAGTCCCCCGCCAGCATTTAGCGGCTTAAGAGTGTTCACAACCAAAGACATTTCGCCTCTATTTTCGGCGGAGTCCGACAAAGCAGAAGTTTACCATTTATTCGCCCTCATGCCAATGTTCGCCAGACTGTTCGGCATAGGCAGATCAAGCACCACAGCCTGTTCGTGAATCTGTTCAACGGGAGAAAGGCGCCGCTCCTTGTCGAGCGTGATGGCTGTGTGCGCCGACGTGTACTTTCCTTTCCGACACACTCTCGGCTGTCCCCTTCCAGGGGGCAAGCACCGTTCGCAATCATTTTTCTAGCCAGGTTGACAGATCATGTCGTCTTTCAATCATCTGTCTACATTCGGGAGATTCTCCTGAAGGGTCATTCTTATGCTGGCGTGCGCAGTTTTCAAGGTCCTCTAAGTAGGTTTGAAGCAAATAAAACGCTCGATGTTCGTTTCCGCCTTTCATTACCGATTTCGCTGGCACAAGATCCTTCTTGGCGTCCCCAACGCAAGTCTGATAGGACTTCGAATCTATTTCATCATGCTCACACCTCTTAATATCATCAAAAGCCGCCTTCGCGGCGACGCGAAATTCTGGAGATAGCCAATTAAATGACCATGCCACAATTCTGAAGCCACAAACAAGGGCGGCCAAAACTATGACAATCGCATACACGATTCGCACAGTCATTTTTTTTGCAGTCATTAACCTTTCACTTTCATACAAGAATGCTGCCCTGAACTCAAAACCCAATAAGGCAATGCCAGCCAAATTTTGCTTATCATATTAGGCTCCGTATACTCGGAACGCGGAAATTCCAAGCTCACCAGGCTGCCGTAGCGAGAATATTTTAAAGTAGAAGAAATTTCCCGCGAGATCACTGATTTATAGTGCTGTCCATGTCCCTGCTCGAACTCCGCAACTTGAGGAAGGTCTACCAAACTGAAGGGGCATTTGGTCAGGCGCAGCGCGAAGTCCATGCCGTGAACGGGGTTTCGCTCGATATTGACGCCGGTGAAGCCCTCGGCTTGGTCGGCGAGTCCGGCTGCGGCAAGAGCACCCTCGGGAGAATGGTGCTTCGCCTGATTGAGCCCACATCGGGCACCGTTCGCTTCAACCATCAGGATGTTCTGGCCGCTTCCGCCGGCGAATTGCGCCGCCTGCGCCGCGACATGCAGATCATCTTCCAGGATCCTTTCGCGTCGCTGAACCCACGCATGCGCGTGGAAGAAATTGTGACGGAACCGCTCCTCATTCATGAAGGCCGGTCTGCGACCCCGCCACAACGCCGGGCAGCAGCCACGGAGATGATGCACGCGGTGGGTCTGGAGGAGTCAGCTTTACGCCGCTACCCGCATGAGTTTTCCGGCGGGCAGAGGCAGCGAATCGGCATTGCTCGCGCGCTCATCCTCCGGCCTAAGTTCATCGTTTGCGATGAACCGGTTTCCGCCCTCGACGTC
>DATEJX010000346.1:0-4057 GCA_035277785.1 Candidatus Angelobacter sp. | reverse complement strand
GGCAGTTCCGGGATCAACATAGCTGAGCAGGGCAAAGGCAGGGACGCTCAACAGCAGCAGCCAACCGAAATTATGCAGCAGACGGTCTGTGGCGTAGAGGTGCGCAAAAAAGTCGCGCACCGCTGCCGGCGCAAGCGCGGTTTTTGCGCTGCGCACAAAACCGGAGATGTAGCCGGTCTCTTCCTGGGACGGAGCCGCCCAGGGCCGGACCGCGCCCAACGTAAGCTCAGCCACTGCTGTTTGCTCGGTGAAGGTGGTTCCCCTCAGATATGTCATAGCCTCATCTCCCGCATCGATGAATCCTGTTCGTCTCCGGGAAGGCACACGACTCCTTCAGCTCCGCAATGCGAGATTGCGCAGCCGAGCGAGGGGCACACGCCGACGTCGCATTGGGCTGCAAAACAAACAGTCCATGCTTGCGCGACGTTAACTAATGTGGGTGGACGACTGATCTTGCGCAAGAACAAAGGGCAGAACTAAACGTGCTCTTGCGTTCGGAGTCAGTTCAAGCGCCCCGCAAACAGCCCACGTAGCCTGATTGCCCGGAGAGGGAACTTTCGCTCACTGCGCGGCAGCGTCCTTTCTGAGAGGAGGCGCTGTGCGGTGTTACGAAAGCGTCCGCCGAACTGCCGCTAGAATGCAATGATGTAATTAAAGAATGATTGGACCGAGATTAGACTTTCAAAGATTAGCGTATTTATCTATTGAGGCAATAGCGTTTCCCTATTGAATACTGAGAACGCAGCAATCTGAGCCATAGCCATGGGCGATTGCAGGAAGTTCCCTGCAAAATGAGAGACATAGGCATGTCCTATGTGAATTTTCGGTGGATTTCCGAGAGCTCAGAAGCGAGCAGTCGTTATCCAGCAGGAAACAAGAACGGAGGCCGCAGCCTCCGTTTTGCATGATTGAAAAAGCACTATTCCACGTCTATATCGCCCGAACCGGTATGCAGATCAAGCAGCGGACCGCCATTTCCCACTTTTCCCTGAACCCGGTTGTGAGACACGGTGCCGCCTTGAACCGAAGGTGCGACTTTGAGGCTTCCGGATGATGTCCTGGCGTCAATGTTGAAAGAGGCCTGAGCAGGCATTTTGAGGGTAATGTTTCCAGACCCGGCGCCTAACTGCCAGTCCGTGGTGGGCTGCCCTTCCGCCACGATGTCGCCGCTGCCAGCCTGCGCTCGCAATCCACCTTTGATTCCATAAAGCTTGATGTTGCCAGAGCCGGTGCCGACGCGAACGTTTCCGGCGGCAACCTGGCGCATCTCTATGTCGCCGCTGCCTGTGGTCGCGTTTATCTCACCGGCAACCCCTTGAGCGCGGATGTTTCCGCTGCCGTCTGTGGCAGTCAGCGAGCCTTTGACTGTGCCTATTTTCATGTCGCCGGATCCAGCGGTGATGCGCGCATCAGCCCCGAGATTATCCACGGTGATATTGCCCGAACCCGTTCTTGCGGAGAGAGGCAGTTGCACGCCATTGACGGTCTGATCGCCTGAGCCGGTTTGGGAAGTGAGACGCGTCTGCGCCGGGACAGTAACCTCATAATCAATGGAGATGTTACGAAACAGGTCCCGGTCCTGCGAGCGGCCTATGTGAATGATGTTGCCTTGCTGTTCAATGGGTGGATTCTGCTCGATGCGATGGACTCGATCTTCCACATTGCCAGCAAAGAGCCATGAGTTGTTGGCGTGTATTTTGGCAGAAACGATTACGGAGTCACTGGCGCCTGTGCGAACGTTTATATTGCCGGAACCGGAAACGATGTTCAGGTCGACCGCGCCAGTCACTTTCAAGGTGCGTTCGAAGTGCCCTGTTACCGCCGCGCTCGCCGGCAGGAGTCCCACAGCGAATACCAGCGCAGCCAGGACGAGGTTCTTGCTTGCTCTCATATTTCCTCCTGTATTATTGCAGCACTACCTGCTGGCCTTCCTTCAGCCCACTCAGCAGCTCTGTTTTGGAGCCATTGGAGATTCCAACCGTAACGGCAACCTTCCTCTTGCCGCCCTTGGCGCTTTGGTCTGGAACTTCAACCGATGCTTTACGGTCTTTGTCGTACATCAGAGCCCCTTCGGGGACAATCAGAACGCCCTTGTGTTCGTCCTGGATGATTTCCGCATTTGCCGTCATCTGTGACTTCAGCTCGCCTGTGGAATTGTCAATGGAGACGCGCACCTCAAAGGTGGTTACGTTATCTTTTTCAACGCCCATCGGGGAAATTTTTGTGACCTTGCCGTGGAAGGTGCGGTCCTTGTAGGACTCGACTTTAATGCGCGCCGGCTGCTCAAGAGAAACGTGACCTATGTCGCTCTCATCGACCTTGCCCTTAACGTAAACCTGCCGCGTATCACCCAGCGTCATCACCAGCGTTGCGGACGAACCCAGCACAAGGATGGAGCTAACAGCGTCGCCGACTTCAACGTCGCGCGAAAGAACCACTCCGTCAATGGGCGAGACGATGGTGGAGTTGCGGTATTCCTGTTCCTTTTGCGCCAGTTCTGCCCGTGCCTGCGATACCTGTGCTTGTGCCTGCGCCAACTTTGCCTTGGCAGAAATCACATTGGCTTCGCCCAGATGCTGTTTGTTGACCGCCATCTCGTAATTTTTCTGCGCGTCATCGAGAGCGGAAGGTGAGACAACGCCATCTTTCGCCATTGTGACAGCGCGATCGTAGGCGCGCTTTAGCATGGGGACGTCAACGCCTTCGGCGTCAACCTTGGCCCGTTGCAGGTCCGCATCGGCGGCTCTTGCAGCTGCTTCGGCAGCTTCCAAAGAAGCCTTTTCCTGGTTGACCTGAGCCAGAATCTCGTCTTTGTCCAGTTCCGCCAGAACCTGTCCCTGCTTGACTGGCTCGCCGTAATCCACCAAAAGTTTTTTCACGATCCCGCTGGCTTTGGATTTCACTTCCACATTGGTAATGGGCTCAATCTTTCCGGTAGCGACGACGCTCTTGGCCAGATCGCCTTTTTCCACCTTCGCCAGACGGGAAGAGTCGATCTTTGTGGTGCCGCGAGTGGCTGCCACGAGGCCGATTACAATTACCAGAACGACGGCGACTCCGCCCAGCAGATAAATCAGACGTTTGCGCTTATTCTTGCCGTTGGCCACGTGAAACCCCTTTCTGCGGTCCCAGCTATGAATACGTTGACAGGATTAATTTGGTTCCAGAAAAGAACGTACGAAACGGTTAGACCTTGCAGACGGAAAAAAGGCAGCAAATCACACAAACAAAAGTAGATATTAGGCCCATGTACTTCTTTGACTCAGGGCTGGATGGGCTGCCGTTGTATCATGGGAACCGATATGGTCACTCTGGTGCTGCTGAGGATCATTCTGGTGGTCCTGTTAGTGGCAGCCAACGCTTTTTTTGTAGCCGCTGAATTCGCCATGGTCAGCGTCCGGGACACCCGGATCCAGCAAATGATCGAACAGCGGCGCATTGGCGCGCGGATCGTGCAACGCATCCAGCAGCGCCTTGATGAATTTCTGCCCGCTGTGCAGTTTGGAGTGACTCTGGCCAGCCTTGGCCTGGGCTGGGCCGGAGAAGACACGCTGGCGGCGATTATCCGTCCCTGGCTGGGAAATGTGCCTTATGCCCGGGTCTACGCTCACGGATTGGGCGCGACACTGGCTTTCATCCTGATTACGTACATGCTGGTTATTCTGGGTGAGTTGGTTCCCAAGTCCCTCGCCCTGGAGCGCGCAGAGCGAGTGGCGCTGGCCGTCGCTGGCCCCATGGACTTCTTCATGAGGCTCTCTCATCCGTTCCTGGTATTCATGAACAAGTCAGCGAACCTGGTCCTGCGGGGCTTCGGGTCACGCTTGCGCCGGGAAGGAAGCGGCCATTCGGCAGAAGAGTTGAAGCTGATTGTGACCGCATCCCGACGCGTTGGGCTTCTGCCTGAGGCGGAAGAGGAGATGATCCATCATGCGCTCGACCTCGACAACCTGACGGTGCGCGAGATCATGGTGCCGCGGCACAATATCTTTTCTCTCCCGGCGGACATGCCTCTGGAAGAAGCCATGGGCAAGGTGGTGGAAGAACAACACTCACGCGT
>DATEJX010000345.1:0-9650 GCA_035277785.1 Candidatus Angelobacter sp. | reverse complement strand
AGGTGCTGCATGCAACGTTTCGCCAGGATCAATCAATCCTAACGGCGGCACTGCAACCGCGCAGGTTTCCATTACCACGACGGCGCGAGGAGCTGCCCTTTTGCCTCCCGGCAACTATCGGTTGCGGTTCGCGTTTCTGGTTGCGACTTTGACAGCCGGCATGCTGGTTTTGTGTTTCTCCAAGAAACGCTTGTACCGGCTTCGCTGGATGGCCGCTCCGGTTCTGGCTTCGGCGCTTCTTGTGATTGCAGCGTGCAGCGGGGACTCGGGAGTTCAGAGCGGGCCTACACCCACTCCAAATCCAACTCCCAGCCCAACTCCCAGCGGAGGAGGCACTCCGGCGGGAACCTATTCTTTGACCATCACGGGGACTTCAGGAAACACCACGCATAACACAACCATGACGCTGGTGGTGAACTAAACAACCGGCGCGCCCGCTAGCAATCTGATCGCGCCGGGTTTCTCCCCTGGTGGAAGCTGGCTCATCAAAGAGCGGAGCGTCTCATCTGTGTGCGAGTGCGGCCAACTGCCGTTGCTGCCTTGCTCATGATCCCGCAACCAAAGCCGGCGGCTCCCTCTGCCCGTTGTGCAGTTGGACTGTGTTTTTCCGGGGCAGTCGCAGTCAGTTCACCTCTTAAATTGACCTAGCGTCCTCTGGGCCGTGCGTATCAAAGGAGCAAGTTCTGTTTCACTGCTCCAGCTCGTGATAACGCCGACTTTGTTCAACTTTCAACATACCTTTTCTTTCCCGGGAGTGATTCCGTTATTTTTAAAGCGGCAGTTCGCAGATCATTCCGCCACGCAGTCGCAAGCCCTTCCGCTTTGGCTTGACGCTCTCGGGTTCAATTTTCTGGGCTTCGTTGGTCCGGGGCTGAGCGGGCTGTATCAGATCATGGTCAGCAAAGCGCAGCCTGGCCCGATGCAGCAGGACGCGCAGGTGCCCTCGGCTCACTCCCAACCTGCGGCAGAGCAGATCGCGTTCCTCTTCCTGGAGGAATGCCGCCTCGAGCAACTGCCGGTCGAATGGAGAGAGGTCTTCCAGAACCTTCTTTAGGCGTTCACGTGCTTCTCCGGCTTCAGCCAGGGAGTGCGGGCTGCGGAACGGTCCTGGACTGTCTTCGACCTCATCAAGGGGGACAAAGCGCCGCTCTGCCCGCCAAGTCTCCAGCGCTACATTTCTGCAGACGGCATGGACAAATGCCCCAAACCTTTCTGGATGGCGCACGCCGTTGCGGGAGCGAACCGCCGCCAGCACCCTGACAAAGGTTTCCTGCATGGCTTCCTCAATCAACTCCGGGGCACGAAGGTATTTGCGCAGCTTTCTACGGATACGCGGCTTGAAGTATTCAAAAAAATGCTGCTCGGTTTCCGGTTCTTCCCGCCGCAGGGCAGCGAGGTATCTGGCGTCAAAGTTCAACAGCTCAAGTGCTGGCGCGGCAGCCATAAATCACTCCTTTTTCACGCGCTGTGGTTGTCGCCGACAGGAACGATTTGCTGCGACAAAATCTGAGCGAATGAGAATGGCCGTTTCTTTCATTAGCGACTGAAATGATGAAAACCCGCCAAAAAGGAGGGAAGGAAAGCACCTGGACCGAAAGAGAAGAAAATTCTAATGAAACGCCGCAATGGGGTCGTTACACCTTCTTTCATGAACTCTTCTTTTGCTGAGATTTGGCCGTATAATGGCGCGCGTCAAATCGCACAAAATGTCCAGGATAGGGATTGTGTCTCGATGAACCGGGAAGAGATCACGGTTTTGTTGCGGCGTTGGCGAGAAGGCGATCGCGATGCCGAGTCCGAGCTATTCCGCGAACTCATGCCCAGAATGCGGGAAATTGCGGACCGCTGCCTTCGCCGTGAACGGCCCAACCACACTCTTCAGCGGGATGACCTCATCAACACCGTTTATTTCAGACTATTTAAGGCCAAATCCATTGACTGGCAGGATCGCGGGCATTTCCTCGCTATAGCTACCAGAATGATGAGGCGATACCTGATTGAGTATGCACGCAAGCGCCCCAAGGCCATCCATTTGCCAATCGATGGCCTTCCGGAAGGCTTATTTTCTGGCCGCAGTCGCCTTGAGGTGGCAATCGCAGTAGACGAGCAATTAGATGAGATGGAAACGGAGTTCCCGCGCCGTTGCAACGTCGTCATCCTGATGGCCTATCTCGGTTTCAATCCTCAAGAAACTGCCAAAGAGTTGGGGATAAGCCAGCGAACGGCGGAGCGCGAATGGTTTGAGGGCCGCAAGTGGCTCTTTGAGCGATTGAGCAAGAAGCAATGCAAAGCAGCGCAGAAGACGACGATGTAGTAATGAAGCTTGCCGAAGAGGCGATGCTTCTTTCTCCGGCAGACCGCGAACGGTTCCTCAGCCTGAACTGCAAGGACCACGGCGATTTGTATTCGCAGGTTGCCGAGGTGGTGGAATGGGAAGAGCGGATGGGAGATTTTCTGCGCCAGCCGCTGATTGAGCTGGTTGACCTCGACGAAGCTGAGGCGGCAAAGAAGCCATTCCACCCACCACAGGAAATCTCTGACCGTTTTTTTGTTGTCCACGAAATTGGCGAAGGCGGCATGGGGGTGGTGTATGAAGCCATGGACCGCAAACGCGGCCAGAGGATTGCCATCAAGTGCGCGAAACCGGGCTTCGGAAGTCTGCTCTCTCCTGAATTGGAAGGCGCACTGAAAGTACGTCATCCAAACATCTGTCTGGTGAATGACACCCACACGGTGAAAACAGCCTCCGGAGAAGTTGAATTCCTTACTATGGAGTTCATCGAAGGAGAAACACTTTCAGCGCGGCTTGCCCGCGAACATATGCTGCATGGAGAAGACGCACTAGGCATAGCGCGGCAGCTTTGCGCCGGGCTGGCTGCGGCGCACGAAGCAGGGATTCTCCATCGAGATCTAAAGACCTCCAATGTCATCCTGTCGCGAAAGCATGATGGGACACTTCGCGCAGTCATTACCGACTTTGGTCTTGCCTCGGAAGCACGTCTGGAGAACGGCCTCGACGGCGGCACGCCACGCTATATGGCGCCGGAGCTGTGGCACGACCAGAAACCCAGCAAGGCTTCCGATGTTTATGCCCTGGGAGTGATCCTGTACGAAATTGTGAGCGGTTCTCCGCCATTCAACACCAGGGACTCATGGGCACTCAAATCGCCCAAGCCACCACACGCGCCCAGCCTGTTCAACAAAGACCTGGATGTGCGCTGGGACCGCGCAATTTTGGGCTGTCTTGATACGGAACCCCGTATGCGGCCGCAGGCGGCGGACGTGCTCAAGAGCTTCGAGAGACGCCCTGCCTGGAAATCACCTGCGCTGGCGATAGCGCTGCTGTCTCTCCTCGGACTCATCGCAGGATTTCAAAGACCATTGATGCGGATATTCAAACCAGCTGATATCAGGCTGGCCATCCTGCCGGTGCAAGCTGACGCGGAAACGGCAGCCATGGGCCAGGATGCGTTGCGACAGGTGGCAGAAAGTATTCAACGCTCGAATTCAAGTGCGAACATCCTCGTGATCCCTGCCGCCGACACCCTCAGGCAAGGCATCGATCGGCCTGAACAGGCGTACGCGGAACTGAATGCAACACATGCCATGCAAGTTGTGCTGCGCCGCGATGGAGAGGCAATTGTTTCGAAACTGGCGATCTTTGAACTCACACGAGGCAGCAGGGTAGCGGATTTTGAGAGCAGATATTCCCCTGTGAATGTTCCCGATGTGGCCGGTGCTTTTGCCGGAGCAGCAACAGCTGCTCTTCACCTGCATCCAGCGAAATCAGATCTAATTTCGCCAGCCGCGAATGATTGGTACAGCCGTGGGCTGCGATTGCTGGATTTGGATGATCCTGACTACGAGAACGCTATTCCGATATTTGAGCGGGCGGCCCAGCTGGATCAGCATTCGGTCTTACCCTTGGCCGGGCTTGCCGAAGCTCAATTCTACGCATACGACGCAACCCAGGAAGAATTCTGGCTGGCCAGATCAAGACAAACTCTTCAGGCTGCTGAAGCTCTGAATCCCGATTCCATGGCGGTGCACCATGTTGCCGGCTTACTGGATCGAGTTGAGAACAATGCTGCGAACGCCCTTGAAGAACATCGTCGTGTGCTGGAGATCGATCCCGGAAATATCGATGCCATGGTGAATATTGCCTCGCTCTACAGCGTTCTCCACCAACCGGAGAAGGCAATCGAAGTGTATCGCCAGGCGGAAGCAATTGATCCCGCAAATTACAAGCCCTATGAATGGTTTGGATCGTTCTACTTCCGTTTGGGCCTGCAGGCCGAAGCAGAGCAGCAATTCCGCATGGAGGTCGCGCATGCTCCAGAACGTTTGACCTCTTACAGTAATCTGGCCGGAATATTGAGCAGCGAAGGCAAGAACGAGGAGGCGTTAAAAGTCCTTGAAGATTCTCTCAAGATCAAGGTAACTCCCGCAGCGCTTAACAACGCCGGCGCTGCACTGGCATACCTGGGGCGCGACCAGGAAGCTGCTGATTATTACGGCAGGGCTGTGCAGCTTTTCCCGAATTACCGCTATTGGCTCAACCTTGCTGATTCCGAGCGCCGTCTGCATCATGCAGCCGCTGCCGGAAGGGCCTATCAAAAGGGGGAGCAGCTTGCCATCAGGGAGCTGCAAACACAGCCTGGGGTTGCTGAAACACGGTCCTACGTGGCCTATTTCGAAGCCAGGCTTGGAGAAAAGCGGCGGGCGCAAGAGGAAATGGCCCAGGCGCTGCATGCAGCACCAACAGAGAGCCAAGTCATTCGCAACGCAGTGCTTACCTACAATGCGCTGGCCCAATGGGACCGGGCGATCAGTGCACTTGCGCAAGCTACGCGGCCGGTGCTGTTGGATTTGGAACGCCATCCTGATTTGGCAGATTTTTGCCGGGATTCGCGCTTTAAAGAATTGAAAGCGAGTAAACAAGAAGGAGGGTAAAAACATGTCTGTTAGTGCTGTTGTCCCGCCTCGCCCAGCGGGCGGAGCGGGGCCTCGTGTACTGTCGCTGGACTGGACAAGCAACGGTCTGAGTCTGTTAACCGCGAACAAAGGAGAGACTGTACGTTTTTCAAGCCATGAGGGGGCGCTTGAGATCACGTTCCTTTCCCCTTTCGGAGACGATACGATCAGCGTGACTGATGCCGAGGACCGTACGTTTACACAAGGGGGCATTTACCCCTTCAGGTGCACGGTTAACGGAGTGCCTCGGGAAGGCGGAGTCGTGGATATAAAGCCCCATCCGTAATTGCGGGCTGAAGTGCCCAGAGACTCGCTCAGTGAGATTGAGGAGACGCTCAATCGCCTCACAAATAGCACTGGCCGCGCGGGCGGCCAGTTTTTCTTCGATTTTTCAGCTAAGTTTATTGTTCTGCGCCGATCGTTTTTTCAGGTATCTGGCTTGACGCCGTAGCGCGGAAGAAATCGTGATCGTAGAGCGACCGGTAGAACCGGCCGGTGATCTCGGCAGCTTTTGGTCCGAACGTCGGGCGCCCGCCCTGCAGAAAGACCACGGTCACAATGTGTCCATACTCGGTTTTGGCGTAAGACGCGAACCAGCCAAAGCGTGTGCCATCCTTGGAGCAGGTGCCTGTCTTGCCCAGAATCTGCTCTTCACTGAAGTTTAGCCGTAACCTGCGCGCAGTACCGTATTCCACTGCGCCCATCATGCCATCCTGCATTTCCGGAATCACGTCCGCTATATCGAGTTCGCGCTTGATCTTTGGCTCGAAGGTCTGGACATCTTCCGGCGATGTTGGATGCTGCAGGTAATAGAGCGTCCCACCATTCGCCACGGCTGACACCAGCGCGCCAAGCTGCAGAGCCGTCATGGAGATGCTTTCACCGAACGAGCACATCTTGCCTACGCCGCCCAGATTTGCCGGCAGTTCAGTAGTTGGAAAAACGCCCAGGTGCTCACCGGGTATGTGATAACCGGCCAGTTCGCCCAGCCCGAACTGGTGAGCGTAATAGCTTACCTTCTCGAATCCAAGCTTGCGCCCCACGGCTTCAAAATACGCATTGTTGGAGTGAGCCAAAGCCTGCGTCAGGTTCATCTTCGCGCGGCCGCCAAGGCTAACCTCAGTCTCACTGGAAATGACGCCTTCACTTAGAGCCGCCAAAGCCACGGCAACTTTAATGGTCGAGCATGGCTGCGCCCCGCCTGAGAGCGCGAGTTTCTGGTTCACCATGGCCAGGATTCGGCCGTCAGTGGGATCAATGGCCACCATGGTGCCATTCATGTTGCCCAATGCGTCCAGCGCTGCCTGGCGAACCACGGCATCTTCACCAGCAGTGTCATCTCCGTTGGTGATGTCCGTTGCGTAAGAACTGGTATAGAAGTGCTCGACGTAGCGGTGGCGACGAGCATGGCGAACTCGGCGCGTTCGTGTGGTGCGTGCGCTAACCTGCTTCACAGTGGCTCGCGTGGAGCGCTTGTGAGAGCGTGCAACCCGCTTGTGAACTTTTTTGTGCTTGTGAGCGCTTTCGGAAACTGAACCACTCTTCCTCGTCGGCACAGTCGTACGTGACGCAGCAAAGCTGGGGATGGAGACGAGGGCGACGATAAGGGCCGTAACTGCCAAAATGAAAAATCGGAGCCGAGACATCATAGGGTCACTAGTACCTTAAAATCCTGAAGGAGAGCTGTTAACTGGATAAACCGGAAGTTCAGCAAAAATTTCCGGGATTGTGCTGGTCATCAAGCCGATAACCTCATCCTACGTGAGCTGTTCGTAACCCGACAATCCCCAATTCACCTGAATCCGGAGTAAGTATTTCGTTGCATTCCCTTTCTGCCCGTCAGAAAGGAAGGATGCTGCAGCTCCGGCAGGGTTTGTACACCGGAGCTGCGTCAACTTCTGCGCTAATCACCCTGGGATCAAAAAACGGGAACTTAGGTCTGATATTTACAACCCTGAACCACGACCTATGTTCTTCTTCTTAACCCGCAATTAATTTTCTTAACGCTGGGTCAGTTGATTTCGCCACGTTTACGGATAAACGCGGGCACGTCCAGATCATCTCTTTCCACGCTGGTCCGGATTGCCTCAGTCACCGTGGCCAGGCTTGGTGTTTCACGCACCGGAGCGGCCATTACGCGGGCAGGTATCCCGTTAACGTTGTGGGCGCTGCCGCCGTTCACAACCCGCGTTTCAGGCTGGGCTGCCGGTTGCTGCGTCTGGTATGCATTGGCCGTTCTTGCTGAAGCAATGGCCTGTTGGGCGGTGGTCACGCCGCGCTGGCTGCGTGCCTGGAAGTCGCTCTTGAACCCGGTTGCGATCACCGTGATCTTGACCTCGTCCTTCATCTTCTCGTCCTGCACAGCGCCAAAGATGATGTTGGCGTCTTCATGCGCGGCAGACTGAATAATGGTGGACGCTTCATTCACTTCCGCCAGCTTCAGCGAGCTCGAACCGGTGATGTTGATCAGGATGCCCCGAGCGCCATCAATCGCGCCTTCCTCAAGCAGCGGAGAAGAGATGGCTGCCTGTGCCGCCTCTGTTGCCCGGCGCTCGCCTTTGGCGACGGCGGTTCCCATCACAGCATGTCCCATTCCCTGCATGATGGTTTTCACATCTGCAAAGTCACGGTTGATGATGCCGGGAATCGTGATGATGTCAGAGATGCCCTGGACTGCCTGCCGCAGGATGTCGTCAGCCACGCGGAAGGATTCAAAGAATCCCGCATTTTGAGCCACAGCCAGCAGCCGCTCATTGGGGATGACGATCATGGTGTCCACGCTGTCCACCAGTTCAGCCATGCCGCGTTCGGCCTGGTTCATGCGCCGCTTGCCTTCAAATGCGAAAGGTTTGGTCACCACTGCAACCGTCAGAGCCCCCATTTCGCTGGCAAGAGAAGCAATGATTGGCGCTGCTCCTGTGCCCGTGCCGCCACCAAGACCGGCTGTGACAAAGACCATGTCTGCGCCTTCCAGTGCTTCGATGATCTTGTCGGCATCTTCCAGTGCGCCGCGACGGCCAACTTCCGGGTTGGCGCCTGCGCCCAAACCAGTGGTGAGTTTGGTGCCAAGCTGAATCTTCACCGGCGCGCGCGACATCTGCAGCGCCTGCAAATCAGTGTTGGCCACCACAAATTCCACTCCTTCCATGCCGGAGCAGATCATGCGGTTGACCGCGTTGCCGCCACCGCCGCCCACACCAATTACCTTGATTTTGGCGTTGTTGCGCGGGTCTTCATTGAAGCTGATCCGGATCTCACCGTCCGGCTGCGTCTTTTTTCTTTCATCATTCATGCATCACACTCCTGATCCTTTTCCGGACCGTCACCTGAGCCGGGATGCAGTTGGGCTGCATCTCCACTCGCGTCTTCAATTTCCGGAAGCCTGCTGCGACCTCCGGCCCGCGTTTATTTTTTACGCACCCAGTTTGGCCAGCAGGGTGCGCACCTTCGCGCCAAAACCTTGTTCCTGGATCATCTTTGCCGCCGTGGTGCGATGCGCGTACATCGCCAACCCAATCACCGTGGCAAACTCCGGCTCGGCCAGCTGCGGCGGCATGCTGGAGATGGGCTGCGGTGAAGCCAGTCGGACCGGCTTGTCCAGAACTTTTTCAAAAACTTCTGATAAACCATCCAGTCGCGATCCGCCGCCCGTGAGTACGATGCCGGCGTTGCAGATTTCCAGCACGCCCGCCTGGCGAAGATGGTCGCGCATCAACTCGCACAACTCGTCGGCGCGTGGCTCCAGGATTTCAGCCATGAAGCGCCGCGGCATCAGGCGTGAAGGGCGGTCACCGACGGCTGGTACTTCAATCTCATCGCCTTCAGGAACTTTGCTGCTGATGGTATGTCCAAAACTCTTCTTGATGTTCTCGGCGGAAGCCAGCGGGGTACGCAGCCCAACTGCCACGTCATTGGTAAAGTGGTCGCCTCCTACCGGAATCACGCCTGTGTGGGCCACCATGCCGTCGCAGTAGACGATCAAATCGGTTGAGCCCGCGCCGATGTCTGCCAGGCACACGCCCAGTTCTTTTTCATCCGCGCGCAGGACAGCATCGGCGGACATCAGGGCTTCATAGACCACATTGTCCACATGGAGGCCGGCGCGATTCACGGCCGTGACAACGTTCTGCGTGGCGCTGGCCGAAGCTGTGACCATGTGGAGGTTCACTTCCAGGCGGCGGCCCATCATGCCGGCGGGATCGCGCAGGCTTCCCTGATCATCAAGAATGAATTCCTGCGGCAGCAGGTGCAGGATCTCGCGGTCGGCCGGAAGAATTACGGAACGGGCCTTTTCCACGGCGGTGCGGATATCTTCGCGCTTCACGTCACGCGGGCGGTTGCCCAGCGTCATCCCACCACGGCTGGTCACGCCCTTTATGTGTGAGCCTCCCACGGAAATCATGGCGCTTTCCACGGTGCATTCGGCCAGCCTTTCAGCTTCTTCCACCGCTTTCTGCACGCTGTGTACGGCCTTGTCCAGCTCAACAATGATCCCTTTGCGCGACCCACGGCTCTCCACCACGGCATGTCCGCGATATCGCAGCCCGGAATCCGTGGCTTGGCAGATCAATGCCACTGTCTTGGCGCTGCCCACGTCAAGCACCGTGATCAGGTTGCGATTGTCCTGGCCATGCCCGTTTCCATTGCCATTGCCGTTGCCGTTTTTTGCCGCACTG
>DATEJX010000344.1:0-4350 GCA_035277785.1 Candidatus Angelobacter sp. | reverse complement strand
CAAATTCCTGTTCAAGCACATCCGCGGCGCGGTGCTGATTTTCTTCGTATTTGCTGCAATTCTCACGCCCACCACTGACATTATGAACATGTCGATTTATGCCGCTCCAATGATTTTGCTGTACATACTCTCGATCGGCATAGTCTGGCTCGTCCATCCGAAACAGCGGCGTAAACGTAGAGAAAAGCAGCAACAACGGGATCAATAAATTAAACTAATACCGGCCCATTCCATCTGCACGTGAGTGGGCCGGTGTTGTGTCTGCGGCGTTAAAGGCAAATCTTGTGTAATGGCCAGACGCCCAGCTGAGGAGCCGGGGACGTGATTTTTCGATTGACGCGCAACTGCTTCTTAACGATTCTGCTTATCGCATTTGCTGCCGGTTGCAGCAACTCTAAATCGGCTTCCGCCTCGGCTGAGCCGTCTACGGCGCAAGCGGCCACTCCAGCGGCAACGCCGACGATGGCTGCGCAGCCCGTGGGGCCGGCTATGCACATTGATCCCAATCGTGCATGGCAGTACGTGAAAGAGATTCTCGCCTTCGGTCCGCGGTGGGACGGCAGCCCCGGACAGGAAAAACTTGGCGCATACCTGCATCGGCAACTCAAGGCTGACCACGTGGAAGACGATTCCTTCACCGCACAGACGCCTGCCGGTCCCATCAAGATGCGCAACATCATTGCCAAGTTTCCGGGCAGCAAGGATGGAATCATTGTTCTGGGCTCGCACATTGACACCAACTATCCCTTGCGCAAAACCAGCTTTGCTGGCGCTAATGATGGCGCTTCCAGTACGGCTCTGCTTCTGGCCATCGCTGATCAGCTTCGCGGCAAGAAGCTGGAGGGATACAGCGTGTGGCTGGCATTCTTTGATGGTGAAGAATCCATTCCTTCCACCAGTCCCGGCGACCTCCGCTGGAGTGATCCCGACGCGCTCTACGGCAGCCGCCATCTCGCGCAGAAATGGCAGCAGGATGGCACGAGCAAGAAAATCAAGGCCTTGCTCCTGGCTGACATGATCGGCGATAAAGATCTCGACATCCTGCGCGACACCAGCTCAACAGCCTGGGTGGAAGATTCGATTGGACAGGCCGCCGCCAATCTGGGCTATCAGTCGTATTTTTTCCAGGAAGTCACCGGCATGGGCGGCGATGATCACATTCCGTTTGTCCAGATCGGCGTCCCAGTGGCTGACATCATTGATTTCACTTACGGCTACAACAATGCCTTCCACCATACAATAGAAGACACCATTGATAAGCTCAGTCCCAAGAGTCTGCAGATTACCGGTGACGTGATGCTTGAGACCATACGTCTCATCAGTGGCCGCAAAGAATAGAAGCGGACGACGCAGATAGAATCGCGTTGGTTTTTTTGTGCGCAAGAAAGGAAGTACAAAATGGAAATTGAAATCAGACGCTGCTTTTTCTGAATGGACCTTCGTCGCCAGGCCGTGAGCCTGCGCAAAGCCGCGGAAGATAAGTTTGGTGTGACTGCCAAAATCAAAACCGGCAGCCGCGGAGACCTGACAGTTCTCGTCAACGGCAAACCGGTTTTTGGATACAAGAAAGAGGGAACCATTCCGCCCATTCCTGAATTGCTTGCGCGGATTCAAGCCGTTCAGAGTTAATTTTCTCTTGTTTCTGCTGGGCCACAGGGAATGCTGAGGCTTCTCCGCCCCGTGACATCGTTCAGTGGTTCTGTGTTATCCGGTGGATCACGCAGCTTTCGGCGCTGACTTGATTGGCTTAGGCTGCATCTTTATGTAGACTTCGCCGCCTCTGACTTCGATCTGGTGTACATCAATCTTTTCCTCCGCAGGGCCAGCCACCACGCGTCCTGTACGGATATCAAACTGCGATCCATGCCAGGGACACTGTACCGTGCACTCCACCAGGGCGCCGTCAGAAAGCGGGCCGCCGCGATGCGTGCAGTGATCGCTGAAAGCGAACAGACCCTCCTTGCAGCGTCCTACTACAATGCGGTCATTTCCCACTTGCGCCAGCAGCAACTGGCCGTCACCCAACTCGCTCTGGTTGCACACCGGACGGTCCCATCCTGGTAGTGTCCGCTCTTTTAATTTGCCGGCGCTCGCGTAACGATGGTCCACGCCAATCTGGTTGCGGTACACCAGCGTGCCGCCCAGCCATCCTGAAATCCCGATGAGCACTACACCCAACACCATGAGGAAAATATTCAGACCATCAGGCCGCGCTGCTGCTGAGCCCTGCCTGTAAGCGATGGTAATGAACAATAGCAGAGCTACTACATTCAAGCTGCCGTGAATCAAGCCCCGCTGCTTGGCCGAAGACTGCGGAGGCACCACCGTCCACCAGTCGAGCGCACCCGGCAATGCCGCCAATACGGCGCCCACACAGCCGGCGATGACACAATAAAATCCTGCCGCCCACAACATGGCGTTGCCCTGGCTGACCCCCAGCAGATCGAATATCAGTGCCATGACCCACAGCGCAATTGGAAACGATACCAGGATGGGATGGATTGGATGAGAAGCAACGGCCGCCTTGGAACGCATACGTACTCCCTCGTAAACCTACTTAGTACTTAGTGTGACTGCTGATTCCATGCGCAAGGATGCCTCGCACCGTAAGCGCAATCGAGAGCAGCACCGGGTTTACCTCCTACTCTATTTCAGTTCGTCAATAGCAGATTTAACTTGAGTAATTCCTGAAAGACCCAATTAGGGCGATCACGTACGATGACGCGCGATGCCGGCGATTCATTTCCTCTTTTGCTTTTTCCGCAATTCATTTCTAATTGCGCATTGGATAGTTCCATGACAGTTCCACACGTTCAGGTGAGTGTCACGTTCTGGGTTGTTTTTAACGCCGCCATTTTGGTGCTGCTGCTGCTGGATCTTGCAGTGTTCAATCGTGGCGGGCGCGTTGTTGCTTTTAAGCAGGCGCTGCTAGGCACTTTCTGCTGGATCGCGCTGGCTTTGGGCTTCGCCGGCCTCGTTCATTACTGGATGGGAGCAGGGAAGGCGCTGGAATTTGTTACCGGCTATCTCATTGAGGAATCTCTGAGCGTTGACAATCTGTTTGTCTTCATCCTGCTTTTTCAATATTTCAAAGTTCCGGCCGAGCAGGAGCGGACGGTATTGTTTTGGGGCATAATCGGCGCGCTTGTCATGCGCGCCATCTTCATCCTTGCGGGCGTGGCTCTGATCCGGCGCTTCCACTGGATCATCTACCTTTTCGGCGCCTTTTTGGTTTACACCGGCTTCAAACTCCTGGGCCAGGGTGATGAAGAGCACGTAGACCCTTCAAAGAACGTCGTCCTCAAGCTTGCGCGAAGATTCATTCCCATCACGCACGAGTATGCGGGGCACAGCTTCTTTGTGCGCCGGGACGGAAAAAGCTTTGCCACGCCGCTCTTCATCGTTCTGCTTGTAGTGGAGACCACGGACATCCTCTTTGCCACCGATTCCATTCCTGCCATCCTTGCCATCAGTCACGATCCGTTTATTGTTTACACCTCCAACGTCTTCGCCATTCTTGGTTTGCGATCTATCTTTTTTGCCCTGTCCGGGCTGATGAAGTTATTCCACTATCTCAACTATGGTCTGGCAGTGGTGCTGATGTTTATCGGGGCGAAAATGCTGATTTCAGCCAAATATGAGCTTCCCACGTGGGCCGCTCTGCTCGTAATCGCTGTGGTACTCGCGATATCGGTGCTTGCCTCCGTGTTGTTTCCAAAAAAAGAAACCGCTACATCGGCATCCTAGAAGAAGAGCAACGCCGTTCGATGATGCCCTGCTGGATGCAAGATCAACGTTGGTCGCGTTTTGTGCCTAGTTCGGCAGCGCCTGCTGTTGTATTGACATGAGCATAGCCACCTGGGCCGGCGACAGCTGGTCAGACTGCCGGAAGTGCGGTATCACCGGGCGCTTCTTGAGTTGAACTGGAACCTCGGACTCAGCCTGCAGCAGGTTCAGTTCATTCAGCCCCCAGTAGCGGGTCTGGGCGCCATTGAGTGTCTGGTTCAGATAGGTAGGTTCGTGTTCCTGGGAAAGAGAAAGCGCCTTTTCAAAGGCGTCTTCCTGGCAATCGGCAAAAATGACGCGCGTCTTGCGATGGATCACATTTCTGATGTTCCCATCCAGAATTAGCTCTTCAACAAGTTCCGCAATATACCACCGAGCCGTTTCAGGGGAGTCGGCCATGTCCTTCCTTTCCAGTCGTTTGCCGGGAACCAAGCCGCTTCTCCGGTTCGCCAATGGCATGATTTGAACTCCGTTACCACTGCGCTTTCCCGGAGAAAATCCCTCTGCCATATAAGTGTAAGGTCGGTACCCGGGAAATATGCCCGAATGAAAATTTTTTCATGT
>DATEJX010000343.1:0-4210 GCA_035277785.1 Candidatus Angelobacter sp. | reverse complement strand
GCCGAGCCTCGTCCCTGCACCAGGATGCCGTGTTCGCGGCAGAAGCGCACAATGTCCCAGACAATCAGAAAGTATCCTGCAAGGTCGAGCTGCTCAATCAATTTGAGTTCTTTTTCCAGCTGACAGCGCGTCCGCTCATCCGGGGCGCCATAGCGTTCGCTCGCGCCTCTGGCCGTTTGCGCGCGCAGAAACTGAATCTGCGTGCCGCCGTCCGGCACCGGATATTTGGGAAACTCATAGCCCAGTTTTTCCAGCGTGAAATCCAGCCGTTGTGAAAGTTCCCACGTGTTCGCAATGGCTTCCGGGAGATCTGCAAACAGCCGCTCCATCTGCTTTGGTGTGCGGATGCGCCGTTCCGCATTCCGCGTTAACAGCCGGCCTGCGGTTTCCAGTTGCTGCTTGTGCTTGATGCAGGTAAAGACGTCAAGAATTTCCCGTTCCGGCGCCGTGGCGTAGTGAACACCCTGAGTGGCCAGGATGGGGAGTTTCATCTCGCGCGCCAGTTGCAGGCAAGCGTGGTTGCGCAATTCCTGCCGTTGCTCCAGATGCCGCTGCAATTCGACATAAACATTTCCGCGCCCGAAAATTCCAACCAGCCGCCGCAGCAGCTTCCTGCCTGCTTCCATCCCGTCCCGTTCCAGCGCCTGCGCCAGCGGCCCATTTTCATTCCCGGTAAGGCAAATCAATCCTTCGGCATGCTCTTCCAATTCCTCCAGGGTTGCCGCTGATTGCGTATGCTTGGGCACGCGCAGCTTGGTTTTGGTCACCAAACGGCACAGGTTCTGGTAGCCTTTGCGCGATTCGCAGAGCAGGGGATAGTCTGCCTGGACAACTCGTGCCGCCGCTGCTGCGCGGCGAGCTTCCGTTTCTTTTTTCAGAGCGACGTCTTCGCTCGACAATCCTTCATCAGGAAGCAAGCCCAGGCAGCGCATCACCAGGCCCACCGGGCCCAGCATGCTGTCATCCGTCTGGCATCCGGCACGTTCGTTGGTTCTCAGGCTATCAAGGTTGCCGTCATTCTGTTCTTTCTGCGCGGACGCCTCATCCGTTACTGTAAGTTCCACTCCCACATGCGCCCGCATCCCAGCCTTTTGCGCCGCCATGTGAAAACGTGGCGACCCATAAAATCCATCCCGGTCCAGCAGTGCCATGGCAGGAAGGTCCGCAGCCGACGCTACCGCCACCAGCGTTTCCGGAAGCGATGCTCCTTCCAGAAACGAAAATGCCGAGCGCGAATGAAGTTCAACGTACTGCATAACATCAGCTCTTAGCCATTAGCTCTTTAGCTTTTCTCTTTGCTTCAGTCCAGAGGAATGGCGGAAGAGCAGCACAACCAGGAAGCAGTTGGGCTTTAGTCTCCTGGCAATTTTTTTCATCTTCATTCTTGGCCTGCCATGATCTGCGCTGATCAGCGGCAGAACTCTTCTTGCTCGTCCTTGTTGCTCGCAATCCGCAACAACTTGATTGCCATCTGTAACTCCACCATCAGCCGTCCTGCCACTTTCAAATCAATGCTGTCGTCGACCATTGCCTGCGATGCCGCGCTGATCGTCCTTTGAATGGAACAAAAATCACCAAATCCCAATCCCGGCTGGGACAGCAACTTCTCTCTCTGCAGCTTCCACCGCTGTTCCATTTCCGCATGTTGCAGATGCTTGTAGCAGATGTGGGTGCCTTTCATCGCGGGCGCCTTGCACTGCTCGCCATTGCGGCGAAACACCCGGCAACGCCGGTAATATGCGTATCGATCTTCAATTCCGGTCATATTCATCACCACCCCCCGGGGGTACCACCCTCAATTAGGAAAACAAAGCACTTACAAGCTCCCATCCCACCTCATCCCCGGTGATGAAGCCTTAAAATGCCCCCAAAATCCCCTCATCCGTCGCCCCAAACAGCGTTGATTGGTCTCCAACCAGCGCTGCTTGACCTGCAAATAGAAAACGCGACCCTTCCGTGTGGCCGCGCCGTGTCCCATTAGCGAATATTAAGCGAATATCATCGAAAAGTCAAGAATGTTGGGAAAAATCAGGAATACAATCAGGCGAATGTCAAAGCCTCGCCGCAATCAGTCTGGGCCAGCTAAGGATCCGCTGGGCATCAAACCGCGCAAAGCCATTCCGCATGAGTTCGTGCTTGATGCTCTCGCCGAACTCGGTCCGCGCACCAATCCAATGTTCGGCTGCCTTGCTGTTTATGTGAAAGAAAAGATCGTCCTGATTCTGCGCGACAAACCCGCCAGCCCCGTCGACAACGGCGTCTGGCTCGCTACCACTGAAGAACATCATGAAAGCCTCCGTCGCGACTTTCCCAACATACGTTCCATCAAACTCCTGGGCAAGAAAGTTACGGGCTGGCAGGTCCTTCCTGTGGATGCTCCCGATTTTGAAGAAGCCGCCCGCCTGGCCTGCGAGCTCATCCTTGCCGGAGATCCTCGCATCGGCAAAGTCCCGGGCGAGCGCCGTCGCGCAGCCACACAGAAACGCAAATCCCAGAACAGACGTCAGTCGCCTAAGTCCGGCTGCTGAACTCTAACCTTGGGCCGACAACTCTCGGATCGTCGTGGATCGCGTTACGGTCGTTGCGCTACGTGAAAGGGTGTAGCACAGGCGCCCTCGCCTGTGCTTCTCCGAACCTGAAAAGCAATTTTCTACACCGCCACCATTTCCATCTCCTCAATATCTCATTCCGAATCTCCCGAGCCGAGGCTTGCCGACGGCGAAGTGGGTGAGGAACCCGCTCCGCTGCTGGGACATTTGAGAAGGTTTTTTGTTATCGTGTCCAGCGATGCTTAGCTGCCGACGGTCAAACCGGTTGAAAATCCGCGCATTGATATTCTGCCTGTTAATGGTTGGCGTTGCGTCCACAATGGGCGCGGCAAAATCAAACGACAAGAATAAAGAGGGTAAAGAGGTTCGCGCCGAGCTGGCGAGCCTTCAGAATGGGACCGGGCTTGCGCTAGCGTACTTTGGTTTTTACGTGGGTACACTTGATTTCGCGCACAGAGGCAAGCTTCTGTCTGACCACGAATTGGGTGGTCCGGCGGCCCATTCTCAGAATGGGGACATTTCTCCCCACGGGACGAAGGTCGCATTTGCGTGGTCCTACTATATAGATGCTTTAGGCAAGCGCGCCACAGGATCGCTCCGTCAAGGGGATCGCCTGGCTATCGTCCAAACAGACGGCACCGGCCTACGCGAGTTCCCTGCCATTACAGGTCCGAAATATTTTTGCTGGTCGCCGGACGAATCAAAGCTCGCAGTCTACACGTTTGTGTGGAACGGCCCTAAGAAGGAAGGCAAGCTCCTCGTCCTGAATTTACGCTCTAATCAGGCGGAGCAGATCGCGATAGGTCCAGCCTTTCTTACGCAGCAATGTTGGTCGCCCGATGGGCAAACGCTGGTGTATGGAATCTCGGAACTAGGGGATGAATCGATCCTGACAGGCAAAATTGCTACCTATAGCATGGCGGAAAAGACAACCAAGATCGTTGGCCCCGGCGCCTATCCGACCTGGTCAGCCGATGGGAACTGGATTGCATTTCTCGAAGGTGATGACTACTACATCGTTCGCCCTTTGGGAGATGACAAGAAGTTGTTTCTGCATACGGCAAAGCCGAGGACCGGACTTTTGTGGTCACCTGATGGGCGCTTCGTCGCCTACGGATTATGCTGTAAATACCGTTGGATGGATCCAGATACATATTGGCGGTTCTACGTCAGGAGATTGAGCGATAACGCTGAAGACTGGGTAGCCGATATCGGTGATTTCCCAAGCGAAGTCCACTGGGTACAGCCCCAGAAACCAGAGAAACGTTGACCTCGTTTTTCGCCTTTCTCTGAAGCGGTGGATCATACTGCAACGCTGTTGCCATGATCATTGCCTTCCAAACATTGCACTGATCTCCTTGGGATTCGCCGCCTCGCTGGCAAAGGTAAACGTGCCCTTCTCGCGCATCTCCCGTGCGCCACGCAGAAATGCCCCCAGTGCAGTGCGCTGCAGAGCGCTCCCCACGCTGATCCGCCTGGCTCCCATACTTGAGAGTTCGTCCAGAGTCAGAAGCACGCCTTGCAGTCCCATCAGCACGTTCACCGGACGGTCCACCGAACCCAGCACTGAGGCGATATCTTCTTTGCTGCGCAGCCCTGGCGCATACAGCACATCGGCGCCTGCTTCCTGATAGGCCTGCAGACGCTTGATGGTGTCTTTC
>DATEJX010000342.1:0-4198 GCA_035277785.1 Candidatus Angelobacter sp. | reverse complement strand
CGCAAAACACTTGCGAGGTTTGACACTGGTTTCTGGTCTCTCTATGAACAATCGGGAACAAGATTGCGCATGATTGCCAGCCCCTTTTATCACGCCCTGCACATTGTTCAGTTACGCGTGATGCATAAGATCACCGGAGAGGTGGCGTTTCGGGAGTTTGCCGATCGCTGGAGCGAGTACCAGGCAAGCTGGTTCAAGCGCAAACGCGCACTGGGGCAGAAAGTTGTGTTTAAACTGCTCTATTACTGACGCTGATGAAGATACTCTATGTTTCGCAATATTACCCGCCGGAGATTGGAGCGCCCGCCGCACGCGTTTCAGAATTGAGCAGCGCATGGGCGCGTGCGGGTGATTCGGTCACGGTGTTGACCGGATTTCCCAATCATCCCACTGGTAAAGTTCCGCCGGAATACAGATCAAAGCTGTGCCGTCTGTTCTTGTCAGAAACCCGCGATGGAGTGATGGTGAAGCGGACATGGCTGCTTCCATTACCAAACCGGAAGGGATGGGAGCGAATGCTGAATTACGGTTCGTTCTGCATCTCAGCGGCCTTGCGCGGATTGTTTCTTGCCAGGCCGGACATCGTGATCGCCACTTCACCGCAGCTTCTGGTTGGACTCTCAGGGTTAATTATTGCCAAATTCAAGCGCGTGCCTTTTGTATTCGAAGTTAGGGATCTTTGGCCGGAATCTCTTGAAGCCGTCGGCGTGAGTCAGAAAGGTTCTTTGCTGGTTCGCGTGCTCGGCAAAATAGCAGGTCTTTTATATCGCCGGTCGGACCACATTGTGGTCGTGACTAAAGCTTTCAAAGAGCACTTGCAACTTCACTGGAATGTACCCGCGGAAAAAATCTCCGTGGTGCTCAACGGAGTGGACGACCAGTTCTTTTATCCGCAGGCAGCAGACCCGGCGATCTTGCGCGAGTTTAACGTCGAAGGGCGTTTTGTTGTCGGGTATATAGGAACCATTGGGAATGCTCACGGCGTGGAGACACTGGTGGAAACCGCGCGGCTGCTGCAGCAATCGGATCCGGAGATCGCTATCCTGGTAGTTGGCGAAGGAGCTGACAAACAGAAATTAGAGCGGCTGGTGACAGAGAGCCGGTTGGAAAACATAAGAGTCTTTCCCGGCCAGCCGAGACAACGAATCCCAACCATTGTCGCTGCCTCACAGCTGTGCCTGGTACTGCTGCGCAAATCTGAGTTGTTCAAAACGGTGATCCCGACCAAGATGCTGGAATTCATGTCCTGCGGACGTGCGCTGGTGGCGGGACTGGAAGGCGAATCTGCTGAGCTGATCAAGGCGGCCGATGCAGGTATTTGCGTTACTCCCGGTGACGCTCCGGCGTTGGCGGAAGCAATTCGCTCGCTGAAGAACCAGCCGGAGTTGGCTCAGAGGTTTGCAGACAATGGACGGGCCTTCATTGTCTCCAATCTGAGCCGCGAGAGCACGGCCCGTGAATATCGTTTGCTGCTGAAAAAGATTTGTAGGCAGAGTTAAGACGCTGCCCTTACCGTTACCCGCCCGCCAGACTCTTCATGAACAGATAGTAGAAATCCACGCCTTCAAAGAAATCTTTAATCCCAAACCTTTGGTTTGCCCCTGTGGTCATGATTTACGTCCTACCTGACTACGGATTTCTCATTCCTGTTCCGCTGCATGTGGCAAAAGGGTCTAAGAATTCAACGGACATAAAATGCGAGCCAGGAACATCTTCAAGATCGCAAAAGAGCTTTCTCAGTATGAGAGCGGCTTGCGGGAGTGGATTGGACGTTGTTCGGTGAATGCCATGTGGTATCTGGCGGACCCGATCGGCGCCTTACGCGAAGCCCGCCTGGGAATCGATGAAGAACTGCTGGACCAACTGGAGTCACTATGGTCCGGGCAGACACGCGGTGCCACGCACCTGGACTGCGCCGAAAAAGCGGCCTGAGCCGGGCCGTGAGTCGCGCTTTAGTTCGCAATTCTCCTCACATAGCGACGCGGCCGCTGACAACGATCAAATATCTTAGAACCTGCTGATCAGTGCCGTTCCCCAGCCAGACTCTTCATGAACGAGTAGTAGAAGTCGACGCCCTCAAAGAAATCCTTAACCCCAATTCGCTCGTCGCGCCCGTGTGCCCGGTCATCATTCACGTCTTCAAACACGCCCGGTACTCCATAGGTGGGAATGCCGCCAAGCCTCAAATATTTTCCATCGGAGGCGCCTGCGTCCATCACCGGGACCACCGGAATTCCGCCGTAGAGTTTGGCGCTCAGCTCTTCCAGCTTGCGCATGATTACCGGATTGATGGCTGAAGGTGGCGCCGCCCCCGTATTATTCACCACCTGTACAGCGATGCGTGGATTCGCCAGCACTCCCACAAGGGTCTTCTCTACATTTGCAGCCGAATCAGTGGGCAGCATGCGGCAGTTCACGATTGCCCGTGCCGTTTGTGGCAAGGCGTTGTTAGCGTGACCGCCTTCCAATCGCGTCGCCACGCAAGTTGTCCGCAGCTGCGCATTGAAATATGCCGATTGCGAAAGCCGCTGCACAGCGGCAGGATCGGGCTGGCCCGCGCTTACGGCGTGAAAATCCGCAGCGGTTTGCGCATCCTGCAGGCTCGCAGTTTTAGCGAAAAAGCTCCGAGTGGTCTCGTTTAACTCCACCGGAAATTGAAAAGTACTCAGTCGTTCCAATCCGCCGGCCAGGTGGTAAATGGCGTTGTCTTTCACCGGACGCGAGCTGTGCCCGCCTTTGCTCTTTACCTCCAATTGAAAATCAATGTAATTTTTTTCGCTGGTCTCCACTCCCAACAAAAGCCGTTTGCCGTGTTCTGTTTCAAAATCGCCGGCATCTGTGTTGATGCAGTATTCGGCGTCAATCCAGTCGCGATGGTTTTCGAGCAGCCATTGGACGCCGTTGGACTGGCCGCCTTCTTCATCGGCAGTCAAAGCCAGAATCAGATCGCGGTCGGGAACAAGGCCTTCCTGCTTCAGACGAATGAAGTTGGTCACCAGAATGGCATCACCCTGCTTGATGTCACTGGTCCCGCGGCCGTAAAAGTAGCCATCAATCTCATTGAACTTGAACGGATCAAGATTCGGTGACCAGTCCTGCTTGAGCGCCTGAACCACGTCGAGGTGACCGATGAAGAGGACTGGTTTGGCCTTGCCGCTCCCACGAATTCTGGCCACCACGTTGTACTTATTGGGCAGAGGCCCGCCGAGCCGCAGATCGTCACCGCTGAACCCGGCTTTATGAAGCCGCGCAGCCACTGCCTGTGCGGCGGTAGTGACATTGCCTGCGGGAGTATCCGTGGTGTTGATCTCGATCAACTGCTGAAAGATGTCGCGCGCCAGTTGATGGTAGGGCGGCATGGTTGATTGCTGTGCGCGGCCAATTAGAGCACTTGAAGAAAGAAATGCCAGAAGACAAATTCGTGTCAGTTTCATTCTTGTGATCACCAGAAATTCTCCAGATGAGAAACGGCAATTATACGGGCTTGACCGGTGTGGCCAGCAGAGTTGCATCTTATGAGTTTGGGCCGTCGTCTTGATACCGGCAGAAAAGTTATGCGCAATAGAAAAAAACACAGGCGGAAACGTCGTTTTACCAAGCGCCACGGGCTATCGCTGGTGGTGGCATCCATACTCTTGCTGTGGATTGTGCTTTACTCCATCAGCAACGAGCAAAAGCACTGGGGATCGTTTTTCGGCAACGCCATTGCAGATTGGACTGGCGTGCTCGTGACTGTGCTTGCCACCAAGCATCTCTACGAAAAAGGCTCTGCAGAAAGCAAACCGGAGCCGTCACCGACGTTGTCCAGCCGTGTGTTGGAGAAATTGCGCCAGCATTCGCTCACCATATTCCTGCTGATCACCGGCGGGATCTGGGTTGTGATTTTTGCCCGTTCCGACCCACAAGCAAAATGGGGACAAGTGGTTGGCAACATTGTTTCCGAATGGACGCAGATTCTCGGCCTTGTGCTGATGACAAAGAAACTGGTCGAAGCCGGATCGGAAGAGAGCCGGAAAGGCAAGTAATTGCGCGAAACTCAACCGAGGTGCAAACTATCGATCATCTTCTGGTAAACCGGCTGGAGCTTGCTGAAGTCGCGTTCCGGCGCGACGAACACCAGGTACGTGACGCCTCCACGTGGATTTGGAACTACTACCAGCCAGTCCCGCTCGGCGGAAGGTTTGCCGTTCTGCAGGAT
>DATEJX010000341.1:0-3832 GCA_035277785.1 Candidatus Angelobacter sp. | reverse complement strand
TTGATACGTGGAATCAGCCAACGGTTACCAAGGTCACAGTAAGCCTTTTTCTCCCAGCAACTTACGTGGAAACAGTCTAGAATATTTCAGGGCTGAATGCTGAGTGCTGATTGCAGACTGCTGGTTTTAAGCTGCCCTGATCAATGTCATAATCTGCTTTAACTCTATGCCCCTGTTCTGGTTGCGAGTCGCTTTATCACTGTACGGCGTCGGTCTGATCTATGCCCTGGCTTCATTCTGGGGCGGACGCCACGTGCTGACCCGCATTACCCTGCCTGCGGTCGGGCTGGGCATGACGTTTCATTTTGTCGCCCTGATTGAGAATTCCATGCTCAGCGGCGTCTGGGCTCCGGCTTCCCTGCATGAGCTTGAGTCCATGCTGGCATTCCTGCTTATGGTCTTTTTCTTTGTCATCTATGCCAGTTACGGGGCTACATCGCCTGGCATAGCAGTTTTCCCGCTGGTCTTTCTGCTTACGGTGTCGGCGGCCTCTGGCAATTCGCCGGCTTCTTCTGCCATGCCGCTGCTGGTGAGCCGGCAATGGATTTTCATTCACGTTGGCCTCATATTCATCGGCTACGCCGGCCTGATTTTCAGTTTTGTTGCCAGCATCCTGTATCTCATTCAGGAGAAGAACCTCAAAAACAAGAATTCCAGCGGAATCTGGACCCGCCTGCCGGCACTGGCCGTGATTGATGACATGGGCTACAAGTGCCTGCTCTGGGGCTTTCCCTTCATGACGCTTGGCCTGATTTCCGGGGCGATTGTGGCGGAAGCCCGCGTGGGGCCTCACTATTTCCTCGATGCAAAAATTCTGATCTCCATCGTCATGTGGGTGCTCTATATGGTGCTGTTGTACACGCGATGGAGCGCGGGCTGGAGAGGACGTCGGGCTGCATACCTCGCGACATTCGCCTTTGTCACGGCTGTGCTGGCCTGGGCCGCCAACAGCTTGAGCCACACGCACAGGTTTATTGCCCCATGAAATTCCACGTCATCGGCGTAAACCACAACAGCGCGCCTCTGGATGTGCGTGAGCGCCTGGCCGTGCCTGAAACGCAGCTGCCGGATGCGGTGCAGCATCTGGTGAAGCAGCCCGGGGTCGATGAAGGAATGGTGCTTTCCACCTGCAACCGGGTGGAAGTGCTGGCCAGCAGCACTGAGGTGCCGGCAGACCTGCGAGGATTTCTGCGCAGCTACTTTGGCGTGAGTCCGGAAACGATCAACTCGCATATTTATGAATTCCAGGAACGCGAGGCCGTGCGGCACGTGTTCCGAGTGGCCTCCAGCCTCGATTCCATGGTGGTGGGAGAGCCCCAGATTCTTGGACAGGTGAAAGAGGCGTATACGGTGGCGCGCAGCCTGGGCGCCATCAACTCAGCCCTGGAGGCGCTGCTTTCACGCGCTTTTGCGGTGGCCAAGAAGGTCCGCTCGGAGACAGCGATTGGAAGCTCCAGCGTGTCCATCGCCTCAGTGGCTGTGCAGTTAGCCGAAAAGATTTTCGGATCACTCGAAGGCAAGACGGTTTATCTGATCGGCGCAGGAAAGATGGCGGAGTTGGCGGCGCGACACCTGATCAGCCATGGCGCAAAGAAGATCATCGTCAGCAATCGGACGTATGAGCGTGCGGCCAGCCTGGCGGAGTCCTTTGGGGGCGAGGCGGTTCCATTCGAAAAAATGCATGAAACAGCCGCGCTGGCTGACATCATTCTGACCTCCACCGGGGCGACTGAACCAATTTTCCGGCGCGAGCACGGAGAGCGTCTGCTCAAAGGACGCCGCAACCGTCCGGTGTTCTTCATTGACATTGCCGTGCCGCGCAACGTCGATCCCGCGGTCAACAAGCTGGATGGTCTGTTTGTCTACGATGTCGATGACCTTCAATCGGTCGCCAGTAACAACAGCGCGGAACGCAAGAAGGAAGCAGAACGGGCGGAGAAGATTGTGGAAGCCGAAGTCGACCGTTTTGCTGTCCGCATGAAGTCGCTGCACCTGGTGCCAACCATCGTTTCTTTGCAGGAATATTGCGAGACCATACGGCAGGCGGAAATTGACCGGATTCGCGGCCGGCTGGGCAGCATCTCGCCGGAGCAGGAAGCGGCTATCGAAGCCATGACGCGCGGCATCATCAACAAACTTCTGCATACGCCCATTACCACTCTCAAATCTTCAGCGGCCGAGCCGGAGGCTGCTACCATCCAGGAAATGGTGCGCAAGCTGTTCAATCTCAACAACGGGAAACCTAAAGGCTAATGGCCACTCTTCGTATCGGGTCGCGCGGTTCGCAACTGGCGCTGTGGCAGGCCAATCACGTTGCCGGAATGCTGCGTGAGCAGGGCCATTCCGTGGAAATTGAGATTATCAAGACCACTGGCGACAAGATTCTTGATGTTGCCCTGGCAAAGGTCGGCACCAAAGGCATGTTTACCAAGGAGATTGAAGAGGCGCTGGCCGATAAGCGTATCGATCTCGCGGTGCACAGCCTTAAAGACGTGCCTACGGAGCTGCAGCCCGAATTTACCCTGGCCGCCATCATGAAGCGGGAAGATCCGCGCGACGCGTTTATCTCTGTGAAATACGCGAAGTTGGTGGATTTGCCACTCCGAGCCAAAGTGGGCACCAGCAGTCTGCGGCGGCAGTGCCAGCTGAAGGCGGTGCGTCCTGATCTGGAAATCTTCCCTTTGCGCGGGAATGTAGACACGCGGTTGCGCAAGCTGGAATCAGGTGAGTACGACGCGATCATTCTTGCCGCGGCAGGTGTGAAGCGACTTGCGCTCGACGAACACGTCCGTTCGTGGATCGAGCCTGAGGTAATGTGTCCGGCTGTCGGGCAAGGCGCGTTGGCGGTTGAGGCCCGCAGCGGCGACGCTGAGATCCTGAAATACCTCGCATTCCTCAACCACCCTGAAACGCGGACTGCCATCGAGTGCGAGCGCGCGGTGCTGGGCAGCCTGGGCGGCGGATGCCAGGTTCCCATTGGCGCGTTTGCAGAAAAACGTGATGGCACTCTGCATTTGCGTGCGATGGTGGGCCGGCCAGATGGCAGTGAGATTCTGCGCGAATTTGCACAGGGCACAGATCCCGAGCAAGTGGGACGTGAAACAGCACAAAAGCTGCTAAAACGCGGCGCAGACAAAATTCTCAGCGAGGTCTACAACGAAGAAGTGGTGGTGCCGCGGCAGCCATGAGCGAAGAAGGCGCAGCCCAATCCGCGTATCAGCCGCTGCTCGGCTGGCGCATACTGACCACGCGGGCCAAAAAACAGTCAGGGCACCTTGCGGCACCATTGCGCGAGATGGGCGCCGAAGTGATTGAGGTTCCCACCATCGAAATCAACCCACCCAGCAGCTATGAACCACTCGATACCGCACTCAAAAATATCAAGGACTACGAATGGCTGGTGCTGACCAGCGTAAACGGAGTAGATGCAGTTTTCGAACGCCTGCAGAACCTGGGAATGAGCGCAACGAACCTCTCTCATTTGCAGATTGCTGCGATTGGGCCGGCCACGCAGAAGGCAATTGAGAAGCGCGGCCTGATAGTGGCGGTCACCCCGGAAAAATATATTGCGGAATCCGTGGTGGAAGTCCTGCGCGGGAAGACAGAAGGGAAGCGCGTGTTGCTGGGACGGGCCAAGGTTGCGCGGGATATTCTGCCCAGCGAACTGAGAAAAGCAGGCGTGCTGCTCGACGTAGTGGAAGCTTACGAAACCAAGGTTCCGGCAGCAGCCCAGGCGAAACTCAAAAAGCTGTTTTCCAGCCGAACCCAACGGCCAGATATCGTCACTTTCACCAGTTCCTCCACCGCCACCAATTTCATCAACCTGCTGGGC
>DATEJX010000340.1:0-4344 GCA_035277785.1 Candidatus Angelobacter sp. | reverse complement strand
CAGGTATTGGGAGCGCGCCGCTGCAGGAGCAGAACTTCTTCCCGGAGCTCGACTTGATGGAGAGATAGATTGCATTGCTACGTCCGGCAACCTGCGACTGACTCTGCCTGTTGCCTTAACGGAAACGCTGCTCACGGCGGTGCCGGAGGCATTCTATGCGCAAATCAATGACGTGCTGCTGACGGGATTGGCCTTGGCTGCTCTGCAATGGCGCCGAGATCGAACCTCTGTAACTGAATCGAGTATCGTGCTTGACCTGGAGGGACACGGCCGTGAGCCGATGGACAGCGGACTGGATCTGTCTCGCACTGTGGGCTGGTTTACCACCGTATTTCCGGTGCGTCTGGACCTCGAACAGATCGACCTTTCTGAAGCCCTTGCTGGGGGCATAGCTGCCGGGCGAGCGCTGAAACTGATCAAGGAGCAGCTGCGCTCGATCCCGGCGAATGGCCTGGATTATGGTCTGTTGCGGTATTCCTCGCCGGAGATTTCTGAGCGAATGTCGGTGCAGCCGCATCCGCAGATTGCCTTCAATTATCTCGGCAGGTTCGCTACCCAGGATGGCTCTGATTGGCTGCCGGTTGGAGATGACGCTGGATTTTCAGGCGGGGCGGATCCAGCCATGGCGTTCATGTACCTGGTGGAAATCGATGCGATTGTCAGCGATGCACCCGAGGGACCACGGCTTACGGCGAACTTCGCGTGGTCGAAGAATCACCTGGATGAGTCGAGTGTTGCCAGCCTGGTCGCCTATTGGAGGCACGCGCTAGAGGCGATCGTTGATCACACGCGGAAGGGACTTGCAACGGGGCACAGCCCTTCAGATTTTCCACTTGTCAAACTGTCGATGGATCAGGTGGAGCAGATAGAAAGCGCTTTTCCCGGCGTTTCAGACATTCTTCCGCTTTCCCCGCTCCAGCAAGGTCTGCTGTTTCATTCTTTGTACGCTGGTGCAGCAGACGTTTACACAGTCCAAACGAATATTGAGTTTACTGGAAGGCTAGACTCTGGCCGACTGCGGCGGGCGATTGAAATTCTCTTGGAGCGGCACGCCAACTTACGTGTCTCTATTCACTACAAAGGGACCGACGAGCCATTGCAAATTGTGCCCAAAGCAGTTGCATTGCCGTGGCGTGAAGTTGATCTCTCCGCTTTGGATGAAGCGTCTCGTGAAGAGCGATGCTCTGAAATCGTTACTGCCGAAAGAGCTGAACCATTCAATTTTTCGACCGGACCACTCATCCGTATCGCGCTTGTTCGTCTCGCGCCGGACCGCCACCTGCTGGTCTTCACCAATCACCACACCATTATGGATGGCTGGTCAACTCCGATCCTGGTGGGTGAGATGCTTACTTTGTACGACAACGGTCTCGATCCGCGCGTTTTACCCGCTGTGCGACCGTATGCAGCGCATCTTGCCTGGCTGACCAAACAGGATCACCCTGCGGGCTTGAGTTTGTGGAGAGATTACCTGGCCGGATTGGAGTCGCCTACCGTTCTTGCTCAGCACTCGCCGCCTGTCGATGGCGCACGGATACCTGCCTCATGGCAACTCGATCTTTCGCCTGAATTCATGGAGTCCTTACAGGCGAAAATGCGCTTGCATGGATTGACACTGAATGCACTCCTGCAAGGGGTTTGGGCTGTGCTGCTCGCGCGCCGGACTAATCAGAAAGATATCGTCTTCGGAATTACTGTCTCAGGGCGTTCCGCCGAAGTGGCCGGAATCGAGGAGATGATTGGGATTTTCATCAACACAGTCCCTCTTCGGGTCCGGTTTGCTACGGGAGAGCCATTCATTACAAGTCTATCGAATATGCAGAAGCGCCAGTCCGAGATGCTCGCGGCCTACTATCTTGGACTTAGCGATGTCCAGCGCACAGTTGACTTCGAACGTTTGTTCGACACACTCTTTGTTTTCGAGAATTATCCGATCGATCCTTCCATTCTGAAGCGCTCATTTGCCGGCATCCGTATCAGCAAAGTTGAAATGCGCGATGGTGCGCATTATCCAGTGTCACTCATGGTCGCCCCGGGCGAACGCCTGCATGTCAGACTGGATTATGACCCTGTGCTGTTCAGCCGGGAACAAGTGGAAGTCATTGGTGGACAATTCGTTCGTCTGTTGCACTCAGCTGCCGGTCGCATTGAGGTCCCTTGGCATGATCTGGAGCTTTTCTCCGAGGAGGAACGCAATCAGATTCTGCAGGGATTCAATAACACGTCGCGTGTTTTACCTCGCCTGACAGCCGCACAGATTTTTGAGCATCAAGTGGCGCTTACACCGAATGTTCCTGCCGTGGTTCAAGGGGATCGAGTTCTCACCTATCAGGAGCTGAATGGCGAAGCCAACCGGCTGGCGGACTATCTGCGAAAGCAGGGAATTGGTGCGGAGTCACTGGTAGGAATTGCCTTGGCGCGGTCGCCGGAAATGATTGTTGCCATCCTGGCTACCTGGAAAGCAGGAGGGGCGTACCTCCCGCTCGACCCGGAATACCCGCGTGCGAGGCTTGAACACATGATCAACGATGCGCAGCCTCGAATCGTACTCGCCAACTCTGCGTCATCATCGCAATTCCCGCATGCGTCTCCGGTCAAAATAGTCTGTCTGGATAGCGGGGGTGTGAAAGCGTCCTTGAAGGATTGCTGTACGGAGGATCAGGAACTGTTCGTGTCTCCTGATCATGCTGCTTACGTCATTTACACGTCCGGCTCCACTGGCGCCCCAAAAGGCGTGGTGGTTACACATCGAGGTTTAGGTTCACTAGCCTCGTCACAGATTGAGTGTCTCAAATTGGAGCCGGGCTGTCGCGTCTTGCAGTTCGCTTCGTTGAACTTCGATGCGTCTTTCTGGGAATTCCTGATGACCTTCAGCAGCGGTGCAACTTTGGTTTTGCCGAGCGATGAACGTGAAGGAGCGCGCCTGTATGAACTGTTGGTGTCGCAGCGGGTCACGCACGCGTTGCTTCCCATCCCAGTCCTCAGAAGCCTCGAATCGTTTGATCGCTTGCCTTTGCAGGTGCTGATGAATGGCGGTGAAGCTCTCAGTGCTGATTTAGTAGCTCGCTGGTCTCTCGGCCTCCGGATGATTAATGCCTTTGGTCCAACCGAGTCTACTGTCTGCGCCACCATGAGTAAGCCATTAACAGGAACCGAGAGCCCCACGATTGGTTCGCCAATCCTCAATATGCGCGTATACATCCTCGACAGCAATCTCGAGCCAGTTCCGCTGGGCGTTGCTGGCGAACTTTACATCGCGGGTGATGGTCTCGCTCGAGGATATTTGAATCGCCCCGCGCTGACATCGTCTCGGTTTGTCGCCGACCCTTATGCGGATATCGCGGGTGCCCGCATTTATCGTACCGGCGATCTTGCACGCTGGCGAGAAGACGGAAACCTCGAGTTCCTGGGCCGCACTGATGAACAGGTGAAGGTCCGAGGGTTCCGAATTGAGTTGGGTGAAATAGAAGCTGTTTTGCGGTCGCAGCCTGAGATTGCGGATGCCGCCGCTGTAGTTCACGAGAACCAAAGTTTTGCCAAGCAAATTGCTGCATATCTGGTGCCGAGTAATGGCAGCATTCCTGATTCCGTGGAACTGCGGCAACGGCTCAGTGAACGCCTTCCGGTGTACATGCTACCTGCGGTTTTTGTCGCTGTTGAAACGCTCCCGCGCAACCCAAATGGGAAGCTGAATCGTCGCATGTTGCCTCGGCTTGCGGAACGACCGAAAAACGCGCGGCCGCCGCAGTCACTTGAGGAGCTGGCAATTTGCGCAATGTTTGCAGAAGTGCTGGGCGTGGATTCCGTCAGCGCTGAGGATGACTTCTTTGCTCTCGGTGGAGATTCGCTCGGGGCCATGCGCCTGGTGTCGCGCGTAGTCAGCAGTCTGAAAGTCCCGCTCTCGTTGCGCGACTTCTACTCAGCAAGCACTGTTGAAGCACTAGCCAGGCTTGTTCAAGCCATGCAGTTTACCGCCATACGAGATGGCGGACCGTCCGTTGAAACGGAATTGTTGGAAGAAGAGGAAATATGAGTTGTGTTGAGCTGCTTTTAGAACTGCGAAATCGCGGAGCGCGAGTCTGGCTGGAAGATGAACGGCTGCGAGTTGCTGCACCTCAGGGCGTTCTCTCTGATGAAATTCGCCACGAATTGAAACAGCGCCGTAATGAGCTGATCGAGTGGTTCAAGAAACAAAGTGCAACACCGCGGCCTCCGTTGAGGAGGTATGAGCGCGTAGGGAAGCAGAGATTGTCGTATGCGCAGCAGCGGCTGTGGTTTCTGTACCGGATGGAGGGGGCGAGCGCGACGTACAACATTCCGCTGGCGCTGCGGCTGCAGGGAGAG
>DATEJX010000339.1:0-11663 GCA_035277785.1 Candidatus Angelobacter sp. | reverse complement strand
GATTATGGCGGTCATGCCCTCAGAGATCCGGGCAACCGTGGAGCTCTATTTCGACGGGAAGATCCGCCAATGGTATTCGCGCGGCGATGGCAAAGGCGTCATTTTCCTGGTCGACGCCAAAACTGAGGACGAGGCACACGCCATTATGGAAACGCTGCCGCTGGCAAAGGAACAGTTGATGGATCACCAGTACATTCCCGTTGGACCCTTGATGCCGCTGAGGGCATTGATGGGAGCGGGATCGCAGCAGTGAGGCTCGTTCCGCCAGGGACGATCAACCTGGGATCGCATCGTGCGATTGCCGAAGTCATGTCAATGGCTGGAATTCTGGAAAGGAGATATTCATCATGCCGCAACAAATGATTTGGTTTTTCGTAAGCATCGCATTCAGCTTGCTCGCGTGGGCGGTAGTCACCGCTCGATATATCTGGCCGGAACTCCGCTTCCGGTCACGGGCCGAAGCGTTACGGCCTTTGCTCATCCTGCACAGCTTCCGTTTCATCGGACTGTCAATGCTTGTTCCCGGCGTGGTATCGCCCGATCTGCCGTCCAGCTTCGCGCATGCCGCCGCCTATGGGGACGCGATTGCGGCGATACTTGCGCTGGTTTCGCTACTATTGCTGCCCAGTGCGTCTGGCTCTGCCATCACATGGATCTTCAACGTCTGGGGCGCAGCCGATCTCATCAACGCTTTCTACCAGGCCAATCACTCCGGATTATTGGCAGGACAGTTGGGAGCCGCATTCTTCCTCCCGACTCTGATAGTGCCGTTGCTGTTGATTACGCATGGACTCGTTTTCCGGATTCTTCTGCAACATCAACCTGAACCCGCAATGCAAGCCAGCAGGCATCCGGCATAAGGCGGCCTTTGTGGTCAGTTCCCGGTCTCGGCTCGCCTTTCACTTGGCGCACCAACTTTGCCGGTTCAGTGCGCCAGGCGGGCCGGACTACAGCACTCCCAGGATCAACATGACCAAAACGGGTGTAGCGGGAGCAAACATTCATTAACAGAGCCACATCAACTATCGCCGCCGGGAGCTTTCTGGTAAAGCCGCGCAAGGCTCACACTGAGATCACGCAGATACTTCAGGTCTACCAGTGTTTGCTGCGCGTTCGCAATCATGGCATCCAGCTCCGCAGGCTTAAGCTGACCCAATTTATGCCCGCCCTCCAATGGAGACGCTGTTCTGTAGATGTCGCGAACATAAACGACTGACTGCGCAGCCACCATGGCCTGCTGCCCGTAGATGTCAGAGTACTTTTCCGCTGACTCATAGTTCATCAGGGCAACCGCGCCGGTGTTCCGGGCAGTGTCCCATGCCGCGGAGGCGGGACCGTTCCATGTCCAATGAAATGTCAATTCCTGGCTTGCATGGTTGGTTTGCTTGACGGCTGCCAGAATGGATAAGTCGGATTCAGTTTGTCTTTGGGCAGCATCCAGGAATCTCAAGTCATCGGCCAGGGTCTTGCGATTGGCCTGCAATTCGGCTGTCAAGTTTGCTTCCGCGGTGTGGACCAGGTGCCTGTTGTGCCCCCATTCCACAATGCCTTCCAAACCGAGCGCGATCAGCAGCCCCAGAGTGATGACAACCAGATGAACAAAGAAATCGCGCCAGCTATGAATCCCACCATGCGGTGGATGCACATCCATCCGTCCATCCTCCTCAAACTGAGAATTTGCAACATATCAGATTCTGGCCAGATTCGGAATTCAGGCAGTTTCCGCTTGCCTCTCTTCTTGCGGGAACCAAAGCCCTCTTTATCACGATGAGTGAAACTATTGCCGTTCGAGCGAGCATCTCAGCCACCGTGAGCTGGCGAAACATCCTGTTGCTTGCCACTGTCTGCCTGACGGCACTGCAGCCAGTTGCGGCCCAGGGGGTAAGCGACACTGAACTTCAGAGAAAGATCGATCCCGGTTCGCCTCCCGAGTGGCCCTGATCAAGACTGCTGAAAACGCTGAGGGCAAGTTCGCTCAATTCCTGGCCGAGCCGGTGGAATAGGATCTGGCGGGCGCAGGCTATCGCGGATAAAGGTCTTTCATGCCATCAGATGTCGGCGATTTTACCCCTTGGTAAACCTTAGCGCCTCCCCACCCCTCCCCTGTCAACCCCGAAAAATATAGACTTAGCGGAATCAACCCCTGGGATGATTTTCTGCCTTTTGGGTCGCAGGCTGAGATCAGAATGTCGCCAAATTTACCACTCGGTTAACCCCTCCAGCACGGGCCATTTGCTGATTGCCATTTGCTATTGCCATGTTTTCAAAGATCGTCACCGTTCGCCCTGGGGCGTGGAGATTTTGACTGTAGCTAGCGGCTAGCAGCCAGCAGCTCTTGCCAAAATCGAAGCAGAGTAGCACGTTTCGATGCGGCGAATCAATTGCGAAATAGTACATTAACTCTCTCACCAACACGCGCCCCGCATCGATCCACTTCGATTTAAAAGCGCCGGAACTTCTCATCCAAAGCCAGGTTAAGTTCAAGAACATTCACCCTTGCTTCCCCAAGAAAACCGAATTGTCGCGGCTGCGTGTGCTCCCGTACCAGAACCCTGACTTCTTCTTCCGTCACGCCTCTCGCTCTGGCCACGCGCGGAATCTGAAACTCAGCGGCGGCGGGCGTGATGTCCGGATCAAGGCCCGATGCTGAAGTCGTCACCAGATCAACTGGAACCGGCGCAGAAGAATTTTCCGCTTTAAGCGCAGAGGTAACAGACTTCACCCGGTCAATCAAATTCTGATTTGTTGGGCCGTAATTTGAGCCTCCTGAGTTCGTTGCGTCGTATCCATTCGCTCCGGCCGCGGAGGGCCGGGGATGGAAATACTTTGGGGAAGAAAATGGCTGGGCGAGAATGCGTGAGCCAACCACCACACCGTTGCGCGTAATCAACTGGCCGTTTGCGTTCCCCTTGAACATAACCTGAGCCAAAACGGTAATCGCCAGCGGATACGCTATTCCCACCAGAATGGTTGTTACGGCTGTGTACAGTAACGCGGTAAGCAGATGTTTTTTCATCTTTCAGTTCCTTTATGCCAGCCCTAGCCCCCGGATGATCAAGTCAATGATCTTGATTCCAATAAATGGCGCAATCACGCCGCCCAGCCCGTAAATCAGCAGGTTGCGTCTTAGCAGTGCCTCCGCACTCAAGGCTCTGTACTGCAAACCCCGCAGCGCCAGCGGGATCAGCCCGATGATGATCAGCGCATTGAAGATCACCGCTGCAAGCACGGCCGAGTGCGGTGTGCCCAAATGCATAATGTTCAATGCATTCAAGACCGGAAACGTTCCGGCAAACATGGCGGGGATAATGGCAAAGTACTTGGCCACGTCATTTGCGATGGAAAACGTAGTGAGCGATCCCCGGGTCATCAGCAACTGCTTGCCGATTTCCACGATCTCCAGCAGCTTGGTCGGATTGGAGTCGAGATCCACCATGTTGCCGGCTTCCTTGGCGGCCTGCGTCCCGGTATTCATGGCCACTCCCACATCTGCTTGCGCCAGCGCGGGCGCGTCATTGGTGCCATCGCCCGTCATGGCCACCAGCTTGCCATGGCTCTGCTCCCGGCGGATAAGGTCCATCTTGTCTTTGGGTGTGGCCTGAGCCAGAAAGTCGTCCACGCCGGCTTCACGGGCAATCGCGGCCGCCGTCAGCGGATTGTCTCCGGTAATCATCACCGTACGAATGCCCATGGCGCGCAGTTGGGCAAAGCGTTCCCGAATGCCGCCCTTCACAACGTCCTTGAGGTGGATTACGCCCAGCGCGCGGCTATTCTCGGTGACAACCAGCGGCGTCCCGCCGGAGCGCGCGATGTTTTCAACAGTGGCTTTCACTTCGTTGGGAAGAGAGCTGCCGTTTTCAAACAGGTACTTCTCAATCGCATCGGCTGCGCCTTTGCGGATTTCACGATGGTCAAAGTTGATTCCGGACATGCGGGTCTGTGCCGTGAAAGGCACAAATTGGGCCTGGTTGGCCGCCAGTTCGCGCCCCCGCAGCCCGAATTTTTCCTTGGCCAGCACCACAATCGAGCGCCCTTCGGGAGTCTCATCCGGCAACGAAGAGAGCTGAGCTGCATCGGCAAGTTGATCATTGCTCACACCCGGCGTGGCGATAAAGTCCCCGGCCTGACGGTTGCCGAGCGTAATAGTGCCGGTCTTGTCGAGGAGAAGAGTATCCACGTCTCCGGCCGCCTCCACCGCGCGTCCGGACATGGCAAGAACGTTATGTTGCACCAGTCGATCCATACCGGCGATGCCGATGGCGGAAAGCAGTCCGCCGATGGTGGTTGGAATTAGACAGACGAGGAGTGACACCAGCACAAAGACGGTCTGCGGCGCGCCGGAGTAGATGGCGAACGGCTGTAAAGTGACTACGGCAAGAAGAAATACGGCAGTCAAGCCGGCCAGCAGTATAGTGAGAGCAATCTCATTGGGAGTTTTCTGGCGTTCCGCGCCTTCTACCAGCGCGATCATGCGATCAATGAAAGTTTCGCCGGGATTGGATGTGATCTTTAGCTTGATCTGATCAGAAAGGACGCGTGTTCCACCGGTAACGGCAGAGCGGTCGCCGCCGGCTTCACGGATGACTGGGGCAGATTCGCCAGTGATGGCCGATTCGTCCACCGAGGCGACACCTTCGATGATCTCTCCATCTCCCGGGATCGTTTCTCCCGCAGTTACCAGTACCAGATCGCCCGTGCGCAGATTGGCGCTCGGCACCGTTTCCGTCCGGCCATCAGGCAGCAGACGGTTGGCCATGGTCTCCGACTTGGCCCTGCGCAGCGTCTCAGCGTGCGCTTTGCCGCGGCCCTCGGCCATGGCTTCAGCAAAGTTGGCGAACAGGACGGTGAACCAGAGCCAGAGCGTGATCTGCAGGTCAAAGCCAAAAGTACGGCTTGAATGCAGGGCATCGCGCACCAGGAGAACGGAGGTGAAAAAACTCCCCACTTCAACCACAAACATCACCGGATTTCGCGCCATCCAGCGCGGGTTCAGTTTGAGGACTGCGTCGATGAGTGCCTGGCGGACAATCTTTGCATCCCATAGCGACTTTGCTTTTGCTTCTTGTGTCAGCGGCATGTGACGTCCTCGTTAAAAAGTCTTGCCCGCTTGCATCAGCAGGTGCTCCAGAATGGGCCCCAGGCTGAGCGCAGGAAAAAATGTGAGCGCGCCCACAATGATGATCACGCTCACCAGGAGCACGGTGAACAACGGCGTTGTCACCGGAAACGTCCCCGGCGAGGGTGGAACGATTTTCTTTTGCGCCAGATTGCCGGCGACAGCCAGCATGGGAATGATCATCAAAAATCGTCCCGCCAGCATGGTGAATCCCATGCTCAGGTCATACCAGCGGTTGCCACCCAGTCCGGCAAAGGCTGAGCCGTTATTGCCTGTGCCGGAAGTGAATGCGTAGAGAATCTCTGAGAGTCCGTGCGGGCCGTTATTGTTCAAGGTGGCTAGTCCTTGCGGAAGCAGAGATGACGCCGCAGCCAGCACCAGCACCATCAGCGGGAAGATCAGGACGTATAGCATCGCCATCTTGACGTCATAGGACTCAATTTTCTTGCCCAGATATTCCGGAGTGCGGCCCACCATCAAGCCTGCGATAAATACAGAGAGCACGACGAAAATTAAAACTCCGTACATTCCGGCGCCTACGCCCCCGAAGACAATCTCACCCAGCATGATGTTCGTCAGGGGCACCAGACCACCGAGAGGAGTAAACGAATCGTGCATGCTGTTCACTGCGCCGCAGCTTGCGTCGGTGGTAACTGTGGCAAAGAGCGCCGAATTGGCGATGCCGAAGCGCACTTCCTTGCCTTCCATGTTGCCGCCCGGCTGCAGTGCGGAAGCGCGCTGGTCCACTCCGGCAAGCAGCGGATTGCCGCGCGATTCCGCCCAGTATGCTGTACTGACGCCGGTGAAGAACAGAATGGCCATGGCTGCGAACACAGCCCAGCCGTGCTTCTGCGAGCCCGTCATGCGGCCAAGCGTGTAGGTCAGGCCTGCAGGAATGGCGAAGATGAGCACCATTTCAAAGAAGTTGCTGAACGGCGTGGGATTCTCGAACGGGTGCGCGCTGTTGGCATTCAGAAAGCCCCCACCGTTGGTACCCAATTCTTTTATGGCTTCCTGCGAAGCGATCGGGCCTTGAGCAATTGTCTGCTCTGTGATCGTGCCTGTCACCGGCTTCCCGGCGGCATCGAACAGGGGTTTTCCATCCTGACCGGTCTTCTGCACTTGCTGCGGCTCAACCAGTTTGGCCATGTCATAGGGCTTGAAATTTTGAATTACACCCTGCGAGACCAGAACCAGCGCGGCCATCACGGAAATCGGTAACAACACCCAGAGCATGGCGCGGGTGGTATCCACCCAGAAATTGCCGATCGTGCTTTTCTCGCGGCGGGAAATGCCGCGAATGAATGCCACCGCCAGCGCCATTCCAACCGCTGCGGAAGCAAAATTGTGAAACGCCAGCCCGGCCATCTGCGTGAGATAGCTCATCACCTGCTCGCCGCTGTAGAACTGCCAGTTTGTGTTCGTGGTAAACGAAGCGGCGGTATTAAAGGCCAGGTCCTGCGGGATCGCAGGAAATTTCTGTGGATTCAGCGGAAGCCACTGCTGCGTGCGTTCCAGCAAGTAGAGAACCAGCATGGAGACGCCGCTGAACATCAGCATGGCAATGGAGTATTCCGTCCAGCGCATCTCGTGATTTTCATCCACGCGCGTAAGCCGGTAGAGCAGCCGCTCCAGAGGACGCAAAACCGGATCAAGGAACGTACGCTCACGCGCGAAAACGCGGGCCATGAAAACGCCTATCGGTCTCGTGACCAGAAGAATGACCGCGAAATAGACAAGAATCTGCAACCAGCCGTTGATGGTCATGTCAGAACTTCTCCGGACGCAGCAGCGCGTAAATCAGGTACGCCATCAGGAGAAAGCAGATTGCAACCAGGAAAATGTTCTCCGACATCGGCAGCCTCCTATTTGAGCTTTTGACACGCGAAGGTGTAAGCAACGGCAATACCGAAGAAAGCAATCGTCAAAACAATCATCAGGAAGTCAAGCATCTGCGCACCATTTCAGAACTTCACCAGCAATGCCATGTTGAGCCGGTTCTCGCGCTTGCGGAGATCGGGAGTGAAGCCGGCAACAAAAGAGCCCGGCGCGCCGGTATTGCCGCCGGGAGGCGTTACGCCTCCGGAACCGCTCCAGTAGGGAACATTCGATGCCCGATGTCCGTATTCGAAGCGGAACGTGACGTACTGGCTGGGCATGTAATCCCACGTTCCGGTAACATCCCAGGCCTTGAATGGGTCGCCAGGGTTTTCTGTGAAATACGGCGTGCCGGAAAAAACTGTTGCGCCGTTAATAGGTGGCAACAGCACCAGATAGCGTCCCGGGTTGTTGATGCCGCCCCCGCCGATTGTGAATGCGTAGATGTCTTTGTGGAACCAGAAACGGTTATAGAACATGGCGCCAAGGAAGCTCTGTTTTGGCCCGCTCGAACCATTACCGAAACAGCTTACGCCACTGCCGCTTTCACAGCCTGCATCTCCTGTCAGGGAGAATGCCACCTTATCCAGAAATTTTTCCGGTTGGTCGTAGTATTTCACCTCGATACTGTCGTCAGTATGCCAGCGCGTGCGGTGTACCGCGCCCAGCGTATCGCGGCCGACGCCGTAGTTATTCGAGGTGATCGATACCGATCCATTCGGCCGGTACAGAATCTGCATTCCCAGTCCGGGCCTTCCATTTGCGCTGCCGTAAGACTGCCACCCGTTAATTAACCAGGTCTCAAGCTTGAGTTTTTCTGTGGGAAAAACCTGCACTCTCACACCATTGAAGAACCACGGTGTGTTTGAGGACACGAATGACGGCTGGTAGGCCCAGTTATCGAAGTTGTAGTAACTGAACAGGCCGATGTATGACATGAAGATTCCCGCATCCACATTGATCCCGTGAAGTTTGTCAAAATGATAACCGCCGTACGCCTCTGAGATGTAACGGTACGCGTCGTCCAGATTCCACTGCCCCCGGCCCGGAGTAGGATCGTTGCGCGGCGTCATCGTGGAGTACATGCCGAACTGGGTCATCAGGCGGCCGCGCACATTGTCATAGTGGAAGTCGCCGCCGATGCCGATCTGCTGGACCTGGAATTCACCGGTCCGGCCGCTTTCCGTGGTGCCCGAAAGCGTGTGGTCAATGGGATGGTTGTAATCGTAAATGTAGCTGGTATCGAAACGGAACTCGCCGGTAAAGAATTCAGTGTCCAGCGCAGGCTTTTTCGTGCGCGCGTTGCCGTTCAGCCAGGTGAAATCGGCAAAGGCAAATGGCTCCGCGGGTTTCTGTTTTTCTGCTTTGGCCGGCTCCTGCTCCTCAACGGCAGCAGTCTCCACTAACACCGGCTTCGCCGGCGCGCTCACGATGGATGCCTGAGCAGTGCTTGAATCTGCTGCGGCATTGTTGTTTTGAGCCGTATTGGATTGCGCCTTAAGCCGCGTCTCCAATTCCGCGATCCTGGCGCGCATCTGCTGGAGTTCCTTCAGAATTTCCGCATTCACGTTCGTGCTTGCGTCACTCGCACCCGCGGCACTTCCGTCTTTGGCGACTTCAGTTTGGCCCTGCGCCGATTGCGCGAGCACACCCGGCGCGATTCCAAAACAAATAAATACAATGAGACGACAAACTGGTCGGTAGAAGCTGACTGAGCTCTGTTTTGATTTCATCAGCATTGCATCCCTTCATAAATCAGTGCCCGCTACTTATTGCCAGGCCCACGGCATCTTCAGTAGACAAGGGCCCGCATAAGGGTGCTGTCTAAAAACCGTTAATGTTTCATAAAGAGCGGGAAGGGGCTCCAGTACAATCCAGTGTCCGATGGTTGCAATGATGGATCGTCTTACTGCGTTCGGCCTTTTCGCGGTGATCATGATGGTCGTGTGCTACGCCCTTGAGGACCGTGCGCCCTGGTACACTTTGGCCTTTGCTGTGGCCTGCCTGCTGGGATCAGCCTATGGATTTCTCCAGGGAGCCTGGCCATTCGGCGCCGTGGAAATTGTTTGGGCTGGAATTGCAGTGCGCAAATCGTGGAGGCGCCAAAAAGAATTCCGCTGGGGCGGAAGGGGCGGAACAGCTAGATAGGCTTGCCATCCGGCTGGAAGCGGTAGCCGACCCATGGCTCCGTGAGGATGTACCTCGGTTCATCGCCTTCTTCAATTTTCTTGCGCAATTGATTGATGAAGACGCGGAGATACTCCGGTTGTTGCACGCTCTGGCCGCCCCACACCGCATTGAGCAGGACGCGATGGGTCAGCACCTTGCCCGGATGGCGGGCCATGAACATGAGCAGCTCAAATTCCTTGGGCGTGAGATGAACTTCTTTGCCGTGGACGCGGACCTGGCGTGATTCAGCATCAATGTAGAAATCGCCCTCTGCGATGGGTTGAGAAACCGGAACTTCATTGGCGGCAACGCGGCGCAGGTTCGCGCGCACTCGCGCCAGTAATTCATTCACGTTAAATGGCTTGGTAACATAATCATCCGCTCCGGCGTCCAGTGCTTCCACTTTGTGTTTTTCTTCACCGCGCACTGAGAGCACGATGATGGGGACTTGGGAGCGCTCGCGCACCGCGCGGCACAATTCAATGCCGTTCATTCCGGGCATGGAGATGTCGGTTACGATCAGGTCGGGATTCCATTCCGTAGCGGTATCAAAACCGCTCATACCGTCAGCGGCGGTCCTCACCTCGTAACCCTGGGAGTTCAGTGTGGTCTTGAGCACCCGCGAGATCTGCGTCTCATCGTCCACAACCAGGATGCGGCTGGGGTCATTCATCAGCGCGGCTCCTGCGTAACAATATGCACGTCAACATTGGCGGCATTGGCGAGAAAGCGGTTCATGGCCGCCAGATAAAGATATTTTCTCCAGCCCCGGCTGGCTGACCGGCCAAAGATGACTTGCGTAATTTTGTGCTCGCGGACAAACTTTGCCACCGTTGTGGCTACGATGGCTCCTTCCACTTGCACCACTTTGGCGCCCAGGTTTTCAGCAAAGCGTTTGTTGGCGGCGAGCGCACGAGTTCGATCTTCCGTACGACCGTCATCTCCGCGTTCCACATGAATCACGTAAAACTCCGCGTTCAATGCTTGAGAGAGACGCGCTCCGCGGGCGATGAGCTGTTGTGATGCCGGATTGGAGCTGATGCAGACGGCAACACGTTCACTGACGCCCCAGTTCTGATCTATGCGCTTGCGCTGGAGATAACTCTCAAGATTGCGGTCCACAGACTGAGTCACATGTCGTAGCGCGAGCTCGCGGAGCGCCATCAGGTTTCCCGGACGAAAGAAGTTGGTGAGCGCTTTCTCTGAGCGCTCGGTAGGATAGATGTCTCCGCGCTTCATGCGCGTCTGCAATGCTTCCGGCGTCAGATCAGCAAGCACAACTTCATTCGCGCGTTCCAGCACCCAGTCAGGCACGGTTTCCCGTACCGTGATTCCAGTAATGCTCGCCACCGTTGGAGTGACGCTATCCAGATGTTGGATATTCATGGTTGAAAGCACATCAATTCTTGCCTCCAGAAGCTCCAGAACATCTTCATAACGCTTTTTGTGCTTGCTGCCTTCGACATTGGTGTGGGCCAGCTCATCCACCAGTACCACCTGAGGCTTGCGCGCGAGGATGGCATCCACGTTCATTTCCTGAAATTCAGTGCCTTTGTATTCGAGGGTACGGCGCGGAACTGTTTCAAGTTGGGAGAGAAGTTCGGCAACACCGGCACGGCCGTGCGTTTCCACGACGCCAATCACTACGTCCTCGCCACGCTTGTGGCGGCGGATGGCCTCACTGAGCATGTTATACGTCTTGCCCACCCCGGGAGCGTAGCCGAGAAACAGCTTGAAGATGCCGCTCTTCTTTTCCGGGGCAGTTTGCTCCAGCCATTGTTCCGGCGTCTTCGGCATGATCAGCCTTTCTGTTCAGCTGCAATGGGCTGGCACTACGGATAGAATCAGCGGCGTGAAACTCTCTCCGCGCGGCCGTGATGCGCCTGCTGGCCTGGCCCCTGCTGGCGCTAACCGTCCTTGTCTACAGGAAAGTATTGCACGAAAATAATACGACGATCGCCCTCACTGTCCCCCTGGCAATCATCGAAGCGCGAACTTTAAAACTTCAGGAGCAGACGACGAACACCAAAAGCCAAACCTTTACCGCAAAGGGCGCAGGGAGCGCAAAGAAGCATTAGACAAGGGTATTGGCCGCAGATTTACGCAGATACCATTGCTTTTCTCATTCGCGTTGACTCGCGGCCAATCTTTTCTTTGATCTGCGTTTTCTGCGTGCATCTGTGGCAAACGCTTTTTGCTTTTCTCCGTGTCTCCGTGCCTCCGTGGTGAGTATTCTCATCAAACCCTCAGAAATGTTGGTATTCGCGTGGTTCGCGGGTGCCAAGCTCTGTCCCGGTGTTCTTGAGCGCCTTAGGCGCGACACAGGTTAGCTCACCCTGAAAGCAAGCGAGCGCAGGGAGTGAAGACGCAAGGGTTGGAAGGCAATCAAATAAACCCCCTTCCTCACGCCGTGGCTCGCGCGCAGCGCCAGCGAAGCGCGCACAATTTTATTGACACCCAGTAAATCTATCTGAGAATATATTCTCAGAATGTTTAAGCT
>DATEJX010000338.1:0-27318 GCA_035277785.1 Candidatus Angelobacter sp. | reverse complement strand
AGCGGCAGAGACACGCGGAAGCACGAGCCCTGTCCGGGAACGCTAATCACTTCAATGTTCCCGCCGTGAGCCTGGGCGATAGACCGAGCAAAATGCAGTCCCAGGCCGGTTCCCGGCACGGCGGAATTTCTGGCCGAACTGGTTCGATAGCCCCGTTCGAAAATCCGCCCCTGTTCCTGAACAGGAATGCCGCATCCTGTGTCTTTGACGGAAAGAATCGCCATGTCACGATGGCAAGCGAGGGCCACATCCACTCGTCCTTCGGGCCCGGTGAATTTGATGGCATTGTCCAAAAGATTCAGAACCAGCCGCCAGAGCTGGCTGGTATCAAAGAGTCCGACAATATTACGTTGAATGGTGGCGGAAATCTGAATGTTGCCCTCTCCTGACTTTAACCTCATACCGTCAATGGCGGCCTGCACCAGTTCGGAAAGATCTTCCGACTGACGATTCAGCTTGATCTCATCATTGTCTGATTGCGCCAGATCCATCAGGTCAGAAACGGTACGCGCCAGCAATTCAACGTGCTGAAGCTGGCTGGAGAGCATGTCTTTGAAGGTGCTGTCTCCCTGGTTGATTCGCAAAGCCTGCTCGGCCTCGGCGCGCATCACCGTCAAAGGCTGGCGGACCTCATGAGAAAGATTGCGCAGAAACTCAGACATTCGCTGGAATGAGCTCTGAAGACGGGCGAGAGTGGCATTGATGGTGTTGCTGAGCTGATCGAGTTCATCGTCAGTGCCGAATACAGGCAGACGCTTGCTGCTATCAAAAGGAGTAATCTGGCGGGCGGCTGCAGCGATTTCATGCAATGGACGCAGAACACTTCCAGCCATCAACCAGCAATTCGCGCCGTGAAGCAAAAGCAGGAACACCACAATGGCCAGGATCACGATGCCGGTATGCGCGATCTCCTCGTCAGCATCCACCAATGACAAGCCGACCCGAAGGAGATAACGATGCATCTCCGTGCCTGTCACAGGAATGTTCAGAACGCGTAATCTGCCGCCGGACACCGTGAGATCTTCGAATTCATCGTGGCCGGATGCCAAAGCCTCCTGGGCTGCCGGAGTGAAGGCCAGCGGTGCGCCGGCGAGCGTCCTGGAACTTTCTATAGGGCGGCCAGTGTCGTCCAGTAGCTGGTAATAGCGAGAGGATTTTTCGAAGTGCTCGCGGACTTCCAGATCGGCTGTCTTGCTGGCCCAGCGCACCTGCCCATCGCGAATTTGCAGCATACTGCGAACGGCAATAGCACGGTCTTCCAGCTCATCGTCAAGCTTGCTGGAGATATGGCGGGCGAGAAAGGCGTAAGCGCCCCAGGCGAGGACAATCACCAGGAGCGCGAACGACAAGGTTTGCTTGAACGCCAGCCGAAAACGCAGGCCACGTGGAAGCAGCTGTCTCATTATCTATTGATTGGCGGCGAGCATGTAGCCGACCCCGCGCGCAGTGTGGATCAGTGGCTTTTCAAAGCCGTGATCAATCTTTTGGCGGAGGTAGTTAATGTAAACGTCCACGATATTGGTCAGCCCTTCAAAACCCAGGTTCCAGACGTGTTCCACCACCATGGTCCTGGTCACTGTGCGGCCGGCATTACGCATCAGATACTCAAGCACAGCATATTCGCGCTGCGTGAGGTTGATCTGCTTTCCAGCGCGCGTCACCATGTGGCGCATGCGATCCAGTTCCAGGTCTTCCACGCTGAGTTTATCGAGCAGTTCCTGCGGACGGCGCAGCAGCGCATGCAGGCGAGCCAGCAGCTCTTCAAAAGAGAAGGGTTTTACCAGGTAATCATCGGCACCGGCCTGCAGACCGCAGACCCGGTCAGAAACATCGCGACGCGCGCTCAGAAGCAGGATGCGCATGTTGGATCCTGATTTCCGAAGCTTCTTGAGAACGGTCAAACCGTCCAGTTTAGGTAAATTCCAATCGAGAACGATTGCGTCGTAATCGATCTCAGTGGCTAATTGCAGGCCTTCCTCTCCGTCTCCTGCCAAATCGACAGCAAAGTGGTCAGCTTCCAGACCCTTTACCAGTGTACGTGCTACCTTCGGCTCATCCTCAATGACCAGTATACGCAAACTCCACCTCCCGCTTTGGTGGAAGCAATGCACTCACTTCAGTGATGCGCAAAGCCCATCCGCTTGAACCCACTTCAAACTCGCTGAAGAGAAATCGCCTCTTTTTTAATCCAGCTCTGGTTGACTTCAAAGCTGCCCGGAAGGCTGATTTCTGCTCGTTTAGTAGTGAACCCGGACTACAAACCGTTTCAGCTTTTTCTCTCTAAATCTTGACAATTTTCAGTTTCGGACTGGACTTTGATCCCCCAATGCTGCGGCTCAAAGTACCTGTCACCCTTACCACGAAAGGACAACTCGCAGCCATGTACTATAGTGCTGAAAAAACCAAAAATATAGGCTCATTAGAAAAATTAATTTGGGCCTCATCTTGGATTCTTGTTTAGCTGCATCACTCATCAAGTCATTGTCCTTTAGTACATGTTTTACTTGTCATAAGTACATGTACTCGATCCGTGCAGAAGTACAATAGTGCTCTTTAATAATTTTGGCAAGGAAAATATCATGTTTGTTTTCAGCACATTGCAAAGATTTTCGTAGCCGGGATTAAGGCCAAGCCATTAAGGTTGGTCATTTTAATCTCGAATTAATCCAATTCTCACGATTGAACGTTGGAATGAGACTGCCGGTTTCCCGAAAAAAGATGAAGTTGTTGGGAATCTGGAGAGCAAGTCTTTCTTTTCTTCATCTGGTCTTGCACCATCAGACGCTCGCCCGTGATGCCATGCCTGGCGCAGTAGATCTTCACTAATTTTGAAATTCTGCGGCTGTATTCCGGCGGCAAGAACGCACGCTGCGTATAACGCTGGCGATAAATCGAGAGCAGGTGCGGAAATTTCTTCTCGACGAATGGCAGGAACACCTGAAGAGCGCATTCTTTGAGAAAAAGAGAATTCACGAAGACGAAGGATGCGCCTGCTTTTGACGCCGCCATCACCAGATCTTCCAGATCAGCTGGAGAATCCGTGATGGAGGGGAGCACAGGAGCACAGTTAATGCCGGCGCGAATGCCCGCTTCCCTCAACTGGCGCACAACTTTCATGCGCAGGTCCGGGCGAGGCGCTCGCGGCTCCAGAATGCGCGCAAGCTCCGTATTCATGGTGGTAACAGTCACGCAGATGGACAGCTTGTTTTCTCGCGCAACCACCTGAAGCAAGTGTGTGTCACGCAAGATGAGGGTGCCCTTTGTGACCAGGCTGATTTCTAGTCCCTTGTGCCGCGCCAGTTCTTCAAGAATCGCGCGGGTGATGCCGTATCTTCTTTCCGCAGGTTGATAAGGATCGGTGGCGGTGCCGATGGCGATGGATTCGCCCTGGTGGACTTTCTTAAGTTCCTGGCGCAAGAGCCAGGCTGCATGTTGTTTGACGAAGATCTTGCGTTCGAAATCAATGCTGTCGCGCAATTCCATGAATTCGTGGGTGTAGCGGGCGTAACAGTATTTGCAGCCAAATTCGCAGCCACGATAAGGATTGATCATCCAGGTGAAAGGCACGCGCCTGGAAACGCAGCGCGTCAGCACGCTGCGGTTTTCGATGGTCAGATATTGAACTTGATGGCCTTCAGACAGAGCTTCTCCCTGGGCGGCAAGCCTGGCGATGCCGACCAGCGGCTGATTGGGTTCGACTTGCGGGAAGAGCGATGCCATAGGAGCAACTTCGTTTTTTATTCGCTGATGTGATTATAGGGACGGGCAATGAGTTTTTCAAGGGAGGAAAGGAATCAGGCTGCCTTGCCGGCGCCTTTCTTGTATCGGCCCATTAGCTCTGTTTGGGCAAGAGTGTGGCCTTTCAAGGCTTTTTCAAGTTCGGCTTTGGTGGTGTTCTCGCCTAAATCGAGTTGGCGATCAACAGCATAGAGATGGAAATAATAGCGATGCGAGCCGGAAGGCGGGCATGGTCCGGTATAACCGGATTGTCCATCATCATTCTTGCCCTGCACTCCGCCTCCGGGGAACATTGGGTTCTTTGGTGCGTTCTCTGGAATTTGATTCAGTGTGGCGGGAAGATTAAAGAGCACCCAGTGGGTGTAGCCGCCTCTATGGGGCGCATCGGGATCATGCAGTATCAATGCAAACGTCTTTGTGGCTTCCGGAGCTCCCGACCAACTGAGCTCCGGTGAGATATTTTCTCCTTCGCAAGTAAAACGTGAAGGTATGCTCCCCTCCGCTTGAAACGCATTGCTTTTGAGCTGAAACATGGAAGCCTCCTTTGGCTGCGATGAGATATTTGCGCCGGCAGTCGCAGCAGGCTGGCCTGATCCGGCCGAGCCCATCGATGAATAAGCCAGGATTAGAAGAAGAACGAGACGACTGGCAGACACCATGATTACCTCCGAAGGTCGCAGCCGAGCCAGTTCCCCGTTATTGGATGCGTACCGAGCCGCAGTGTGGTACCACAGACTCAGATGAGACTTGCGGCCTGTTGTTCCACCAGCCACAACAACCGGCCGTGGCGGGGACGCACCCGTTGGATGGGATAGAGGCACTTTTCCGGCGAGTTCACTATGTCGCGAACGACGGGCGCCTTGTTCTCGCCAGCGATAATGATCAGCACTTCATTCGCGGCGTTGAGCACAGGAAACGTGAGCGTGATGCGGTCCGCCTGTAATTTTTCAACATGATTTGCCACAACGGTTCGAGAAGTCTCTTCCAGTGCCGCGGTTCCTGGAAATAGTGAGGCAGTATGCCCATCTTCCCCCATACCAAGCATCACGAGGTCAACTTGAGGTAGCTCGCCATCTTGAAGTGAAAAGAACTCCCGCAGCGTAGCTTGATATTGATCAGCAGCCATAGGCGCCGCCAGCTCCGCCTGAACGCGATGAATGTTTTTCGCAGGAATCGGCACACGGGACAGCAAAGACTCATTGGCCATACGAAAATTGCTGTCCGGATGCTCAGGAGGCACGTGGCGTTCATCCCCGAAGAATACAAAGACCTGTTCCCAGGAAATGGAATTAGCGTATTTTTCGGCCAGCAGGGAATAGATGGCTCGAGGTGTCTTGCCACCAGAGAGGGCCACGCTAAAACGACCACGCTCGCGGATGGCTCTGGTTGCGCAGTTCACAAATTCGCTGGCAGCGGCGTGGTTCAGCGCCTCCGTGTCTGAGACAACGGCCATCCACTCTGGAACTTTAGAAACGCTACTCTGGGTCATGATCCTGATCCTTAAGAAAGCTGATTATTTCGTTGCGAGGGCCGTCACGCCGATGCGCTCAGCGGCATAGCGCGCTGCGCCGATCACGCCGACCTGGTCATTGTTGACGACCTTGACGGCAATTTTTTCCAGCAGTGGCTGCATGCGTCCCTTGCTAATGAACGATTGCAGAAAAGCAGGCCCCTGCAGGCGCGGGAGGATGCGTGCTGCAATCCCTCCGCTTAGGAACACGCCACCGGTGGCCAGAAGTTTGAGCGCAAGATTGCCCGCTTCAGCGCCATACACGCTCACGAAGATGTCCAGAGCATGCTCGCAGATGGCAGCTTTACCGTTCATCCCCACATGGGAGATGACCACGGTTGGGTCGGCGGCCTGCTGGATCTCTTCTTTAAGCCAGTCCGGCTCCTGTTCGGTTCCCGAATCCCGCAGGAACTCATAGACGTTGTGCAGGCCGGGTCCGGAGAGGATGCGCTCATAACTTACACGTCCAAATTGCTTGTTGAGGTAGCGCCATAGATCCATTTCCAGGTCACTTCGCGGTGCAAAATCACAATGGCCGCCCTCACAGGCAAATGGCTGGTGGCGAATGCCGTCCCAGTACAGGCCAGCCTCCCCCAGGCCCGTGCCTGCTGCGATGAGAGCAGCATTTCCTTCGCCCACGGCCGCAGTATTGAGGTGAATGAAGTCTGCAGCCTCAAGGTCATGGATTCCCGATGCGTGTGCCTGGAGATCGTTGATCAGCCAGACAGCCTGAACCTGAAGGAGCTTTGTGAGTTGAAACGCGTCAACAACCCAGGCCAGGTTGGACGTGGAGACCTGGCCGTGCATCACTGGACCCGCAATGCCGAAGCAGGCGGCAGAAACATTTACGTTTTCATTGCTGACAAACAGACTGATGATTTCATCGAGGCTCTTGTAGTCACGGCTGGGATAAACGCGATCCAGAAGCTTGTCCAGACGATTCTGGTTGAGTTCGAAAAGTGCGATTCGTGTGTGGGTACCTCCGATATCGCCAGCCAGGATCATTCAGCAATTTTCCTCCAATGCCGTTCATCACGCGCAATCAGGTCGTCAGCCTCAATGGGACCCCACGCGCCCGCCTCGTAGTTGGGAAAATCACGCGGCGGGAGGGCCTTCCATACATCCAGAATCGGGTCTACCACAGCCCATCCTGCTTCCACCATATCGGCCCGCTGGAAGAGGGTTTGATCACCCATGATTCCGTCGTAGAGCAGAATCTCATACCCGGTATTAGGATTCGTGCCGAAATAATCCGTGTACTTAAAGTCCATCTCCACGGAGCCAACTTTCATCTGCGCGCCAGGAACCTTGGCCCCGAAGCGCAACGAGATGCCTTCATCGGGAGCCATATGCATCACGAGTTGGTTCGGCTTGAGAGTGTTGACCGGCGTATCGCGGAATAGCACCAGCGGGGCACGCTTGAACTGGATGGCGACTTCAGTGTGACGCGAGCCCAGCCGTTTGCCAGTTCGTATGTAGAAGGGAACACCCGCCCAACGCCAGTTGTCGATCATAAGCTTGAGGGCGACAAACGTTTCCGTTTTCGAATCTGGCGGAACGCCCTGTTCCTGACGATATCCAGGAAAGCGATCGCCATTGATTTCACCGGTACCGTACTGGCCGCGCACGGCATAGCGCAGTACGTCTTCAGCACTGAGGGGCTGAACCGCGTGCAGAATTTTGGATTGTTCGTCGTGTACTGCATCTGAGTTGAAGGAGATGGGCGGCTCCATGGTGGTAAGAGAAAGCAGCTGGAAGAGATGGTTTGGGACCATATCTCGCAGTGTTCCGGCCATATCAAAGTAGCCGCCTCGCTTCTCAACGCCCACGGTTTCCGCCACGGTGATCTGGACGTGATCAATGTAACGTCGGTTCCAGATGGGCTCAAAAATGCCGTTTCCGAAACGAAAAACCAGAATGTTCTGGACTGTTTCCTTTCCCAGATAGTGATCGATGCGGTAGATCTGGTTCTCCGCGAGCACCTTGCGAACCTGGCGGTTCAGCGACTTGGCGGAATCAAGGTCGTTTCCGAAAGGTTTCTCAAAGACAATGCGGCGCCAGTGCCCATCTTTCTCGCACGCCAGGTTGGAGGCTCCAAGCTGGTCCACGATCATGCCGAAGAACACGGGGCTGGTGGCGAGATAGAAAAAGTAGTTGCCGTGAGTGTTGTGGGTTTTATCTACCTCTTCCAGAGTCTGGCCCAGGCGCTCATACATCTTGGGGTCATCAAATTCGCCGGAAACGTAATAAAGGCGACGCAGCAGCCAGTCTTTCAAATCCTGGTCCACACTGCCGGTAGCAAAGTTCTGGAGTTTTTCACCAATGATCTGACGGAATTGATCGGTAGTGTAGTCGTTGCGGGCGACTCCAACAATGGCGAACTCGCGTGACAGCAGGTTGCTCTTCGCGAGATTGTAAAGAGCAGGCATGAGCTTGCGGGCGGTGAGGTCGCCCGTGGCTCCATAGATTACCATCACGCACGGGCCGGTCTGGCGAGGTGTTCCTGTAGGTGTACGTTCCAGTGTAGGCAATTCTCGTTCAATGCTCTGTGGCATGGTGGTGTTCTCCCAAAATCAGGCGCCTTGCTTCTTCTGTTCGATGTGGCCACCGAACTTCTGTCGCATGGCGCTGAGCAGTTTTTCCGCAAACGTGTGCTCCTGCCGGGAGCGAAAACGAGTATAAAGCGCGGCCGATAGCACCTCCGCAGGCACAGCTTCTTCAATAGCGGCGTTTATGGTCCAGCGTCCCTCGCCTGAATCCTGCACATAGCCGGTGTATTCGGAGAGATTGGGATTTTCCGCCAGCGCCATTGCCGTCAAGTCGAGCAGCCACGAAGAAACCACGCTGCCTCGCCTCCATACCTCAGCGATGTCGGCTGTATTGAGGTTGTAACGGTGCTCTGGAGGAAGTTGATCAGAGTTGGCATTGCGGAAGATGTCGAAGCCTTCTGCATACGCCTGCATCAGACCGTACTCAATGCCGTTGTGCACCATCTTCACAAAGTGACCTGCGCCAGACGGGCCGCAGTAAAGATAGCCGAGCTCTGCTGTGCCTCCCAATTTCTCGCGCCCAGGTGTCTTGGGGATATCACCGATGCCGGGCGCGAGGGTTCGAAAGATGGGGTCGAGCCGGTCGAAGGCTTCTTTCGGGCCGCCAATCATCATGCAATAACCACGCTCTATTCCCCAGACCCCGCCACTGGTGCCCACGTCCAGGTAGTGAATGCCGCGTTCTTTGAGTCTCTGCGAGCGGCGCACGTCATCTTTGAAATAAGAGTTGCCACCATCAATGATGGTATCGCCGGCTTCAAAGCGCTGGGCCAGAGCGCTGACGGTCTGCTCGGTGGGATCGCCCGCGGGGACCATAACCCAGGCAGCTCGGGGTTTTGTCAGCTTGGCGGCGAAGTCGTCAAGAGAAGTTGAACCGGTAGCCCCTTCTTTTGTGAATTCGGCAACTGTCTGAGGGCTCAGATCAGTGACAACACACTGGTGCCCACCTTTCATCAGACGCCGCACCATGTTCCCGCCCATGCGGCCCAAACCTACCATTCCTAGTTGCATAGTCTTCCTTTTTTAACCCAGAGCTTCAGTAATCGCACGGTCAAGCTTTTCCAAACCACTCTTCAGGTCCGCGGGCAAATGGATGCGCAATGCCCTGCGTCCACGCTCGGCCAGGACCTGGAAATCACCGCGTGCCTGGGCCGCTTTGACCACTCCAAAAGTATATTTCTGTCCGGGAACCGGCACATCGACGGCATCGTTACAGGTGATCTGGAGAAAAACGCCGGTGTTGGGCCCGCCTTTGTAGGCTTGTCCGGTGGAGTGAAGGAATCGCGGTCCAAAGCCTAGACAAGTGGCGACACGCTTGCGGTCGCGAATAGCGTGCCGCATGGCCTGCAACTTTTCTTCATGCGCAGCATTCATCTCGATATAGCCGAGCAAGGCGCAGTAGTCGCCTGCATTTAATTGATTGAGATGAGCTCGCAGTAAACCAGAGAGCGTAGGCTGGCTGCCACCGAGCTGGCGCAGCTTCTGGGCGTTGCGGTCATCCGTGAAAACCTTGATGCCGTCGTGTTCCAGGATTGGTGTTTCGGCCGGCAACTTGCCGGTTTTCTCATACTCCGTGGTGAGTTGCCGCGTGGCCACCTTGCTGGCCTCGACGTCCGGCTGATCGAAGGCATTGATGCCGATGATGGAACCCGCGACCGCAGTGGCGACTTCCCAGCGGAAGAACTCTTGCCCTATGTCATAGATGTCAGCGATGTCGATGGTGATCACAAGCTGTCCTGCCTGCTTGAGAGCGTCGAGTCGCTGTTGCTGAGCGCCGTTATTGTCATTGGCCAAGCGGAGGTAAACGAAAACGCGATCGTTCCCGTACACATCAGGCGCTCCCAAGTTTTCACGATCCACCGGGATCAAACCCTTTCCTTGTTTGCCGGTGCTTTCTGCCAGCAACTGCTCCAGCCATGCGCCGAGGTCGTGGATTTTTGCGGAGGTCACAATCGTGACCTTGTTGCGGCCCATGTTCGCCAGTGTTCCCAGGGCTGCTCCTAGCCTTACGCCGGGGTTCTGATCAGCGGGAACGGTGGCTGCGCATGCCTGAACCATTTCATCCGTGCGGTCAAGGAAGCGACGCATATCCAGTCCCATGACCGCACCGGGAACCAGCCCGAAATCCGAAAGCGCAGAATAACGGCCTCCGATGCTGGGCTCTCCAAAGAAGATATGGCGGAATGAGTCGGCCTCAGCCACCTGCTGCATCTTTGAACCAGGATCAGTGATGGCAACAAACTGATTACCGGCTTTTCCTTTTCCAGCAGTCCTTTCCGTGAGATCAAAGAAGTATTGCTTGAAGATGTTGGGCTCAAGGGTGCTGCCGGATTTGCTGGATACGATGAACAGCGTGTTGGGAACATCGATCTGTTTTTCAAGAGATTTGACTTGCGCGGGATCAGTGGAATCCAGGACGTGCAATTGCGGATGGCCGGATTGTTTGCCAAAGGTGAGGGAAAGAACTTCAGGACAGAGACTTGAACCGCCCATTCCCAGGAGCAGAGCATGTTTGAAATTTGATTTGGCGACATCCTGAGCAAAGGTACTCAATGGTCCCAATTCATTGGCTTGTTCCTGGGCTATACGGAGCCAGCCCAGCCATTTGTCTTCACCGTTCCGGGTCCAGAGAGAGGCATCACCTTTCCAAAGTCGGTTGACTTTATCATTGGTCTTCCAATCAGCAACAGTCGACTCCACTGCCTGGCGCAGTTGCTGAGGAAAATCGAACGTCTGGCAGTGGACTTTTGGCTTAGCGCTTACCGCTGAAGTTTTTTTTTCCTCGACTGCTGAGAGCAGCTTGTCAAAAGCCTCGTCAAACAGCTTGATGGCATCGTCCAGAAGCTTGCCGGTAACCTGCGTCATGGAAATTCCTGCCTTCGCGAGGTCGCTCATGATTTTGTGCGCCTCGTCCAGGCCAGCGTCAATGGTGCGGGCCACATGGCCGTGCTCACGAAATGCGTCCATGGTGGCAGGAGGGATGGTGTTCACGGTATCCGGGCCGATGAGTTCTTCTATGTAGAGCACGTCACGATAGGCAGGGTTTTTGGTGCTGGTGCTGGCCCAGAGCAACCGTTGCGTTTTGCCGCCTTTTGCGGCCAGGGTCTTCCAGCGCGGACTCGCGATCATCTGCTCGTATTTTTCGTAGGCCTCTTTGGCATTCGCGATGGCGACTTTGCCTTGCAAAGAGGTGAGCAGCTGCTTTTTCTGCGGATCAGTTTCTGACTTCAGATTGCTCTGGATAGTGGAGTCTACCAGCGTGTCAATGCGGCTGACAAAGAAGCTGGCTACGCTTGCCAGCTTGCTGATGTCTTCTCCGCGCGCGAGGCGGTCTTCAAGGCCGGCCATGAAGGCCTCTGCTACCTTCATGTAAGCTTCCTGGGCAAAAAGCAAAGTGATATTGACGTTGATGCCTTCACTGGTGAGCTGGCGAACAGCAGGGACACCTTCATCTGTCCCCGGAATCTTGATCATGATGTTCTCGCGGCCAACGCTCTTCCAGAGGCGGCGCGCTTCTTCAATGCTTCCCTGAGTGTTGCGCGCGAGGGTGGGTGAGACTTCCAGGCTCACATAGCCGTCGCCGCGGTTTGTGGCCTGGTACACCGGGCGGAGCATGTCCGCAGAGTCCTGAATGTCGCGAATGGCAAGCCGTTCAAAGATTTCACCCGCGCTCAGCCCCTGGGAACGCAGTTGGTCCAGCATGTCAGCATAATCTGTGCTGCCGGCAATGGCCTTTTCAAAAATGGAAGGATTGGAGGTGATTCCGCAGAGTCCATCATTATCAATGAGTCGTTTCAGTTCGCCGCTGGTAATCAGGTTGCGGCGAATGTAGTCCAGCCAGACAGACTGGCCGAGCTTTTTCAACTCCAGTAATGGATTTTTGACTGCTGCTCCAACCTGATTTCCTTTATCAACCGTGGTAACGGGATTCATGACTCATTTCTCCTTGAGGGTTGGTTGCGGACAATAGCGTTGTTCAATCGAAGCAATTTTGTTGAGGCGCCGACGGTGGCGTTCCTCGCCGGTGAAATGCGCATTCAGAAAATGGGCGCAAAGATCTTTTGCCAACTCTGGTCCGATCACGCGAGCGCCAAGCACGAGAACATTCATGTCGTCATGCTCCACGCCCTGATGTGCCGAATAAGCGTCATGACAAAGACCGGCGCGAATGCCGGGGACCTTGTTAGCAGCTACGGATGCACCCACGCCGCTGCCACAAATCAGGATACCGCGTTCAGAGGCACCATGCAGAATGCTGAGCGCCAGAGACTCGGCAAAATCAGGATAGTCCACCGGGGCTGTGCTGTGCGTTCCGAGATCATTGACCACGTGCGCCTGCTGACGCAGGAAGTCAGCGAGCAATTGCTTCAACTCAAAACCGGCATGGTCTGATGCAATGGTGATGCGCATTTTGTCCCTGCAATGCTGGGATGTGTTTAGCTCTTCAGCAGCTCGCGTGCTGCCGCGACTACGGCGTCTGGTGTAAAGCCGAACTTTTTCTGCAGCTCCTTCAGCGGGGCAGAGGCTCCAAAAGTCTTCATCCCGATGCTCTTGCCGGCGTGTCCCACATAGCGTGTCCAGCCAAACGTTGAGGCCTGTTCGACCGAGATGCGCGCGCTGACATCCCTGGGAAGCACGCTGTCACGGTATTCCCTAGTTTGTTTATCAAAAAGCTCCCATGAAGGCATGCTGACCACACGGACTTTCCGGCCTTCTGCGGTAAGCTGCTCATAGGCTGAAAGGCACAGCGAGACTTCACTTCCGGTGGCCATCAGAATGAGCTCAGGCTTGCCACCTTTTGCCTCCGCAACGATATATGCTCCTTTGGCAACGCCAGAAGCGGGTGCGTACTTTGTTCTATCAATGGTGGGCAGCGCCTGCCGAGTGAGGACCAATGCTGCCGGTTCGTGCCGCAGCTGCATGATGACTTTCCATGCTTCGGTGACCTCATTGGCATCAGCCGGACGAAGGACCATGAAGCCGGGGATGGCACGTAACGATGCGAGCTGCTCCACTGGTTGGTGGGTTGGCCCATCTTCACCCACTCCGATTGAGTCGTGAGTAAACACATAGATGGCCGGGATTTCCATGATCGCCGCCAAACGCATGGGAGGCTTTGCGTAATCACTGAAAATCAGAAAGCTGGCGCCGTACGGGCGGATTTTTGACAGCGACATGCCATTGAGGATGGAGCACATGGCGTGCTCGCGAATGCCAAAGTGGAAGTTGCGGCCATTGTACTGCCCGGCTTCGAAATCCACGGCTCCGGGGAAAGTGAGCAATGTTTTAGTGGAAGGAGCCAAATCTGCCGAACCGCCCATCAGCCAGGGAACATTCTGGGCCAGGATGTTAAGCACTTTTCCGGATGAATCTCTTGTGGCTAGACCTTTTGCGTCAGCAGGGAAGACGGGCAGGTTTTTGTCCCATCCTTCAGGCAGCTGGCGGTGCTGCATGCGATTGAGCTGATCAGCCAGAACGGGATGATCTTTCCTGTAACGCTCCAGCAGTTGCTCCCATGCGACGCTTAGTTCATGGCCGCGCTTACCAATCCCGTCAGCAAAATTCTCACGTACACCGTCTGGCACCAGGAATTTGGCGTCTTCTGGCCAGCCATAGGCGCGTTTGGCAAGGCGGATTTCATCTTCTCCCAGGGGTTCACCGTGCGCTTCCCGCGTGTCCTGTTTATTGGGAGCGCCGTAAGCGATGTGGCTGTCCACGATGATGAAGGTGGGACGGTCATGAGTGTTGTGGAAAGAATCCAGCGCACGCATGAAGAGCCCGAGGTCATTCGCGTCACCTACGCGGGTGACATTCCAGCCATATCCCATGAAGCGTGAGGCAATGTCTTCAGTGAAAGTGAGAGAAGTTTTGCCTTCAATGGTGATGTGGTTGTTATCGTAAATCCAGCAGAGATTGGATAGCTTGAGATGTCCGGCCAGCGACGCGGCTTCGCTGGAGACGCCTTCCATCATGTCACCGTCGCCACAGAACGCATAAACGTTGTAATTGAAGAGTTCATACCCTGGCTTGTTGAAGTATGACGCCAGCCAGCGCTCCGAGATCGCCATGCCAACACTGTTGGCGACGCCCTGCCCAAGAGGGCCCGTGGTGGTTTCTACGCCGGAAACAAGGCGATATTCCGGATGACCAGGAGTTCTACTATCGAGCTGGCGGAAACGTTTAATGTCGTCCAGGGTGACGGAAAGTTGCCCCACAATTTCATAGTTCGGATTCACTGCTCTCACACCCGCGAGATGCAGCAAGGCATAAAGCAGCATGGAGGCGTGGCCATTGGAGAGCACGAAACGATCACGGTTGGGCCAGATTGGATTTGCCGGATCATAGCGGAGCACGCGTTGCCAAAGCGCATACGCAATGGGAGCAAGGGCCATGGGCGTTCCCGGATGGCCGGAGTTCGCCTGCTGGACGGCATCCATCGCTAAAGTGCGGATGGTGTTGATGGAAAGCTGGTCAATATTGCCGGCGTTCTTGATGTCCTTACTCTGTTCCGCGACCTGGGGGACCGTGAGGGAAGTTGCCATTGTCCTTGGAACTCCTTTGGGGGAATCGGACAGTCAGGACAGCGCTGTCATGAAGATAGCCTAAACCATTCTAAAGTTTAAGGTCTTCATTTTAGTGATGCAGCGAATCCGGTTCAGTTGCAGTGATTTCAACTGCCACGAACGATTTTTCCACAGGCAGGCAGAAGGCGAGAACGGGGAAAACTCACAGATGCGACGGATAAACATAAGGCGCGGCCAGTTTTAGCCGCGCCTTATGTTCCTGAAGAGGCAAAAGGAATTTATTCCGAAGTCCAACTGGCGGTGACACCCCCTTGGCAACCACCGCCAGCCGGTGCTTCTCCGTTCATCCTGTGTATTAGTGATCCTGAGGTGCTGAACGTTACAAACGAGGGCAAAAAATTTTTGGACAGAAATGCCGGAAAAAGTTCAAGGGCCAGAGCTTCCGGGTCTCTGGCCCTTAAATAGCAGTCGACGGATGAGCCTGCTTCTGTAGTAGTAGAGTCGAAGGGCGCCGGAGAAATATAGGTTATGTCTGGAAATTAGATTTTTCTTATGAAGGAACAGTGGAGCCGGCGAGAAAGTCCCCACAAATGTTAAGGGCCAGAGCTTCCGGGTCTCTGGCCCTTAATAGCAGTCGACGGATGAGCCTGCTTCTGTAGTAGTAGAGTTGGGATGGGGTCTGAAAATATAGCGGAATGATAATTTTCTTAAACTGCTACAGAATTGCAGTTTCGTGCAGCAGAGCGCCTTTGGCAAAGCGGTCAAAGCCTAGAACAGATACATCATTCACTACGCTGGTATTTCCATGTAAGATCAAGTCACTCAATATCTTACCGGTGGCAGGGGCGTGCATCACACCATGTCCACTGAAGCCATTGGCCAGGTAGAAACCGGGCACTTCAGCGACAGCACCGAGGATGCAATGGTGGTCGGGAGACATTTCATACAGTCCCGCCCACGCCCGCTTGGGGTTTACAGGTAGTTTTTCAAAGGCAGGCACGCGATTCGCTGCCAAAACCAGGATTTTCTCCACAAATGACGGTTCAAAATCAGGTTTGTCACTGGTTTCTTCAGGATCATTCCAGGCCAGGAGGAATCCGCGTCCTTCCGGACGGAAATGAAAACCGTTGGACATATCAATGATCATGGGCGACGTGTGAGGAAACTCATCAAAGGGCTCGGATGGCACCAGCATGCGACGGAGCGGATGGACTGGGAGGTCAATTCCAACCAAACCAGCTACTGAAGCAGCCCAGGCCCCGGCAGCATTGACCACTGTACGGGTAGCAACCTCGCCGCGCGTGGTATCGACGGCTGAAATGCCGTTCTGGTCCTTGTGGATCGCGGTGACTTCTGTCTTTTTCCAGAGTGTGGCACCTTTATCGACAGCGCTGGCCATGAAGCCGTTCATGACGCTGTAGGGATCCACGAATCCATCCGTGGCGCAGAAACTTCCGCCCAAAATGTCATCAGGGCGAAGCTGAGGATATTGGCTGGTGATCTCGTCGGCGGAGATCATGCGCGCCGCTTCGAGCCCGAGCTCTTTTTGCTTCTCAAAGTTGGCTCGCAGATAAGCAAGATGCGACTCTTTGGTGGCGACAAACAAATAACCCTGCGGCCGGTACTCCGCCGGGTAACCGAGAGTCTCATCAAAACGGGCATAGAACGGGATGGAATAGAGCGACATCTGGATGTTCACCGGAGTAGAGAACTGGGCACGCACGCCGCCCATGCTCTTTCCAGTAGAACCCTTCCCTTGGGATGACTCGCGCTCGATTACCAGCACGTTGCGACAGCCGGCGGCGGTGAGGTGCCAGGCAATGCTGCAACCCACAATCCCACCGCCAACAATGACTACATCTGCGGTTTCCATTTACTTGCCCTTGATTGCCTGCCATTGCCGCAGCAGTTGATTTGATTGCTGCAGATTCTGTTCGGCCGCTGATGTTTGGGTTGCAGTGGGCGCGGCATCAACGCTCTCAATGGCAACCAGAAGCTGGCCCAGATTTCCCGCAACACCACTCAACGATGCTTTGTCGCCTCTTGCCGAGTTCGGTGCAGGTTCAATGGCAGTCACCTCGTTCAGCTTATCGCCCGCAGGAGTCGTCTTATATTGCTCGCTGATTTCCACGAGCGCCTGGTCGGCCTGGGCAAGTGCATTGCTCAGACGCATGGCCAGAGCGAACTGCTTTTGCAAATCGGCCGGAGAAGTTTGCACGCGGGGATCCATCCCCAACTTGAAAGGCTGGGTGTAGCTCTTGCCATTCACTGTGAGACGGACCTGATAATTGCCGGGCAGAGCGTATGGCCCTTCCGGCTCGTGAGCGGAATTCTGTCCGGCGGCGACAGACATGCTGTACTGCACGCCTTGTCTCAGAGGTGATGCCAGTGAGGGCGGCGTGTAATGCAAATCCCAGATCAGGCGATGCATTCCCGGTTGAGTGGAAATCGGCTCAGCAGGCCGCAGCCAGTAATTCGGAAATGCAGGTGGAGACGGAGGAGTCCAGCGTTTGTCATTGCTGGAGTAGGCGCGAACAACATGACCAGCGGAATCCAGAATTTCCAGCTTTACTTCGCCTTGAGCAGCAGACTTTAAGTGATAGTAGAGAGTTGCGCCCGGTGGAGGGTTTTCACCCGCAGGTACTTCAGGAGGCAGAGGAGTGTCATGGTTGGTGTTAGCGCGGATACGCATGGCTGTTGCAGGCTTGAACAAGTGCGCATCTGCGGACTTGATCTGATCGTTCAATTCGCGAAGAGGAGATATGTCATCCAGAATCCAGAACGACCGGCCGTGGGTGGCGATGACGAGATCGTTGTCTTTCACCACCAGATCATGTACAGGCGCGGGCGGCAAATTAAACTGCAGAGGCTGCCAGTGATCGCCGTCGTCGATGGAGAAGAAGACGCCTCTTTCTGTGCCGGCGAAGAGAAGTCCTTTGCGAACAGGATCTTCGCGAATGGCACGAACGTAAGCGCCATCAGGAATCCCAGAATTGATGCGCGTCCATCTTTTGCCGAAATCGTGCGTGCGATAGATCCATGCGCTGATGTCATTCATGCGGTGGCGATCAATGGCAGCATACGCGGTGCCCGCTGAGAAATGCCCCACGTCAATCAGGCTGATCTTGCTCCAAACCGGCAGGCCCGGAGGCGTAACGTTGGTCCAGGTTTTGCCGCCATCACGCGTGAGATGAATGAGGCCGGTGTCGCTCCCGGTCCATATCTCTCCAGCGGCGAGTGCCGATGGTGCAATGGTGTAAACAACGCCGTGACCGCGTTGCATGGCGTTGTCAGGGGTAAGCGCACCTTCGGCGGGAGCTTTGGGGTCTGTGCCGGTGAGATCAGGACTGATTTTCTGCCACGTGCTGCCCTGGTTCGTTGACTTCAGAATGAACTGTGACCCGTAATAGAGCGTGTGCGAATCATGAGGCGAGAAGACTACGGGAGAAGTCCAGGTAAAACGGAACTCAGCTTTCGTGGGATCCGCGCCAAAATTGCGCACGGCTTCCGGGGAGATGACCTGTTCCTCTCCGGTGCGCTTGTTATAACGGAAAAGTTCCCCAAACGTGCTTCCGCCATAGAGGATGTTGGGATCTTTGGGATCGGGCGCGATGTAGCCGCTTTCACCGGCGCCGGTGGGGTGCCAGTCGCGGAAGGTAATGGACCCATCATTGCTGCGGCTGGTCGTGTCCACGCTGCCTGAATCCTGCTGCGCGCCGTAGACGTGATAAGGGAATTGGTTGTCGACGATCACGTGGTACATCTGCGCCGTGGGCTGGTTGTACCAACTGCTCCAACTCTTGCCACCATCCAAAGTCACGCCCACACCCTGGTCACTGCCAAAAATCATGATCTGGGGATTTACAGGATTGATCCAGAGCGTGTGATAGTCATCGCCGCCGGGCGCGCCCTTAAGCGCAGTAAAAGTTTTTCCACCGTCCTTCGATTCATAGATGGAAACGTTGGAGGAATAAACGTTGTCAGGGTCTTTCGGGTCTACGTCAATTTCGCCGAAGTACCAGCCGCGGCCGGAGATGCGGGGATCAGAGTCTGTTCGCGCCCAGGTTTGTCCGGCGTCGTCAGATCGGTACAGCCCGCGATCTTTTCCGGGAGTATCGATCAGCGCGTAAACGCGCTTGCCTTGTGTGCCGCGAGCAATGGCAAGTCCGATCCGCCCAGAATCGCTCGTCGGCAGGCCGCCACCGGTGATGGGTTTCCAGGTGACGCCGCCATCCGTTGATTTGTAAATCGTGCCTCCAGTGGTAACAGGCGGATAGCTGCTCCAGGGTGGGCGCTGATCATGGACTAGGGCGGCATACACGGTCTGCGGATTGTCGGGATCAAGAGCGAGATCAATTGCGCCGGTGTTGTCGTCTTTGAAAAGGACGTTCTGCCATGTAGAGCCGCCGTCAGTGGAGCGAAAGACGCCGCGCTCCGGGCCGGGTCCGTAAGCACTGCCCATGGCAGCTACGAGCACAATTTGCGGGTTGTGGGGATCAATGACAATTCGCGATATGTGGCGGGAGTCGCGCAGGCCGATGCTGGTCCAGGTCTTGCCCGCATCGGTTGATTTGAAAACGCCGTTGCCATAAGTGAGGTCGGAGCGGAAATCAGCTTCGCCTGTACCGACATAAATGACATCAGGGTTCGACTGGGACACAGCCAGTGCGCCGATTGACTGTGTAGGCTCGCTGTCAAAGATCGGCCTCCAGGTTTCACCGGCGTTGTCGCTCTTCCACACGCCGCCGCCGACCGCGCCGAAATAGAAAACATTCGGCTGGCTTTCAACCCCGCTCACGGCGATGCTGCGGCCGCCGCGGAAGGGGCCAATCATCCGCCAGCGCAGGCCGTTATAAAGCTGCGAATCAACTTGCTGCGCAGGAGCGTAAAACGACAGAAAGCAGACAGAAATCAGCAGGCCAAGCCGGCAGGCGGCGCGAAAGAATGAATTGGACATAAGCAGAGCATTGTAAATGACACTCTTTTTCACCGGGCGATTGTTCTGATAGATTCAGAGGTACTCCATCCGAACACAAAGCCGAAAGGAAAAATATGCAGATACGGCATCTGAGTGTGCCCGGGTACGAGCGTGTGGTCAGCGGCGGGGATGAAGCCGCCCGATACCACGGAATCGTGTTCATCCACAGCACTGCGCTGGGCCCCGCAGTGGGCGGGACTCGGTTGTGGAGCTACCAAAGCGAGCAGGATGCAATCACAGACGGCCTTCGGCTCTCCCGCGGAATGACCTACAAAAACGCTTTGGCCGGATTGCCCTGCGGAGGGGGAAAGTCGATCATCATTCGCCCGGATGGCGATTTCGATCGGGAAAAGCTGTTTCGCGCGCACGGCCGGCTGGTGGAGTCTGCAGGAGGCAAGTACATCACGGCAGAAGATGTAGGCACGAGCCCTGCGGACATGGAATGCGTGCGGCAGGAAACAAATCATGTGGCGGGGTTGCAGGGCAAATCCGGAGATCCTTCGCCCAAGACGGCGCGCGGCGTGTTTCGCGCCATTCAGGCGTGCGCACAGCATCGCTGGGGCAGGGATGATCTGAAAGGCAAGACCGTGGCCATTCAAGGCTGCGGGCACGTTGGATACTTTCTTGCGGGCGAGTTGGCGAGAGCAGGCGCAAAACTGGTGGTGGCCGACGTTGACCAGAGCAAAGTTGATCGGGTGGTGCGGGAGTTTGGAGCAACAACTGTTGGTCCAAACGAAATCCTGGCAGCAAAAGTGGATGTACTGGCCCCGTGTGCGCTGGGTGGAATTATTAATGACGAAACCATTCCTCGTCTTCAGGCAGAGGTGATTGCCGGAGGCGCTAACAATCAGCTTCTGGAGCCGCAGCATGGTGATGAACTGGAGCAGAGAAAGATTTTGTATGCTCCGGACTACGCGGCGAACGGCGGCGGAGTGATTAATGGCTGTTGCCGCGAGATGCTGGGTTGGGACGAGGCGGCAACTAACGCCAAGATCGATGCGATCTACGAGACTATCCTGAACATTTTCAAACTCGCGGAGCAGGGACATATTCCGTCGTATCAGGCAGCCGATCGACTGGCGGAAGAGCGGTTGGCGCAGGCGGTGAGATAAAGTTTTGGGATTACTTCCAGGCTCAGCCAATTGTTCTAAGTACATAGATCCTTCGGCTCCTCCTCACTCGTGCCTCGCTCGGAGTCGCTCAGGATGACAAAATGGTGCGCCGTTCGCTACTCGCGTGTCGCAGATTTCTTCCGGACGTAGAGCAGCTTATCGATTTCTGCTACAACATCGCCTTTCTCATCTGTGACTATCACGTGAAACTCCGGCTCGACCTTCGGCTGCGAGTCGGCTGCGGCACGGATTTCCGCGATCTTTTCTTGAGGAATAGTAAACGTGGCTTTGACCAGTCCTTTACCCGGCCTTTTGAAGCGAATGGCAGCAGCTTTATCCCACACGATATAGTCAGGTCCCAGAATATTGATGAGCATCAACATGTAAAACGGATCGCACATGGCATAAAGCGAGCCGCCGAAGTGGGTGCCGACATAATTCTTGTTGTAAAAGCGCAGAGGCATCTCCACTTTCACGGTGCGAAAATCCTCTGAGACGTGAGTTACGCGCACTCCGGCGCCGAGGTAGGGAGGATAAAAGCGGATTCGTCTTTTCAGCTTGTCAGCAGTCATGGCTCTCAAGAAATTTTACTCAGATGCATTGGTTTGTACGGCAGGCGGAGGGGTGGAATGATTCATGTGCACAATGCGCCACCTGCCTTGACTTTTCTCGCACAAAGCGGTGCCGCGGGCAAGAATGGTTTGCTGGCCGAGTGCGATACGAAGATCGTATTCCACCCAGATGGCGTCACCGATGGCATGGTGTGCGCGCGGCGTGATGGACAGGTGGGCCGGGGGATCATGCTGAAAATAGCGATGGCGATAGTAAGCCATGCTGGCTTCGCGGCCGTAATAGTCGCCGGAAGCGGTGAAGACCACGACGGAAGGCGCAAGGCATTCCGCAAAAGAAGCCTCATCAGCGCGATTGAAAGCAGCCTCGCATTCCATGAGTTGCTGATGGAGTTCGCCAACGCGCGCGGTTTCTGAAGCTGCTTCAGCGGAGAGGTGGGCTGTGTTGTTCTCAAGATCGACTGTGGCTTTCAATCTGGAAAGAAGATCGATGCCGAGAATGCCGTCAATGCGGCGGCCGCAGGCGTGGCCAATAGAAGAAAGATCGATGGCAGGAAGTTTTAGCAGCTTGATATGGTGCTCACCTACAGCGAAATCCGCCAGCGTGACCTCCTGAGCATGGGTTTGTCGTGTTCCATTCCAGGACGTCACAGAAATGCTGCTGGCATCGCCACGCGAAAAGGAATTGAGATTCAGCATGGATGTTGCCGCCGTGTCCACGAGGAAGAGAAAACGCATTCCGGACACCTTTACCTGGAGCACGGGAAGCTTGTCACAGCTTTCCAGCGGGACATCTTCCATCAGCAGTCCACGTGCAGGGATCACGGTTGAGATAGCAAGAAGGAGGATGCTCAAGAACTTTGTCATGCGCCTCTCCTGAATGCGAACAGTATCGCCTAAAAACGAACGTTCGTGCTATTATATTTTAGGATTTAATATAGCGGCAACAGTTCGGGCTGTCTTGGCCCTGAGGAGACTTTTCTTTGGCAAGGGTTGCTGCTGCAACAGAGCGGCTGGCAAAAGGTGCGCGCACGCGAGAAAGCATTCTGCGCGTTGCGGTGGATCTCGCCTCGGTGGAAGGGCTGGAGGGTTTGACGATCGGGCGGCTGGCTGAGGAACTGAAGATGAGCAAGAGCGGATTATTCGCTCACTTTGGCTCAAAGGAAGACCTGCAACTGGCTACGGTGGAGATGGCGCGCCAGATATTTGTTGAACGCATTGTCAGGCCGGCTCTGGCTCTGCCAGAAGGACTGCCGCGCTTTCTGGGTTTGTGCGAGGGATGGCTCGACCACGTCAAAAGCCGGGTTTTCAAAGGTGGATGCTTCTTTACAGCGGCGTCTTTTGAATTTGACAGCCGTTCTGGCCCGGTACGTGACGCCATTGCTGCAACCATGCGTACCTGGCTTGATACTTTGACGCGGGCCATTGAGGGTGCACAGAAGGCACGCCATGTCAAACCATCGATTGATGCGCGCAAGTTTGCCTTTGAGATCTACTCGCTGGCGATGGGAGCCAATTGGGCGCTGCAGTTGCTCGACGACAAAGAAGCCATGAGCAAAGCGCGGCAGAATATCATGGAGCGGATCAAGTCAGTGGCTACGCCACAATGTCCTCCTATCAAACTGAACTGAATTAAAGAGCGCAGTCGCACCACGTAAGACTATTTATTGCGACCTGTCCGTGTGTGGCGCCGTCAAATGATCCAGACACGCTGATTCCGTTCAAGGAGGCATAGGTGCAGAAGAGAATACGGTCCGAGAGCACCAGGAACGCCAATCTTCCTTTTAGTGATGCGGTGTGGGCGGGAGACACGCTTTACTTGAGCGGACACCTCGGCCTGGAACCTGCGACCGGCAACCCTCCGGCCAGCGCGACGGACGAAGCCAAACTGGTCTTGGACGCCTTCAAGAAAACACTTGAAACGGCCGGGTTAACGATGAACAACCTGGTTTCAATACAGATCTTCTGCCCGGACGTGAGCCTGTTCAATGAGTTTAATGCAGTCTATCGGACCTATTTCACGGGCGATGCATTTCCTGCGCGGGCTTTCCTTGGTTCCGGCAAGCTGCTGTTCGGCGCCCGTTTTGAGGTGCAGGGGATCGCAGTGCGCGTCTGAGCCCAACTCACAGATGCGTTGAGCAACTCAGGGAAAAGTCAATGGTTGCCACATCGCCGATGCGGTCAACCGTAATGTCAGCAGCGGGGAACCCTGCAACCAACTTGGCATCAAGAGCATAGTGGCCCTGGCGAGGAAAGACGGTGGTGACGCGCTGGCCCCAGATTTTCTTGACTGCGGTGAGAATGCGAATCTTGTCATCGATGAGCACGTAATGGTCGGCGGGATAACGCCGCTCCACATCCTCAAGCTCTTGCTCTTTGTGAATGTAGATCAGGACCTTGCCTTCCACGGCTTCCCAGATTCCCGAGCGTTCCACTTTCAAGGGTTGGAAAACGACGTCACCGTCAGAAAGAATCACCGCATCGCCCCATTGCTTTACATGCTCTACTGCATCGAGCGAATCGGGATAAAGCCGGGTGGCAAAGGGATAGTTCACCAGAAAATGTGAAACCGTAAGAAGACTTGGATCGCGGGGATATTCAATTCGGTAGCGCTGGAGCGCGCCCAGGTAGTCGGCATAGCCGAGCTCACTTCGCAGCTGCTCAAAGAATTCCCAGTAGCGTTGCTGGCGCTCCGGGCCGACCTGTTTTTCAAGATGATGCTTAAGGTCGGCCGTGACCCGGTCATTATCGAGGAGCGTGTTGTCGACATCGAAAAGGAAGACGGTGCGCGCCGCGGATGCCATTCAGGCAGTATAGCGAAAACGTCAGATCATCCTGATCAGGCGGTCGCGACGGGCCTCCCATTCCTCACTGGAAAAGATGCGCGGGCCCACTTCAATCAATCGGGGAAGCATGTTAAAGACAGAGACCGGAGTCCAATAGCCGCCTGAGCGCGTACGCAAGCCGCTTTTATTCAGTTCGGTGGCGACCGACGAGACGGAATGATCCTGAACGATCAACTCCATCATGCTTATCAGGATGGCTTTTTCATGCGGATCCTCTTCCAGGCGGCTGCAATCAACAGCTACACGCAACCCGTAAGGGATCTCTTCCACGATCACTGATTGCTGCTCTGCTTCACCGGCAATCTCCCGCCGCCATTCCATGGCAACCAGCTTCCATCCGGCTTCAGTCTTCTGTTTCATGTACTCCAGATCCACTGATCCGGTGACAACTTCACGAATCCTTTCAACCCGAGCCATAAAACCTCCAGTGCCTGAAGGCAGTTTTGGAAATGATAATGCACGGGGAATGCCAATGTATGTAGCTGGTCAAGGCTTGTGAAACCTGTGACATAGCGCGATTGGTGGGTTGGGAGAATCATGGCCGGGTGTGCGTTCATGGGATGAGGCGTTCGCAGGCGAACAGTGACAACAGGCTGCGCTTTGCCCGGGATTGGTCATCCTAAAGAGCATTGATCCAAAACAATGGAGATTAAGAAGGCATGATCCGCAAATTGAAATCCGGAGAGTACCGGCTGTATTCCCGGAAGAAGAATCCAAAGACGGGAAAGCGCCGCAACCTGGGCACGTTTTCTTCTCTGGCCAAGGCCAGAGAGCACGAACGGGCAGTACAGTTCTTCAAGCGGCACTAAGGAGCAAATCATGGCAAGCGCAAAACAAAAGGCAGCGGCGCGCCGAAACATTAAGAAAGCGGCTGCAGCAGCAAAGCGGAAACGGACCATTGCACATCTTCCAAAATCTACGCGCACGGCATTGGGCAAGCAGGCGGCCAAAGTTGCGCGGGAGAAACGGGCGGCTTAAGCGCTCAGGTAGTCGCGTTCGGCAGCGCGGATTTGCCGATAACGGCGGAAAGCGGCACGTTCGTCTTCAAGCCGAAGGAATGTGCGCACGGTTGATCCGCGAAAGGTATGCGCCAGCATGGAAAGTCCGTGGCGCAAGACGAATCCGGGGCTGCGACGCAGGGCGACAGGGAAGTGGGCCAGCTTCATCCAGCGCTCCTTGCGCCAGCGCAGGTACTCTATCTCTTCCGAATCCAACTGCTCAGAACGCACGACGGCCGTTGTCCCGTCATACTCTTCCACTCGCGTGTTGACCAGCAGGTTGCGGCGGACGAAATCGTCAGTCATGGGCGTACCTGGATAAGGCGTTGGGTGCTGGATGTAGGGCCAATCGATGTAGCGCCGGGCGAAATCGAGATTGGCTTCAATGGATTCGCGGCTGTCATTGGGATTGCCGACGATCAGGCCTCCCACAACGTAAATCTTATTGCGGTGCAAATAGTCGATTGCCTGCAGTGTGGCGTTGCCGGTGGTGTGACCGTCTTCACGAGCGCGGTTCTTGGCGCTGGCGCGCAGAAATTGCAGGTCATCTTCCAGCACATTCTCGATTCCGAGAAAAACATACTTGAACCCGGCTTGCCGCATGAGCGGCGCCAGAGTGGCGCCTTGATTGGCGATGGCGGAGGTCATTCCCTGGATGATGTATTCGAGGTGGTTCAGGCGCGCCTCAATAATGGCGCGGCAAAGCGCCTCAAAGCGATGAATGTTGAGGGTGATGTTGTCATCGACCAGAAAAATTGATTTAGCGCCATGGCTAGCGGCGTCGCGAATATCAGCGAGGACGCGATCAAAACTGTAGGTGTGAAAATTGCGGCCGCGCATGGCGATGATGGAACAGAAGCTGCAATCGAAGGTGCAGCCACGCGAGGTCTCCACCACATCAACAGACCGGCCGAGCATGGTATACCCACCGAGAACGCGAGCAGTGCGCCGCGGCAGTTTGATCTCTTCACCTTCAAGGCTGTGCACAGGGCGAGATGGGTTGTGCGTCCAACCTGAAGCGTCTCGCCAGGAGAGACCTGGAATCTGATCGAGCGGGCTGTTGTTCTCAAGAGCACGCACTAATTCGCGGCAGGTGACCTCACCTTCTCCGCGGACGATGAAATCGATGCCGCAAGCATCGCCCAAATAAGGCTCAGGCGCGAGGCTGGGATCATATCCTCCGACAACGACTTTGACGCCGGGCTTGAGAGATCGCACCAGTCGCGCGATCTTGAGCGCCGTCTTACGCTGAAAGGTCATTACGGAGAGACCAAGCAACTGAGGATCAACGTCACGCACCAACTCCTCAACTGTGCGACGGACATGCTTCTGCACCAGCACCAGGTCGGCGACGGCAACGTTGTGCTGTGGATCAATGTTTCCGGCGAGCGAAGTAAGGGCGCCGTTGGGCATGCGCACAGCCACGGTGGGCATGTGCTCAAAGGAGTCCGGCATGGAAAGTAGCAGGATGTTCATCCTGAACGCTACTCCGGAAGAAAGTTGGTGCTGAGGGAGGATTATAACGCCGGATGATAGAATCGCGCGTTCTTTCTCCAGCGCAAATGAGTGGTTTGCGGCAATCAATGGGCCTGGTCGACGCGACCGCGATGGTCGTGGGTATCATTCTGGGCGCGTCCATCTTCATTCAGCCATCTGAAATCACTCGGCTTGTTCCAAGCTCGACGGGAGTTCTGCTGGTGTGGCTGGCTGCGGGCGTTCTCACGCTTTGTGGCGCTCTGGTGTGTGCGGAACTCTCAGCCGTGTTCCCTTCAACCGGCGGCGTGTACGTGTTTCTGAAGGAGATCTTTTCCCCGGCCCTCGGATTTCTGTGGGGCTGGGGCATGTTCTGGAGCATGCATTCCGGAATCATCGCTGCGATTGCGGTGATCCTGGGGCGCTATGCCGGATACTTTATGCCCTTAAGTGAGTGGGGCGTTCGTGGCGTGGCGATTGCTGCGGTACTGCTGCTCTCCGTCATTAATTATCTGGGAGTGAAGCCGGGCAGCACTGTGCAAGTGGTATTGACATCGGCCAAGCTTGCGGCGATTGTCATTTTGGTGATTGTCCTGTTTGGGCTTGGAGGAGCAGCACATCGAACGGCTGCGGCAGGAGCGGTGGCAAGCAGCGGAGTGCCGATTCGCAACTATTTGCTGGCGATTGGCGCAGGACTGTTTGCTTACGGCGGCTGGCACATGGTGACTTATGCCGCGGGTGAAACGCGCGAGGCGGCGCGAACGCTGCCACGTGCGTTGATGGCTGGAACGGTAGTGGTGACGGCTTGTTACATGCTGCTGAACGGCGCCTACCTTTACGTGATGCCCGTGCGGCAGCTGGCAGAGTCTCATCGAGTGGCGAGCGATGCTGCGCAACGAACGCTTGGCCTGGGGATGGGAGGAGTGATCTCAGTTCTTGTGATCGTTTCAGCCATCGGAGCGTTGAACGGAATTATCCTGGCCGGCCCCCGGGTTTACTACGCCATGGCACAGGATGGGCT
>DATEJX010000337.1:0-8272 GCA_035277785.1 Candidatus Angelobacter sp. | reverse complement strand
CCGGTCAGTCCGCGATGTCAGGCTGAGGCTGCGTCAAATCAACGTCTTGACCGGCCCCAACGCTTCCGGCAAAAGCAATCTTTATAACTCAGTCTTTCTACTCGCCAAGGCGGCGCAGGGTGGCTTTGCCCGCGTCATCGCCGATGAGGGAGGCATGCCGTCAGTCCTCTGGGCGGGCGAGCGCAAAGGCCGTTCCATAAGCTCGTCGCGCCTGGAACCGGTGCGCATGGGACTGGGCGTAAAAACAGATACGTTCAATTACGACCTCGTCTGCGGTCTACCCAAGCCCTACCGTTCTGCGTTCGATCTTGATCCTGAAGTCAAGGAAGAGCGCGTGTGGATGGAAGGCCCGCGCGGGATGAAGGTTACGTTCTTTGAGCGGAATTCGGAGCGTGCATGGATCCTCGATCGCGAAGAACGCCTGGCAGATTATTCCGGCGAACTGCTGCCAACCGAGTCTGTGCTTTCACAGTTGCGCGAGCCTCACCTTTATCCGGAACTTTCCGCCCTACGCGCCGAAATGAACCAATGGCGCTTCTATCATCATTTCCGCACCGATCATGAGTCGCCGTTGCGCCACCCGCAGGTTGGGGTGAGAACGCCTGTTCTGGGCCACGATGGCCGCGATCTGGCCGCTGCTCTTCAGACCATCATCGAGATCGGCCAGGAAGAAGACCTGCATGACGCTATCCGCTCGGCATTCCCCGGCGCATCGCTGGAGATCGATCACGACGATGAGAGCGGGATGTTTGCCGTCCTGCTGCGCATGCCGGGATTGAAACGTCCGCTGCGCGCGCGTGAACTTTCTGATGGCACCCTGCGCTATCTGTGTCTGCTGGCGGCGCTGCTCAGCCCGCGTCCTCCGGCCCTGCTTGCTCTGAACGAACCTGAAACGAGTTTGCATCCTGATCTTTACGAGCCGCTGGCTCGCGCCATGGTCAACGCCTCCAGAAATTCTCAGCTCTGGGTGGTTACTCACTCGCAGAAGCTGGCTGAACTGGTGGAGCAGTACTCGGGTGAAGAAGCCATCCGTCTGGAACTGACCGGCGGCGAGACCAAAGTGATGGGCCAGAAGCTGGTGGAGATCGCGGAAGAGGCGGGGTAGCTGCTTCCCCCATAGCCACGTTCAAGTTGGCAATCGTTGCGGCACAGAACTTTCCGGCTACTATGAAACGTTTATCTATCGTCTTTGTAGTGCTGTTTCTTTCGACGGCGGCGCTCACGCAGATGGCCGACGCCTCATTTACGATCGGCGGATCTTTTGTTTCAGATCTTAAGCAGAGTACCCCGCCGGTAAATACCAGCTTTGTCAATACAGTCAACTTTGACCATCATCTGATGCTTGAAGGTGCTGTAAGCTTTCGCATGCTGAATGCTCATGTGGTGTCTCTGTACCTGGAAGTGCCGGCAGCGGGCATACCTTCACAGACGCTCACCGGCGCACCGCAAATAAGCAACGTGTCTGGGTTTGTTGCTCGTATGTCCTCCCTGTTCGTGACACCGGGTTTCAAATTGAAAGTGCTTCCAACCGCGCCGATCTCGCCTTGGGCCAGCGTGGGCGCTGGCTGGGCGCGTTATTCTCTGGTCGACTTCCCCGGCACCGTGAACAAAGGCGCGCTGCAATACGGTGGCGGGCTGGATTTCAAGACCGGACTTCCGTTGCTGGGATTCCGTGTCGAGGTACGGGATTTTGTCACCACTGACCCGAGTTCTCTGCTTGGGCCGACTTTCACTCCGCAAAGCGGGTTGCACCATCACAACCTTCTGGTGGGTGGCGGAGTTGTGCTGCGGTTCTAGGCGTCTGACATAGAGATGCGGCGTGCCGTCTGGCTAACACAAGAGAAACCTACTTAATCCACTTCAGCATTTCCTTGAACGTCGCCGTCCCGGACTTGCCCATCAGCTCGTAAAGCATCATCTCAGTCGACGACATCACAGCACCGGCGGCCTGCATCCGGTTGAGGCCCAGCTTCCAGTTCAATTCGGTGCGTGAACTCACGGCATCAGCTGCCACGTGAACTATCATGCCCTGATTAAGCGCGCCCAGCGCCGTCTGCATTACGCAGATGTGCGTCTCCATGCCGCAAAGCAGCAGGGTATCGCGGTCAGAAAGCTTGCTCACCGCCGAGCAGTACTCGCCGTTGCCGAAGCAGCCGAATTCGAGCTTATCAATCACATTCACGTTCGGAAGCAGGGAAGCGATCTCCGGAATCGTCTGGCCCAGTCCCTTTGCATATTGCGTGCTCACGAGGATGGGCAGGTTCACGGCGAGGGCCATGCGGATGAGGAGCTGTGAGTTGCGCACCATGCGCTCGCTCTCCCAAATCGGTGGCAGCAGCTTTTCCTGAATATCAATAACGGCGAGCGCGCACTCTTCCGGGCGCAGCGGCCTGCGGGCAGCTTCGTTGATGGCGACGGTTTCGACAGATGAGGTGGCCATATCGAAATTTTACCCCGCGATCGCTAATTGCTAATGGCTAGTTGCTTTGTTTAATGCTGCTCGTCCGCAACTGCATGCTTTGTATCTGGGCTTGCGCTTGGTTGCTGTTGCCGTGCCCACGCTGTAGTCTGCCAGTTGTCTTTTGCCGTGGAGCGCTTGATCCATGGCGGAAGATCCAGCGCGAGATGGCGCGCCAGCGAGATAGCGTATGGTTCATAGAGGCCGCGCAGGCGGGTGAGTTCGGCGTTGGCGGCGTCATTATCTGCCAGCCGGAAGCCTGAGGTGTTTAACTGGTGCCGGATCATCGCCAGATCCTCTGAAGACAATCGGCCATCGGCACCCAATTTATCCGGTGCCGCGGCAAACACCTGGCTCAAATCGACAAGTGCGTGGCGAGCGATGGCAAAGGTCATCCGCGCCTGATACTGGCACACGCCTTCCATTCCAACCATGGCGAGCGCGCACACATCGAGTACAGCCGTGAGGGATGCGATCCAGGATTGATTGTCATGCTGCGAGCGGAAATACGCGAGCACCGGATATGAGAGGTGACTTTCCATCAGTTCTGCGGCCCAGTTCTCCCAGTGGGCCAGAACCTCGGTCAATGCTTCGAAACCACAGGTTGCCGGACCGGTGTTGCGGTGCAGGAGTTCGTATGCTGTCGGAGGCGACCCCGCGCGGGCATCAAGCAGGGAAATGGTGACTTCACGACGGGAAAAAGATTGGTAAAGAACCGGCAGATACCCGATAACCAGGGCGAGAAATCCGAACCCCACACCGCCTTCGATAACAGTAACAACTCGCCCTAGGGGAGACGCGGGCGTAATGTCGCCCAGGCCGAGCGTAAACAATGTCGTCCCACTGAGGTACAGAGCGTTGCCGAAGCGGCTGGGATAGATTGCCCCGGCGATCTTCTCGCCATCTCCGTAATGAATGAACGCAAATCCGAATACCAGAGTGATGGCCCAGAATGCCAGCAGCATGAGCAGTGAAAGCGGACCATAGTAGCTGAGCATGGCATCGCGCTTCTTTTTCTGACTGCGCAGGCTGGCAAGAGCGCGCCACGGAGCCCACGTCCAGCGGTAAAACAGCCGCGTCATCCGGAATTGGCGTGTCACGCGCCGGGGCAGCACAATGGTCTCAAACGTCTCCCAAAGCACCGCAGCGATGAGCAGAAAACCGAGAATAATTGCCAGAGTATCGAGCATGTCCCTCTTTTCTGTTGCGATTAGATTACCGTAACGCCGGAAAAGAAGCGGACTCTATTAAGGTACACTGAGGACCAGGTATCGCCTGTGAAAGCGCTCTTTCATCTGCTCACGAGCCATCCTTATACAGTGGTGTTGCTTTCCGCTCTGCTGGAGCGGGTGGGCCTGCCTTTGCTTCTCTCGCCGGTGCTGGTGGGTGCAGGGGCATTGGCCGCTGCCGGTCAGATGCGTTTCGACCTGGCTTTCTGGATCGCGCTCGTGTCTTGTATTGCCGGCGATGCGCTCTGGTATGAACTGGGCAGAAAAGAGGGCGCCTCGGTTCTCGGCCTGCTCTGCCGTATCTCCTTTGAGCGGGACACCTGTGTGCGCAAATCCAAAGTGTTTTTCGAAAAAGGCGCGCACCGGACATTGTTTTTGTCGAAGTGGCTGCCCGGCGTATCTCACATCATTCCCGCGGTGGCCGGGCTCAGTGGTATTGGCAGGCAACCGTTTCTGATCACCAACATTGCCGGTTCATCCGTCTGGGTGCTGGCTCTTATGCTGATGGGCTATCTTCCGGTCGAGCACATTCATCTGGTGCCGGCCATGGGCTCGCTGGTGTTTGAAGGTAGTCTCGTACTGCTGGGGGGAAATGTAGCCGTCAAGTATGCCCAGAGGCGCCGCTTCCTCAGGGAGCTTTATAAGTCCCGAATCTCCCCCGAGGATCTGCACGCTATGCTGGATGCAGGCCGTAAAGTGGTAATCGTAGACTTGCGGCACTCGCTGGATTCCATCTCTGATCCACGGGTGTTGCCGGGCGCCATCCGTATGCTTCCAGAGGATGTGACTGCGCGCGCCAGCAGCCTGCCTGTCGACCAGGAGATTGTTCTCTACTGCACTTGACCCAATGAAGCCACGAGTGCCCGGGTGGCACAAAAGCTGCAAAAACTCGGAATCAAACGCGTCCGGCCGTTGCAGGGTGGTTTTCATGGCTGGAAGGACCTCGGCTACCCGCTTGAGGATTCCTCCGAACTTGCGTGGCATAGCGCTGTGGAGCGCTAAACGTATAACCAACTGCCCTAAGCCCGATTAAGGCCACATCTGCGTTCGTGATATTTGTCACATACTTTGTGTGTCGATCCCCCTGATACTCACGGCAGCTCGCACTTTGTGACCCGACGCAGGACGCGTCTTTGACGCAAAGGTAGTTTCTCAGCTTGGACGCAAAAACTACTAAAATTCAGGAGTCATGGCTTTCTTGCAGGCAAAATTGCCGAATATGGTTACGCTCGCCGCCGGATCGCTGTCCGCAATTCTTGGTGTGGCTGTTCTGTTGGGCTGGCACTTCGGCTATTTGCCGCTGATCCAGGTGTTTCCGGCAATCGCTGCGCCTATGCAGCGGCTGACAGCACTGTCGTTCGTCTTGAGCGGCGCCGCTCTCATCTTCCTCACCAGAGGCCGCACCCGAACGGCGGCGATTCTGGAACTGCTGGTTTTTCTAGTTGCCCTTCTCGTCATTTTCGAATACCTGTTCGGAATCAATCTCCGTATTGATGAAATGTTCGGACGTGCGTACGTGGGCAGGCAGACTTTAAATCCGGGACGGCCATCGCCGGTGACGGCGTTCTGTTTCCTGTTAATGAGCGCCGCCATGTTGTCAGGCCGCGACCGCTTATTCTCACGCCGCGCTTCGGCATTGCACGGGATTGCGGGCTCTGTAGTCGCGGTAGTTGGATGTGTGAGTTTCCTCGGATACCTGGCCGGGCATTCTGAGGCATACGGGTGGACTCATTTCTCGCGCGTCGCCGGACATACCGCTCTGGGCTTCTTCGTGTTGGGCACAGGAATGATCGCTCTCGCCTGGCAGGAAAAACGGGAATCAGGCTGGCCGCGATGGATTCCGGCCAGCGTTACGCTGGCTGTGGCCGCTGGGGTGCTCGGGCTTTGGCAGGCACTCATCGCGCATCTACCCGGCGATTTATCCTGGTTTTCATTTGGCCTCCTCATTGGCGGTTTTATGGTGGCGATTCTGTTGGGAGTCACCATTTACCTCGCTCAGAAAGCCTGGGAACGCAACCGCGACCTGCTGATCTACCGCATGGCTTTTGAAAACAGCTTTGACGGGATCCTGCTCACGAAGCCCGATGGCTCTATTCAGACGGCAAACCCCAGTGCCTGCGCTATCTTCGGGCGCACCGAAGAAGAGATCAGGCAGGCTGGTCGCAGTGGCCTCGTAGACGAGAACGACCCACGCTTGAAGAAGATACTCGAAGACCGGGAGCGCTGCGGAACAGCGCACGGCGAACTTACCGCCAGGCGCAAAGACGGCAGCGTTTTTCCTGCTGAAATGGCTTCCGTCGTTTTCAAGGATCCGAGCGGCCAGCTAAGAACAACTCTGGCTGTTCGCGACATCAGCGCGCGCACCCAGGCCGAACAACAACTGCGGGAGCAGGCCATTCTGCTTGACCGCGCACACGACGCCATTATTGTTCGCGATATGCACGCGCGAGTCTCCTATTGGAATAAGGGCGCTGAGAAGACGTATGGGTTTCCGTCACAAGAAGCATTGGGACGCATGGTGTACGAACTGCTCAAAACGAGGTTTCCTATTTCTCGTGAGGAGATCGAGAAGGCAGTCATTGAATTGGGCCAATGGGAAGGCGAACTGGTGCAAATTACACGAGCAGGCAAGGAGATCATCATCGCGAGCCGCTGGTCCCTGTTATACGACCACGCTGGCGCGCCGCGCGCGATGCTTGAGATCAATCGCAATATTACCCTTCGAAAAGAGGCGGAGTCGGCCCTGCACCTGCAAACCGAACGCCTTTCACTGGCCACAAAAATTGCCTCCGTCGGCGTCTGGGAATGGGATGTGAGTACCAACCAGAGTGTGTGGGATGACACGTGCTTTGAAATCTATGGCGTCTCCAAAGGTGCGCCCATGTCCCATGACAAGTGGAGAAGACTGGTGCATCCGGATGACCTTGCGCAGGTGGAGGCTTCCCTGCAACGCACGATTCAACTCAAGTCGCAGGACCTGGTCGAGTTTCGCATCATCCGTCCCGATGGCACCATGCGATACATCTCTTCCGCAGAGGCGGTAATGCTGGACGAGCAGGGCAATGTCACGCGCATGGTCGGCGTGAACATCGATATGACGGAGCGGCGGCGCATGCATGCGCAACTGGAAGCTTCGTCGCGACTATCGTCGCTGGGCATGATGGCCGGCGGCATCGCGCATGAGATCAATAATCCGCTGACGATTATCCATGCTTCCGCCAGCGACCTCATTGACGCTTCGCAGGGAGGAGAACAGCTGCTGCGGGAAGATGTGCTGCGCAAGTGTACGCGCATTCGGGAAACGGCTGTTCGCATTGCGCGCATCGTCAAGAGCCTTCGCCGCATTGCGCGTGAAGGCTCGCAGGACGAATTCTTCCCCGCGCCCGTATGCAAAATTGTGGAAGAGACGTTAGAGATGTGCCGCGAGCACTTCAGGAGCAAAGCGGTGAAGCTCGTTGTGCCGGAAATCGATCCTTTGCTCAGAGTGACTTGCCGTGAAGTGCAGATTGCCCAGGTTTTGCTCAATCTGCTTCAGAACGCGTTTGACGCGGTCGTAGACGAGCCTGGCGAGCGCTGGGTTCGGCTGGAGGTCAACACGCACGAGAACGCCCTGACCTTCGCCGTGTCTGACAGCGGTCCCGGCGTTCCACCCGAATTCAAGAGCAAGATCATGGAACCTTTTTTCACCACAAAAGGTGTAGGCAAAGGTATTGGCCTTGGGCTGAGCCTTTCCGCCAGCATTGCAGAAGAACACGGCGGCAAACTTGAGCTTGCCGAGGAAGACGGCCATACATGTTTCTGCCTCATTCTTCCCATGACCAAAGAACGGAATCTATATGCGGCTAGCTGATGCCACGGTACTCGTTGTCGACGATGAAGAAGTTCTCTGCGAAATCATGTCCGCGTGGTTCAAAAGGCACGCGGCGCATGCGTTGAGAGCAGGAGACGGCCGGGAAGCGCTTAAGCTGCTGACAGAAAATCGCGTGGATGTGATTGTCTCCGACGTTCGCATGCCGATCATGGACGGTGTAGCGATGGTACACGCTTTGGCAGGCGGAGGCGCCGACCGGCCGCGCGTGATTTTTGTTACCGGTTTTGCCGATCTCTCCGCGCGAGACGCGTATCACCTGGGCGTGGAAGCGATAGTCGAAAAGCCGCTGGAGCGTGACCATTTGCTTGAGGCGGTGAAGCGCAGTCTTGCCGACCGCAATGAGCTCTGGAGCCGGCCACTGGAGTCCATGCCAGTTACAGTTGTTCAGGAGACGTTCGCCAGCATGGACGAAGCACTGCGCGAGCAGCGGATTGCGTTCGGCCGTGGTGGCTTCTGCCTGCGCACGACCAGGCGGCTGCGTGAAGCGGCCATTCATTTTGAACTTGAGTTTCAGGCCGAGCATACTGTTCTTTCCGGCGAAGGAGCGGTGCGCTGGACCGAGCCGGCGGAGAATATTGCCGGTGTGGAAATCCTGCATCTTGACGACCGAACCCTCGGCTGGATTGCCTCGGTCGTCGAGGATAAGAAGCTGGAACCATTCATCCCGCGTTCTCCGAACCAGCACCCAGCTGTTACCACTCACTAATCAGCAAT
>DATEJX010000336.1:0-4587 GCA_035277785.1 Candidatus Angelobacter sp. | reverse complement strand
GAAACCCGGCGCGATCAGATTGCTAGCGGGCGCGCCGGTTGTTTAGTTCACCACCAGCGTCATGGTTGTGTTATGCGTGGTGTTTCCTGAAGTCCCCGTGATGGTCAGGGAATAGGTTCCCGCCGGAGTGCCTCCCCCGCTGGGAGTTGGGCTGGGAGTTGGATTGGGAGTAGGCGTAGGTCCGGTCTGCGTTCCTGATCCGCTGCTGCAAGCTGCAATCACAAGAAGGACCGAAGCCAGAACCGGAGCGGCCATCCAGCGAAGTCGGTACACGCGTTTCTTGGAGAAACACAAAACCAGCATGCCGGCTGTCAACATGACAAACAGAAAAGCGAACCGCAACCGATAGTTGCCGGGAGGCAAAAGGGCAGCTCCTCGCGCCGTCGTAGTAATGGAAACCTTCGCGGTTGCAGTGCCGCCGTTAGGATTGATTGATCCTGGCGAAACGTTGCATGCAGCACCTACAGGAGCGCCGGAGCAGGAAAGGGTAACCGGCTGGTTGAATCCTCCGCTGGCTGCGACACTAAGATTGCTGCTGGCACTCTGGCCTGCTGTAATCGTTACTTTCGATCCGCTGGGCAAAGACAAAGAAAAATCAGATGCCGGCGGCGGAGGCGGAGCGCCACCCAGAGAAGCATGCAGATAGTAAGTCACTCCTGTCGTGCCGTTCGTGGCCGGATCTACTCCCGCTTCGTCCATGTTGGCAAAATCCAGGTGTGCGGTATTACCTGGCCACAAGAAGTCCCATCGGGCGGAAGCGCTGCCATCGCGTGTCGGCGGCCCCGAAGCAAGAATCGAATAGGCTCCCCATGTTCCCGCGGCAGAGCGAATCTCAACCGACGGCTGAATGATGATTAGATCGTGCCCCTCAAGTGCAAAGATATTGTCAGCAGAATCAATGTAGAGACCGGGCCCGTGGCCCGCGACGGCTGCCGTCGGGCTGATGTTGGACCATGTGTTTGCGGCGGTGCGAAGAGCGAGTTGATAGTGAAAACTGAAATCGCCCGCGATGTAGTTCACCAGCACCCGGCCGGTCGAATCGATAGCTAGCGATGGCGATTCATCAGACTGGCTGGTGGAAGCATTGCTGGTCACAGTCTCTGTCGCACTCCAGACTCCGGTAGTTGGGTTGCGCTGGCGATAGAACATCCCGGCTGCGTTGTCATAAAAAGCCATGTGCAAGGTGCCGTTGCCGTCAAACGCGAGCGAGGGGTGCATGTCTGCGGAAGATGGCGCCACTGCGACAGGCACAGACCACGTGCCCGCGATACGATTCGTGTAATACATCGCCTCATTGGTGCCGCCGGTCACCACATGCGGGGCGCCATTGGCATCAAGCGCCAGACCGGTTTTTCCCATGTAACGGTTTAGCGTGTTCTGGCCGCTGAGAGCGCCTACGGTTTCAGGTGTACCCCAGGTATCAGTTACGGTATCGAACTTCACGTACTTGGTTTGCGATGCGGGAATATCTTCGTACACAATCTGAATGAATCTATCTGTACCGGCCAGCTTTGCTTCCACTCCGCCAAATCGCGTGCCGTTGGCCGGCCGGTGCGCTGCGTCCACCTCAACAAAGCTGGTCGGATTCCCCGAAGGCGAACCTTTATACATCCTGATGGAACTGGGAATTGTGCCGCCGCTGAAACCGCTTGCATTCGTTACTACGTAGACCACATCTCCGGAAGTCCTTACTACCTGCCGCGTGTAGCAGTCCACGTAGCCAGGTCCTACTTTGACAATTGGGCTCCAGGTGGCTTGCGCGTGCAGATTTTGCGCGCAGAAGAACGCAAGCAGCAAAAGAGCTATGGAAGAGAACCGTAGAAAACCAGAGTTGCTGATCATCAGTGTGCATCATAGCGCGGCGCGTGATGCGAGCGTGAGATGCATGTTTTTGCACATACCAATCAGATCACCCATTGACAACCGGGAAACCACCGGCCATCCAATGTTGACAATCTCACTGTTTTTCCTACGCTGATGCCTTGGCTTTTTTCTGAAATATGTAGCGCCAGTTGTACCCGGAACACTTGGAGCAAACACCCTCAACTATCACGCCTGACGTGCCTAAATAATCCACTGGAAACTGAGTTTTACACTCGCCACACTCGAGCACTTCTTCCAGGCCGCTTTCCGACGCCATCACTCCCTGAATACGTCGAATATGTTGAAGTTCCGTGAGCGCAGCCTTCATGGTTTTGTCAACGCTGAACAATCGTAAGATGGCGAAAAGGCACACAACCGCGATGACAAGTCCCGCAAGATAGATGAGCAATTCAATCGATGGATCCACCTGTTTTCCTTTCGTTGCCTTTTAGAGTCGATAATCGCTTTGGAGCAACGTACAAGAGTTTAGCCAAACATCAGAGACTCTGGTAATCCCAAAAGGTTCACCAGCTGAGGGTTTTGAAGGATTTCGCCCAAAATCATGAAACCTCACTCTCTTACCGTTCGTATTCATACCTGTACCGCTTGAAATGCAGGTCTGCTCACGGCCTGCAGTTTTGCGCGTCTGAATACGAATACCAGCCCGGGAGACGCCATGTTCACATTCGTCCAGGACATCCGCTATGCGCTGAGGCAGTTGCGCCACGCGCCGGCATTCACCATTACGGCTGTGCTGACTCTGGCATTAGGAATCGGCGCCAATACTGCTGTCTTCACCATGGTGCAACAGGTGCTACTGAATGCGCTGCCTGTGGGCAATCCCGGTGGGCTTTATCGCGTCGGCGATAAATACAACTGCTGCGTTGAGGGTGACCTGCAGAAAGACTGGACAATGTTTTCTTTTCCCCTCTACGAGTATCTGCGTGACCACACCCCGGAGTACGAGCAACTGGCGGCCTCACAGACGAACCGTCCTGACCTGAGTGTACGGCGGCAGGGTGGAAGCGCTGCAGAAACCTTTTCCGGCGAACTGGTTTCAGGCAATTACTTTTCTGTCTTGCAGCTGCGCGCCGCCGCAGGAAGACTGATCTCGCCAGAGGATGACCGTCCCGGCGCTCCTCCCGTGGCGGTGATGAGCTATCGTGCGTGGAAAGAAAAGTACGGGCTCGACAGCACGATGGTCGGGAGCAACCTGACGGTCAATGGAATTCCCATGACGCTGGTGGGAATTGCGCCTTCCGGCTTTTACGGCGACCGGCTGGAGAGCGACCCGCCGGATTTTTGGATGCCCATTGCCATTGAGCCCACCATGACCCGGGAGAATTCGTTGTTGCATCTCCCGGCAACGGCCTGGCTTTATCTGATTGGGCGTTTGCGACAGGGCGCCAACCCGGCGCAGGTCTCCGCCCACATGACAGAAGAGTTGAAGCAGTTTCTATCCGATCCCGCCAACGTCAATCCCTATGAGGACAAGACGAAGATCAAAGACCAGGTAATTCGTGTCACATCCGGTGCGGGGGGTGTGAACTCGATGGAAGAGGCAAAAAGCGGGCTTTATCTCTCTCTTGCCGCTGGGGCGGCAATCCTGCTGATTGTGTGTGCCAACGTAGCCAACCTGCTGCTGGCACGCGGGGCCGCTACGCGTGTGCGGACCTCTTTGCAGCTGGCAATCGGGGCAAGCCGCATGCGTATCACTCGCGCTGTACTCACGGAAAGCATTCTGCTTTCAATTCTGGGCGGAGCCGCGGGCGTTTTGCTCGCATACTATGCCACCCGGGGCATGGTGGCTCTGGCCTTCCGCGGATCGCATTTCGTACCTGTTTCTGCAGCCCCGTCTTTGCCAGTACTGGCATTCACCTTCGCTGTTGCCTTGCTGACTGGAATGATTTTTGGCGTGGCTCCGGCATGGCTCGCTTCGCGTTCTGATCCTGCTGAAGCCTTGCGCGGCGTCGGGCGCAGCAGTAGTGACCCTGCCGCGTTCGGACAAAAATCGTTGGTCATTCTGCAGGCTGCGTTGTCTCTCACGCTATTGACCGTTGCCGGGCAGATGGCTCAGAGCCTGCACAATCTGCAGGCCCAGCAGTTTGGATTCGAGCGCGAGGGCAGGCTGCTGGTGCAGTTCAGCCCACAAAGCGCAGGCTATACCCAGGAACGATTGACGGGCCTCTACCAGCAGATGGAAGACCGCTTCAGCCATCTTCCCGGAGTAATCAATGAGAGTCTGTCACTCTACACCGCGCAACAGGGCAACAGCTGGGGTGAGGGTGTCTACATCGCCGGACAAAAAGCTCGCAATGACAACGCCTCATTATGGGACCGGGTGAGCGCACATTACTTTGAAACCATTGGCACGCCCATTTTGCAAGGCCGCGGCTTCCGGGAGAGTGACACGGCAACCTCACAGCGCGTGGCAGTAGTAACTGAAACCTTCGTGAAAAAATTCTTTCCTGGAGGCGCCAACCCTATCGGTCAGCACTTTGGGAAGGACGAACCAAGCCACGCCGGCGATTACGAAATTGTCGGCGTGGCGAGGGACGCCAAGTACCAGGACGCCTCGCGTCCGGCGCGCGTGATGTTCTTTGTTCCCTTAAGCCAGACAATCAGGTATTCAGGCAATGTGGACAACATGGTGGAAAGTTCCTCGATGTATATGGGGACGCTGGTACTGCATGTCCAGGGTGATCCGCGCAATTTTGAATCGCT
>DATEJX010000335.1:0-3574 GCA_035277785.1 Candidatus Angelobacter sp. | reverse complement strand
GATGGTTCTCAGCGCTAATTCGTAGCCGGTTTTGTACTCACTTGCGTGTCCGTTTTCTTTCAGGCATCTGGATCTCGCGCCGCAAGCCGCGTTCCAGTTCTTCTTTCCACGCGTCGGACCACAAATTGCGCTGCCTGAGATAATTTTCCATGAAAACCAGAGGATCCTTGCCGGCTTGCAACTGGCATTGAATGAAGGATGGTCCCCATCCCTGGCGCGCACGGCGTGTGCTTTCTTCAGCCACTCGATAAACAGCCACAACATCGATGCCATCCACTGTGATGGCGGGAAGAAACTTCTGTGCCTGAGTCCTTAGATCAAAGTTGCTCTCTTCCGGGCCCGAGTGCTGTGCAATTACGAAGACGATTGGAACCTTCCGGCTGGAGCAAAAGCTCACCGCGTCACGCCAGAAATCCGGATCATGATCCGCCCGGGCAACACACAGTGTGATCAGCGATTTGCCTAGTTGCTTGCAGGCAAATGCCATTCCTGCCGCTATAGTCATTTCCGCAAGTGATGTGCCATTCTGAACGTCGTCAACATCCTGTTTACAGCAATCAATCACTTCCGCCAGGGTCCTGCCTTGCACCAGTTGGGCAAAATCCCCCTCCGCATTCGGGGCCACCAAATCTTCTTTCCTAAGATGGATGGCTGCGCCTGCAATCACCGCTTCAAGTCCTGTGCACAACGAATGAGCGGGCAAGCGCTTGCGAATCTGTTCCTGGCTGAGGCGGCATTTCAGCATGGCCGCGTGGAGCCTCTTGAGCCGTTCAGCGTTCATAGGAGATGCGTCACTTGATTGCTTGTGATGCTGCGCTGAATTACTTTGGTGCGTCTCTTGCTCTTGTGCGTCAGATGCTTTTCGGTTTGAAGGGTTGGGCATGCGCAAAACGGATGAGTTGAACGTACATAATACATTTCTCCAAGGAGTTTGTGAGCGTGCAAGTCTTTTTTGTTACACGACCACAAAGAACCCAGCCGGAGAGGGGCAACTTTGGGTCCAATCTTCACGTCCGCTTTTCAACAGCAGCGGTGAAAAACAGTGTGGAAAATCCCCTGGTGACCAGAGTAATCACGCGTGAATCCAATGTTTTTCACTCTTTGCACTGGATCGGGTGCGAATATGAATAATTAGTAAAATTTTGCGAGTGGTCGCTCTCAAGTCAACAAGAAATCTCGTGTCGAGTCAGCTAAAGATTTGCTTATACGGATGAAGAAGATTCGAGTGGACAAACTCATGGTGGAGCGTGGTCTCGTGGCTTCGCGAGAGCGCGCGCAAGCCATGCTTCTTGCCGGACGAGTGCTGGTGAATGGACAGAAGATGGAGAAGGCCGGCACAAGTGTTGCAGCAGAGGCGGAAATCCGTTTGTTGGGTGAAGATCTGCGTTACGTGAGCCGTGGAGGGCTGAAACTGGAAGCAGCTCTGGCTCACTGGCGCATTGATTTGCACGGCCGTACCTGTCTTGACGTGGGAACTTCCACCGGCGGCTTCACTGATTGCATGTTGCAGCATGGAGCCTCTGGGGTGGTAGCCGTGGACACCGGATATGGCCAGATTGCTGCGCGGCTCCGCGCTGATGCCAGAGTGAAGCTTCTGGAAAATACCAATGCCCGCTATTTAACTCGAGAGCAGTTGAGCGCAACCGGGGCGCGACTGCCAATCAGCTTTATTGCCATGGACGTATCCTTCATCTCTGCTACACTCATCCTCCCGGCGGTGCTCGATGCGGCATTCAGCAACGAGGCACAGTCTCCGAATGCGGCTGTAATACTGATCAAGCCGCAGTTTGAAGTTGGCAGAAAACTGGTGGGCAAAGGCGGCATCGTGCGTGATGAGGAGGCTCAAAAAAGCGCAGTGGAGAAAGTGCGCTCCGCCGTGGAAGCGCTGGGAGGCCGTAAACTGGATGTGATCGATTCACCTATTCTGGGTGGGGAGGGGAACCGGGAGTTTCTGCTGCACGCCGAATTCTGATGAAACGAGCCTCAATCATCTCCAAGCAGGGTAAGCCGGAGCTGGCGCGCCTTGTGCGTGAAGTTGCTGGATGGCTGGTGGATCACGGTTACAGCATCACTGTGGATGCTGTGGCTCGCGAGTTCTGGCCGGAAGGAGAGCTGGCAGAACGGGAAGACCTGGTAGAGAAGAGACCGGACTTCGTCGTCGTGCTCGGCGGTGATGGCACCCTTCTTTCTACCGCACGCAACGTGGCACGCGCGGGCATTCCCATCCTTGGGATCAATCTAGGCTCTCTTGGATTCCTTACGGAGATCCGCAGCGATGAAATCGCAACAGCCCTGGAAGCCGTGGATTCCGGGCGATGCGAGCTGAGCCAGCGGGCCATGCTGCACTGCCGGGTATGTCGCAACGGACAGTGTGTAGCCGATTACGATGCATTAAATGATGTTGTCATGAACCAGCGGGCCGTGGCGCGCATCACCGATTTTGAGGTGAAGGTCAATGGCATCTTTGTTTCACAATATCGGGCGGACGGGCTGATCATCGCTACGCCTACCGGCTCGACAGCATATTCGCTCGCCGCGGGTGGCCCCATCCTGTCCCCCGAAGTCCCTGGCTTCTTGATCACCCCGGTTGCCTCCCACGCTCTTACCAACCGGCCGCTGGTGGTGCGCGATACCGCCACCATTCAAGTTAGTATCACAGTGACGCGCGAACAGGCCTACCTCAGCGTTGATGGCCAACAGGGTGAGCCCCTGGAAGAAGGTGACGTAGTGGAGTGCCGCAAATCTGAGTTCAGCGTGAAGCTTTTCAAATTTCCAGATCGCTCATTCTTCCACGTGCTGCGCACTAAATTGAAGTGGGGCGAAAGGTAGATCGCGAGCCATGACACTGTCGAGAGTTCGCGCAACCGTCGTGGCTTGCGCCGTTTTCTTTTGCATCAGCCTGACAGCCCAGACCAGGCCTGCGGCGGATCTCATCATCACCAACGCCAAAATATGGACTATGGACAAGGCGCGCCCTCAGGCGGAAGCGCTGGCCATTGTGGGCGAGCGGATTGTGGCAGTCGGGTCCGCTGCCGATATGGATGTATGGCACGGCCCGCAGACCAAGGTGGTTGACGCCCAAGGTCGATTGCTTCTTCCCGGGTTCAACGATGCTCACGTCCATTTTGTTGACGGTGGAGAGCATCTCCAGGAAGTCCAGTTGAAGGACACAGCCACACCGCAGGAGTTTGCTGAGCGCATCGCGCAGCGAGCCAGGAAGACACCGAAAGGTGAATGGGTTACTGGAGGAGACTGGGACGAGCAGAAGTGGTCGCCTCCGGAGTTGCCGACGCGCGAACTGATTGATCCGGTTACGCCGAATACCCCGGTGTTCGTCAATCGTTATGACGGGCATGAATCGCTGGCGAACTCAGTCGCCCTGCAGTTGGCAAACATAACTTCAAAAACGCCGGACCCGCCTGGTGGAGAAATTGTCCACGATGCGCAAGGCAATCCCACTGGCGTTTTGCGCGATGCGGCCCAGGACCTGGTGGCTAAGGTGATGCCTCCCATGTCGCATGCCCGTCGCATGCGGGCGATCCGGCAGGCCATGGATTATGCGGCCTCTCTCGGG
>DATEJX010000334.1:0-2425 GCA_035277785.1 Candidatus Angelobacter sp. | reverse complement strand
ATGCCGCGCCCCAGCAGCAAGCGAAGATCGCCGATAGCCGCAATGAGCGCCACGCCGCCACCGAAGAAGTAAATCGGCGCGGGATATCCACCTGCCCTTCCCGTGGCGCTGCGTGCGGCCTCAATGCCATAGATCAGGTTGCCGATTACGACCGCCAACACACAGAGGAGCGCAATCCAGTCGGCAGAATCTGTTTTTCGCTCCGTGCGTCTGGCCGTCCACCAGGCTGTGGCAACCAGATAAAACGTGAACACGCCGCCCAGAAAGTTGCCCATCTGGGATTTCATCAATGCCATGTATGCTCCGCTTGCAGCCATTGTAAGCATGGTGACGACAAATATATCTCCAGCCAGCGCATGGCGGCGGGAGCCTTTGCGCAACGAAATTGCTACTGCACCGGAAAGGAAGCCGAGAGTCCCTGCACAAATATGAAGAATCAGGATTGGCGAATAAGACATTTTTCTACCTCCGCAAAAGACAAGTCGGGTCCCATCGCGAGCCAACGCTATGGCTCGCCGCCAGAAACGTTTGAGTTAGCTCAAGCCTTGGGGTTATGAATCAGATTGGGCCTCGATATCTGCGCAACCGTACCGCGGCAGCTAGAAATAAGGCCGTCAGGGCCAGCCCGACCCAGAGGCCGGGCTCAGTGAAGAAATGGACAGGAACGAGTTGTTCCGCCATCTGCATGCCCCCGCTGGCATGCTGCATGGGATGAATGGGCTGAGGAGCCGTCATGCCCAGGAAACGCATTTCCAGCAAGGTCAGGAAATACGTGGTATTGAAAGCAAGCTTCTCAACTCCACCGATCACAAATGGCGGCAACAAGGCCCAGACCAGTGGCGCACGCGGCGACCACGCGGAAACCAGAAACAGCCAGCCATAAATGGGTGCGTACCACAACCCGTGCACGGTAACAATGTGGTAGAAGAAATCCAGCGAAAGCCGGAAGAAAGAGGACTGGGCCCAGATTTCGCTCACGCTCACGCCGCTTCCCAGCAGCGCGACGCTGCCGAGCAGCAGCATGATGAACTGCGTGACAATGGTGACGGCCAGGGAAAGCAGAGGAATAATCGCCAGCGGCACTGTGAACTTGGAGAGCACAGCAGTGAGGTCTGAAACGGGCAGCGATTTCCAGAAGAGAATGCTGCGATCGCGTCGCTCACCGTAGAGCGCTTCCAGCGAGTAATAAAGCCCGACGATCAGAGCGGTCCCCATAATCAGCCCCGCTGAAACTGCAAACGGAAACGCAAGAAGTTCGTGCCGCTTCGCCGGGTCCACAGGCCATACCCCGTGCATTTGGTACCGCACCCTGAGGATGTTGACGACAAAACCAAAGAGAAAAACAACCGCTGCCGTGAGCGGTGTGAGATAGATGATGCGGTACTCCCAGAGCTCGCGGCGGATTGACCATAAAAACGGCCGCACTCCGGCAAAAACTGCTGGCAAAGCGGCTGTTTGCGTGCCGGCCTGGGATTCTGAGACAACATTCGATGGAGTCGTCATAGCGCCACTCCTTGTGCCTGGCCGGCGTGATTGCCGACAACGGCGACGAAAAGATCAGCAATACTGGGTGTTCGTACATCCCCAAGCGCGGCAAGCTGCTGCCGGGCAACGTGGTCGAAAAGAAGTACATTGCCGCCCAGGACCTGCCGTTCGTCGATTGGTTTAAGTGCCCGCGCCGCAGCGAGGCGTTCCGGACGCACCATCAATTCCACGTACCGCGTCTCTATTTCTTCCATCGTGGCCTTGAGGACGATGCGACCGCGGTCCATGAATACCAGGTCCGTGAGCACGTGTTCGATCTCTTCCACCTGGTGAGTGGTCACCACGATGGTGCGGTTGCGATCAAAGTAGTCAGTAAGCAGCGAATCATAAAACTGCTTGCGAAAGAGAAGGTCGAGCCCAAGTGTCGGTTCGTCCAGAACTAGCAAGCGGGCATCAATGGACATGACAAGCGCAAGGTGCAGTTGCGTGACCATGCCCTTGGAAAGCTCCTTCACCTTGTTGGTGAGCCGGATTGTGGTTTTGGTCAGGAACGTTTCCGCCTTGCTGCGATCAAACAGAGGGTGCACGCCGGCAACATACTCGAGCGCGTCGGCAACTCGGATCCAGCGCGGCAGCACGGCAACATCGGCAATGAAGCAAACATCGCGCATGAGCTGGTCGCGCTCGGCCCAGGGATCGCGCCCAAGGACTCTCAGCTCGCCCTGGTACGGAGTCAAACCGAGCATTGCATTCAGCGCCGTAGTCTTGCCAGCGCCGTTGGGCCCGATGAGACCAAGGATGCGCCCGTCTTCCACGCGCAGGGTGACGCCGTCGAGAGCAACGGTAGCACCATACGTCTTACGCAAGGCTCGTGCTTCTATGCATGCCATGGCTTAGCGCTCCTCTCTGGAAGAATCTGCGTCTTTCGGCTTCGGTTGGG
>DATEJX010000333.1:0-2912 GCA_035277785.1 Candidatus Angelobacter sp. | reverse complement strand
GCGCGTGCCTGTCGTGACGCCAAAGTGCCTGTTATCGCCGATGGCGGAATCAAGTATTCCGGAGACATCACCAAGGCCATAGCCGCGGGAGCATCGGTGGTGATGATTGGATCACTGTTCGCCGGGACGGATGAGAGCCCGGGAGAGACCATTCTTTATCAGGGACGCTCTTTCAAATCATATCGTGGCATGGGATCTCTGGCCGCCATGGCTTCCGGTTCCAGTGAACGCTATGCGCAGAGCGTCGATGACATCGCGGCTGAGGCCATCATTGAAGATGGGGACGGGCGCAGCAACCGGCTGAACAAACTTGTTCCTGAAGGAATTGAAGGCCGTGTGCCGTATCGCGGCACACTAGCGGCCATGATCTATCAACTGGTTGGTGGGCTGCGGTCCGGGATGGGTTACTGCGGGACTAACGCTATTTCTGAATTGCAGCAGAAAGGGCGGTTTATCCGCATCAGCGGCGCCGGACTGCGCGAGAGCCACGTGCATGACGTCATCATCACGCGTGAAGCGCCGAACTATCAGGTGGAATAGGCCTGAGCACTTTGTCATCGCAAGTCCTGCAAACGCCCGTGTCAAATTCTAAGCAGCGCGTCCTGCTATGGTGGCTTCCCACCCTGGTGTGGCTGGTGGTGCTGGCATGGTTTTCAACCGATGCGTTCTCCGCAGAACATACCGGTGGGTTCCTGTTCAAGCTGATTCACGCGGTTTACGGCAATATCTCACTTGAGGAACTTCAGCGAATTAACTTTGTGGTGCGCAAATTGGCGCACTTCTTCAGCTATGGATTTTTGAGTTGCGTGGCTTTTTTTTCCTGGCGAGCCACGTTGCAGAATGCAAAGCCCTGGTTGTTGCGATGGAGCGGTCTGGCTCTTCTGATGTCGCTGGCTGCGGGATCAGGAGATGAAATTCACCAGACGTTTGTGGCGTCGCGCACGCCATCGCCGCATGACGTGATGATTGATGTGGCTGGCGGAGTCTTCTTCCAGTTGCTTATTTATCTGGTGATCCGGCGAAGAAGCCTCAGGGTGAAAGCGCTGGACGGGACAGCAAACCAGGACCAGGCAAGGTAAGCACGACTCCAGGTTCCCAGATGGCAACATTCCAGGCGCGTTTAGGGGGCCGGAAAAACAACAACCCCGCAGCTTGCGCTACGGGGTTGCCGGTAGTCTGTTGGGATTGGCTGAAGGCGCGGAGGCCTTTGCGAACACCAACTTCGCTAGGACTTAAAGACTCACGCCTTAAGCCTCAGCCACCTCACGTTTGTCACTACAATCAGAACTTTTCATCTTTTGGATCGCCCTCCTTTCCCGTGTACGTTCATTCTAGGGCCTCTTTATTTCGAAGTCAATCATCTGAGCGGTCCCATGTTGCTGCGGGGAGTCCGTAGTGGCAGTTCGCGGCGTTGATTGGCATGATCTTGATGTAGAGAAAAATGCTATTCTGATGCCGATGTCAGACACTTCCGACCGCCGCGCCGACTTTCATCAAAGCGGGTTTTCCTTCGTCAACGCCGAACTTGATACAGGACTCACCTTTGCGCGCATTGCTCTTGGGGCAAAGGGGCGCGACAAGGTCGACCGCAATCGCGTCAATGCCCGCAAGGCATACGATTCCGCGATGCATTTTCTTCCCAGCACCAGCCTCAACACAGAGGAAGCTGGTTCCATCAAGGAAAAAATTTCCGCCTTGCAAGCGGCATTGACCAGGCTTGGCGAAGTGCTGTGATCACCTCATCGCGCAGGTGATACTGTTTTTGAGACGCCACAAACAATTCCCTGAGCACACATCCAGTCACTAGCTGAAATCTTGAAGTTGAGTTAGAAGAGATCCATGACTCACGCGCAACTCGTTCGCCTGGGGGAAGAATGGCTTCGCCGCCGCTACCGTTGCGGCATCGTTCTCTCTGAGCAGTCCTGCGCCAGCGGAGAGACGCCGGATGTGATCGGATGGAAAGGGAAGTGCCGCTCAGTCCTGGTGGAATGCAAAATCTCTCGCGCCGACTTCCTTGCTGATCGCGAGAAATCTTTCCGGCGCAATCCTGCCGATGGCATGGGCTGTGAGCGGTTTTACCTCGCGCCGCAACGCTTGATCGACAAAGCTGAGCTTCCCAAAAGCTGGGGACTGCTGGAGTGCAAAGGACGAGAGGTCTCCGTGGTCCAGAAACCTGCGCGCCAGAGCCAGCGCAGCCCGGAAGGCTTTATGTGGGAGATGAATCTGCTGCTTGCGAGCCTCCGCCGCGTGGAGGTGCGGATTGAGCCACAAACGATTACGGACTTCCTCAAGTGGAAGAATCGGCTGATGGAGTACAACGGCGGCCGCCTGCCGGAAGGCATTGTCTCGCCTGATCTGGAGCCAAACGTACACCTGACGTAAAAGCAGTTGGGACAGGTTGAGGAGGAAGCCCACCTCTTTCCACCTGCTCTACAGGATTGGCGTCTCCTGTTTCCGCTTCAGCACGCACTGCGTTTCCTGGCTGTAAACTTATGTTTATGCCTCATGACGCCCTTAACGACCTCGCCCAGGCTTCCTCTTCCTATCTCCGCTCAGCCATGCACCAGCCCATTCACTGGCATGAGTGGGGGCCGGAACCCTTTGAAAAGGCCAAACAGCAGAACAAGCCGGTGCTGCTCGACATTGGTGCTGTGTGGTGCCACTGGTGTCATGTGATGGACCGTGAGTCCTACGAGAATCCGGAGATCGCGCAGATCATCAATGAAAATTTCATCGCCATCAAAGTAGATCGCGACGAGCGCCCCGACGTGGATAGCCGCTATCAGACGGCGGTCCAGGCCATCAGCGGTCAGGGAGGCTGGCCCCTTACCGGATTTCTCACTCCTGAAGGCAAGCCGTTTTACGCCGGAACGTATTTCCCTCCGCAGGATATGCAGGGCCGTCCCAGTTTT
>DATEJX010000332.1:0-4109 GCA_035277785.1 Candidatus Angelobacter sp. | reverse complement strand
CGGCCCGTCCTGGCAGTTGACGCTTCTTGGTGCGCACCAGCCAGGAAAGTTCGTACTCATTGGCCTGATGGCAATGGGGACAGTTGAGGGTTGCCGGTTTCTTGGCTTCTTTCTCGTCAAAAAAATCGCGCTCGTCCATTGCCTCAATAATAACCGCAAAGGACGCAACAGGAGCAAAGGAAGAACAAGTTTGGGCGTTTGTACCGCTGGTGCGTTCGCTCAAGCTTAGAGCCAATCTCAATTGAGGGACAAGTGATATTTCTGACCGCATCGCGCCCTTTGCGCCCTTTGCGGTTAAACTCTTGACTGTGCCAAAGAAAAAGAAACTCAAGCCATTTCGCGCCACCAGCGCCGTGAAAGCCATGTCGCGCGCCGCTCTTGGCGCGCCTCCTCCGGTGAAGCGCAAAGAGAGCAAAAAGCGGGTCAAAGCGGAGAAACACCGTCCCACCATGGGCAGGCTATTGTCAGATCCTGAATAGAGCGGCTGCGCCTATTCTGGCCAGCGACAGGTCACCACGCGCTGTTCGGTGTAAAAGTGCACTGCGTCTTTGCCCAACGCGTGCAGATCGCCGAAGAAAGACCCCTTCCAGCCCGAGAACGAGAAGAACGCCACCGGCGCGGGCACTCCCACGTTAATTCCCACCATTCCGGCTGTCACGTTCTGGGTGAACTCGCGGGCAGCGTGTCCCGATCGGGTGAAGACTGAAGCGGCATTGCCGTACTCTGAATTGCCGATGACCTCAAGGGCTTCCTTGGTGTCTTTTACCCGGACAATAGATAGCACCGGCCCAAAAATTTCATCCTTGGCCACGCGCGAGCCGGGACTCACTTTGTCAAGAATGGTCGGACCGACAAAAAAGCCTTTTGCCTTCGAGACGGAATCTTTGCGCCCATCGCGGGCCAGCACAGCGCCTTCTTTTTCCGCCAGGTCGATATAGCTGAGTATCCGCTTGCGCGATTCCTCGGTAATGATCGGCCCCATCTGCGTCTTGGTCTCGCAGCCGGCGCCGACGTTGAGATTGTCCGCAGCGCGAACCAGTTCTTTGACCAGCGGATCAGCCACCTCGCCCACGGCGACCACCACGCTGGTGGCAAGGCAGCGTTCGCCGGCGCAGCCAAAACCAGAACCCATGATGGCGCTCACCGTGGATTTCATCTCCGCATCCGGCAGCACCACAGTATGGTTTTTTGCTCCGCCCAGCGCTTGCACGCGTTTTCCATTGCTCGCAGCGGTCTGGTAGATGTACTTGGCAATCGCGCTTGAGCCCACAAACGACACGGCCTTGACTCTGGGATCGGTCAGCAGGCAATCCACTGCGTCTTTAGCGCCGTGAACCAGGTTGAGCACACCCGCCGGCATACCAGCTTCATACGCCAGCTCCACCATGCGGACTGCTGTACGCGGAACTTTGTCAGAGGGCTTGAGGATGAAGGTGTTTCCGCAGGCAATGGCCATGGGGAACATCCACATGGGCACCATAAAAGGGAAGTTGAAGGGCGTAATGCCGACGCACACACCGATTGGATTCCGCGTGGACCAGCCGTCTACATCGCGGCCAACACGGTCCACTGTCTCGCCCATCATCAATGTGGGCGCTCCGCAGGCAAACTCCACGCACTCAACACCGCGATCAAACGAGCCACGCGCTTCTTCAATGGTCTTGCCGTTTTCTTCAATGATCAGGTCCACAAACTCCTGCGCGTGCTCTTCTAGGAGCTGCCGGTACTTGAACAGGATCTTGCAGCGCTGGATGACCGGAGTCCTGCTCCAGGTGGGAAATGCGTCTTGCGCGGCCTGCACTGCGGCCGAAATCTCCTCCGGCGTGCTGCGCGGTATCTCAGCTACCTGTTCGCCAGTAGCGGGGTTGTACTGAACGTCTTTGGGACCACTGGAAATAACAGGCCTTCCATTGATGAACAGCGGGCAGGATTTCAGATCGACTGCGGTGGTGCTGGTGGACATTGGGCCTCCCGAACGCGGAACGCAACGTCACAATTTTACACCGCACCACCGCCGCCGGAGCGCGTTCCAGCAACCGAATCAGGGTTGCGTCGCCAGCCATTTCTCCATGTTGGCCTGCTGCAGCTTCTTGAATTCCATGCAGTTGTCCATTGCATCCAGGCTTTGCTGCAGGGCGCGCTCGGCCCCGGGAGCGCGGTGTGTGGAGAAGAACTGCTTTACGTCTTCTTTGTCTTTCTCCGTACAGAAATTGCCAAGTCCGGAAACAGATCCGCGTCCGCCAAAACTGACGGTATTCTCTGCCAGAGTGTCCCAATGCTTTTTGAGATACTCCCATGTCGCGGCGCGAGTGGCGTCATTGACCAGCAAAACATTGAAGAAGCCCGGATAATCCTGTTGCCTCACTTTACCCGTATCCACAAGCTGAAGCGTTCTCCGGACAAGCGCTGGATCTTCAAACGAGGGCAGCGTATATAGGAAACTGTAGTATTCATTGGATGACTTCGCCTTATTCATCGCTTCCGTCATTGCGTCATATAACTGCGATGCGCCGTGTTCCGCCGCGATAGACAGTGCTGTCGGCGTAAGCGTGGGATCGGTGGAACTGGGCTGCCGCAGGTATTGTTCTGCTATTTTTTGCGCTGCCGCCACTGCATCGGAGTCGCCTGCTTCACCCAGAATCGAGAGCAGCCAGGTCCGCAACAGCTTTTGTTCGTCTGTATCAGTTGGTCGTGGCTCCCATCCCAACTCCCGCTCCAGAGGTGAGTACTGGGCACGGATGAAGTTGCGAAATTTCTGCTTTTCCGCCGGTGTAAGCAGCCTCTCCGCATAGCGAAGGTGACTGTAAATGGAACCCAGGATGATTGACTCGTGATCTGAATGCAGCGCTTCGAACAGGTGCATGGAGACGCCAATGGGATACCGGCCGGCTCGAGTCATAGCCCAGGTATCCTCAAGGAGCGCAATTCGCTCCGGCGTACTGAGCGCGTTCTCTGCGAAATGAATCAGGGTATTCAGATTCTGCGGGTCTTCATATAAAACGCGGTAGTAGCCCTTCGCATCGTGGTTGGCGAAATACCACGCAGGGCAGCTCTTGATCTCCTTCTGCTCGGTCTCTTTCGTCAGTAGAAAGCATTCTGCGTCGGAACCTTTATCTGTCTTGAGGCACATTGGAATTTCCCAGCGCTCAGCGGCAGTGCCGCCAGAGCCTTTCGATTCCAGGTAAAAACGTTGCTGTGCCAGTTGTAACGAAGTTGAGTTATCTGTGCACTTGCCGCTCACGCTCACTACCGGCACTCCGGGCTGAAGAATAAAGCCGGGCATGATCTGGTCCACCGGCTTGCCGGAGACCTTGGCCATTGCCTGCCAGAATTCCTGCGAAGTTGCGTTGCCGTTGGCGTGCTCCTTGAGATACTCGTTCACGCCTTTGCGGAACACCTCCGGGCCCACGTATGCCTCCAGCATGCGCAGCACAGCCGCGCCTTTCTGGTAGGTGATGCCATCAAACATCTCCTTGATTTCGCCGGATGTCTTGGGATCGCCGTGAATCGCCCTTGCGGCAGGCAATGAATCTGTGGCGATGATCTGCTGTGTTGTGGCGGCGTCCGAGTCCTCCAGCTTCCACTCCGGATGCCAGGCTTCCACAGGCTTGCTCTCCATCCAGGTGGCGAAGCCTTCATTGAGCCAGATATCGTCCCACCATGCCGCAGTTACCAGATCACCGAACCACTGGTGCGCTATCTCGTGGGCAATGGTGCCGGCGCGCCCCGAAAATTGATAAATCGGAGGCTTTTGCGGCCCCTCAGTATTCAGGAGCAGCGCCGTCTCGCGGAAAAAGATGGAGGCCGTGTTCTCCATCCCGCCCCACTCATAATCAGGGATGGCCACCAGGTCCAGTTTGCCGAAAGGATATTTGATCCCGTACCACTGGTTGTAAAAGTCTAGAGAGTGCGTCGCCACGTCCAGAGCAAAGTTGCCCTGATCTTTCTTTTCCGGGACAGCGCAGACCCGCACTGGAATGCCTTCAACCGTCCGTTCCAGACATTGCCAGTCGCCAATGGCGAGCGCAACCAGGTACGTGGACATTCGCGGCGATGTGGAAAAAGTGATCTTGTGGCGATCGCCCATGGATTCATCAGAGATGATGCGG
>DATEJX010000331.1:0-5401 GCA_035277785.1 Candidatus Angelobacter sp. | reverse complement strand
CCCATGACCTGCATGGCGGAAGAAATCGAAACGCCCGGCCAGGGACAGATCAAGGCGCTGATCAGCATTGCCGGAAATCCTGTGTTGTCGGCACCTAATGGTCCGCGCTTGTCTGGCGCGCTGGGACAACTTGAGTTCATGGTCAGCGTGGACATTTATCTCAACGAAACTACGCGCCATGCTGATGTGATTCTGCCAGGACTCTCGCCGCTGGAAGACCTCCATTACGATGTGGCTTTTGCCCAGCTCTCGTATCGCAACCATGCCCGTTTCAGCCCGCCGATTTTCGCGCGTCCAGCGGGCCATCCTGCCGAGTGGGAGATTCTGATGCGACTCATTGCCATCATTCAAGGAAAGGGCGCGCAAGCCGATCTGGACCAGCTCGACGACGAACTAACCCATGAAGACGTAAAACGCTTCGCCGGCATCATGACGGGCATGGTGCTCAAGCGCGTTGCGCCCCGGCGCGGGCCGGAGCGACTGCTCGATCTTGGACTTCGTGCAGGACCTTATGGCGACCAGTTCGGGCTGAAGCCCAGCGGTCTCAATCTGGATAAAGTTATGGCTGCTCCCGGCGGCATTGATCTTGGCCCGCTGGAACCGCGTGTCCCTGAGGTGTTGCGCACGCCTTCAGGGAAGATCGAACTTGCTCCGGCAATGCTGATTGCTGATCTTGAGCGGGCATCCGCTGATCTCAGCCGGCCTGTCCCCGAGCTGGTGGTGATTGGGCGGCGGCAATTGCACTCCAACAATAGCTGGATGCACAACCTCCCGGTGCTCGCGAAGTCACAACAGGCAAGGTCCGGCCGTTGCACCGCGCTGGTCAACCCCGCTGACGCTACGCGCCTCGGTCTTCAGGACGGCGCAACGGCACGAATCGTACAGAACGGGCGTAGTGTGGAAGCGGAAGTGGAAATCACTGACGAGATGATGCCCGGCGTCATCAGCCTGCCCCATGGATGGGGACACGATCAGCCCGGAACACTAATGTCAATTGCGGCTGCACAGCCAGGCGCAAATCTCAATGCGCTGCTCGATGAAAACAGCCGCGACCCGCTATCCGGAAACGCGGTGCTGACCGGTGTCGCAGTGCAGATGGAACCGGTGGCAAGGCCGCTGGCACATGCCGAAGTGGGCGACTAACCGGTGGCTAATTATCGACACAGCAATGCAAGGAATAGGATCGTGTGGCACAGCCGCCCTCGGCTGTGCGAATTAGCGGCTTAAAGAATGACCGAAGATGAGATCAAACACTATTTGAGAAATAGAGGCTGTTCAGAATTCGTTTGTCAGGGTGGCAGCGAGCGTCTTCTACGGAAATGGAACTACTTTGTTGCTGAAGTTGAAAAGGGATATTGTCCCAATTGCCTGATCGACGAGTATTGGAACGACCTGGACACTCGAGAACTGATCCACGAAATCGGCTGTGATGATCGGGTCAGGGAGACAGATGCCAGATTTGCAGCCATGTTAACGGCCACGCATATCAAGCACTGGCATAAAAAGAGAAATACGGATTACGACTTCTGGAATTACGGTTATCCCAAAAACGCAAGCGGATACTTCCTTGAAGAGGTGAGGCGCTATATTCTGCGCGAGCCTGAGCGCTAGTGACCTCCTTTATGAAGCTACTTCGCTCCCACTCCCCTCAACGCTTTTCCCGCATTCACGCCGGTCATCTTCCCATCGGCAAATTCCAACTGTCCATTCACAAGCACATACTTCACGCCCACTGAAAGCTGCGCCGGATCGGTGTACGTGGCTTTGTCAATGATGGTTGCAGGATCAAAGATGGTGATATCCGCGAAGAAGCCTTCCTTGAGCAGTCCACGATCGCGCAAGTGCTCGCGCTGTGCAGGCAGCGAGGTAATCTTGCGAATTCCCTGCTCCAGCGGCACCAGATGCAGATCGCGTACATAGTGTCCCAGAAAACGTGGCATGCTGCCGAAGCCGCGAGGATGGCTGTGCGGTTCAAACAGCGGGCCATCCAGCGGCATCTCGTTGAAGTCTAGCCCAATGCTGGTCCACGGCTGCTTCAGCCCGTATTGCAGGTCGTCTTCGCTGGCGATGAAGTAGAGCGCGCCTGAACGCCCTTTGTCTGCCAGCACCAGATCAAACAGCGCATCCAGCGGATCTTTGTTCTGCTGCTGCGAAATCTGCGCCACGGTCTTGCCCGTAAGCGGCTTCAGACTCTGCTCCACCACGGAAGCCACCATCACGCCCGACGGCCCACCACTGGCGAGATAGAGGTTCTCCCAGTCAGGATGATCTTCCGCCATCTCCTTCTTAATTCGCGTGCGAATTGCCGGATCACGCAGCCGCTCAAGCAGCTTGTCCATCCCGCCATCGGCCACCCACGGAGGCAGCGCAGAAGCCAGCGCCGTAGCGCCCGCAAGATAGGGATACATGTCCGCGGTAACGTCAATGCCGGAATCGCGTGCCGCTTGCAGTTTGGCAACCACCTGCGGCATAGATCCCCAACGGTTCTTCCCCGCCACTTTGAGATGAAAAATCTCCACCGGGATGTGCGCCTCACGGCCGATTTCGAGCGCCTCGTCAACGGCTGCCATTTCGCTTTTGCCTTCGCTGCGCATGTGAGAAGCGTAGATGCCGCCGTATTGCGAAGCCACTTTGGCCAGCTCAATCAGCTCGTCCGTCTTTGCATAGTGTCCGGGCGGATAGATCAGCGCTGTGGAAATGCCTAAGGCACCTTGCTCCATCGCCTGGCGCACCAGGCCTTTCATCTGCTCCAGCTCTTGTGGCGTCGGTGCGCGATTATCGTCCCCGATCACTGCCTCACGTACCTGCGCCGCTCCCACGTACGTTCCCAGATTCAGCGGCGTGCCCTGCTTCTCCAGACGCCGGAAATATCCCGCAAGATCAGTCCAATCAATGGTTAGGTGATACGGCTCCAGCCCGGGCATGGCTGCCTTGATTGTGACTGCGTTCTGAGGAGCCGCCGATCCGCCTTCTCCCGTGATCTCAGTGGTAATCCCCTGGGAGAGCTTGTTAATGGCGCGATTGTCAATCAGCAGCGGAAACTCGGATTGTCCCAGCATGTCAATGAACCCTGGAGCCACAACTGATCCGTGCGCATCAATGATTGTTTTCGCCTGCGCGCCTTGAAGCTTGCCTATCGCGGCAATACGATCGCCGCGAATGCCAATATCTCCCGAATACCAGGGATTGCCCGAGCCATCGATAATCTTGCCGTTCAGGATCACTACGTCAAACGGCTGCACGGAACCCACCTGCTGCGCTCCGCCCATCGCTGCGAGGACAACAATTACGAGGACCACTGACTGCCAACGGTTCATTCGGCTGCTCCTGTCAAGCAGTGTAGCTTACGCCATTTTCCGTTCAGTGACTGGCCGCATCTGACATCAACTAAGTAAATATTTAGCAGCCAAGACAGTCGTTACTGAAGCACGCCCGTTATAGAATGCAATCATCCAACCGACGGCCGAACCCAGGAACTTTTTTGCAATTCGGAGAGCCTGCCATGAAGTTCTTTTGCTTCGCTCTTTTTCTGGCTATCTGCGCTGTTGCCTCTGCCCAGGAACACGCCCAGCACTCACAACCGCAAGCTATGAAACCGGCCACTCTGGTAAACGGGATCGGCAATGCCCATCACCCGGTGACAACCAGCAACGCCGAAGCACAAAAGTTTTTTGACCAGGGACTCCGCTTCATCTATGCCTTCAATCATGATGAAGCCACCCATTCTTTCGAGCGCGCGGCGCAGATTGACCCCAGGATGGCCATGGCGTGGTGGGGCATCGCCGAATCCGTTGGTCCCAATTACAACGACCCTGCAGATCCTGGCCGCTTCAAACGCGCACATGAAGCCATTCAGAAAGCTCAGGATCTTTCTGCTGCCGCTTCGCCCAGTGAAAAGGCATACATCAGCGCCATGGCAAAGCGCTTTCCCGCCGATCCCAACGCCGACCGGCGCGCGGCCGCTGAAGCGTATCACGATGCCATGCGGGAGATGGTCAAACAATTTCCAGACGATCTTGACGCGGCAACTTTGTTTGCCGAAGCCGGGATGAACCTTCATCCCTGGGGATTGTGGCACGTTGATGGTTCGCCGGAGTTAGGCACGGAAGAGATAGTGGCTACGCTTGAATCCGTTTTGCGGCGCGATCCTGAGCACGTGGGCGCCATCCACTACTATATTCACGCCGTTGAGGCATCGCCGAATCCGGAGCGGGCGCTTGCGGCCGGCAATCGCCTTGCCGCTCTTGCTCCCAATGCCGGACACCTCGTCCATATGCCCGCGCACGTTTACATTCGCACGGGCGATTTTGAATCAGGAGTAAAGACCAATCTGGCGGCTGCCGCTGCTGACCGCGCTTACATGCAGTCAGGCGGCATTCCGGGTATGTACCCGATGATGTATTACAGCCACAACCTTCATTTCATTGCCATGTGCGCCAGCATGAGCGGCAACTATGCCGAGTCAAAGAAAGCTGCTGACATGCTCTCCGGCCATGTAACTCCGCTGGTAAAGGACATGCCGCCGCTGGAGGGCTTTGTCACCATTCCCATGGCGGTGGACGTGCGTTTCCATCAATGGCAGCAGGTCCTCGGCACGCCTGAGCCCAATCCATCCATGAAAGTGGCGGGTGTTTTTTGGCATTTCGCCCGTGGCATGGCTCTGGCGGGAACCGGCAAACTTTCTGAAGCGCAGAGCGAACATCAGTTTGTCCATCAGGCTGCGGAGCAAACTCCACCGGATGCCATCTTTGCCCCGCCGGTGGGGAACCGGGCCAAAGACGTTCTAACCATCGCAGCCAACGTGCTGGGCGCGAAGATTGCATTTGCTAAGCATGATAATCAAGCCGCTATTGGACTTTTGCGTGATGCTGTGGCGGTCCAGGACACACTCAAGTATGACGAGCCTCCAGACTGGTTCTATCCCGTCCGCGAATCACTCGGCGCCGTGCTCTTGCTGGACGGAAAAGCCAGTGATGCTGAGAAAGTCTTTCGCGAGGACCTGGAGCGAAACCCACGCAATCCGCGTTCGCTGTTCGGATTGAGTGCTGCCCTCAAGGCACAAAAACGCGATTATGACGCTCAGTTCGTGGAGAAGCAGTTCCAGGCTGCCTGGAAATCGGATTCCACCCTGAAGGTTGAGGATTTGACTTAGCGCGTCAGTTACAGCATCCAGCATATCAACCCGGGGGCTCGCTCTGGCTGTAACGAATACAAAATTGCTCTCACTACTTCATTGGAACCTTGCTGTCATTTTCACGCCGCTATCGGTCTGCGGTGACGTGTGTTGAGGCTTGCCTTGAAACAAACAGGAATCGCAGGCTCGGCCATTGGCGCTATCGTTCTGGCGCTCCTGGTATTTCGTATCCCAGGCGGGGCTCCCGCCACCAGAAGTGAATCGTCG
>DATEJX010000330.1:0-4825 GCA_035277785.1 Candidatus Angelobacter sp. | reverse complement strand
CTTTATCGTAACCGTTGTATACAACGCTGATTTTCTCCGGCGGGACGTTGCACGTCTCCACCAGGTCTTCTTTCGATCGTTCAGAAACGGTAATGATGGCGCGCGAACGTTGCGCGGACGAGCGCAAAAAGAACTTCTGGGTCACCACCATGCTCCGCGACTGTGATGGCATAACAAACGGCGTCGCGTCATGGATGGTGCAGACCACCGGCGGCTCGTGCAAAGGGAAAATGTTGCAACTGGGTGAGAACATCACGTCAGCATCAATCCGCCTTGCTGCCAGGCTCGCCCCTCCCAAACGCCAGAGGCGCTCATGCCGGAAGAGTCTGTCGCTGATAAACGAGAAGTTTACCGATGGCTCCGATAACTCAGCATCGAACCCTTGCGCAGGTCCAAACAAACGGAACTCAAGCTCCGGAATCTGGGCGGCGGCTTTCCTGAACTGCGAGATCAAATTAAGGGCATAAACGTTCGTGCCCTGATGGCGGAAACGCGGCGCCAGCACCCACGGATCAAACGCAATTCTCAAGCTGCCCATACCTTCCCGATTTCCGCGCTAGTCACCGGACGATTTTGCTTTTCTGTGCTACTTCAGGCGCAGACCACTTTTCCCGCAGGCGCACCCAGCGCTCGCTGGTAGATGGCCAGCGTCTGTTGTGCCGTTTCGTGCCAGTCAAAACGCCCAACGTTCACATATCCCTTCTCAACAAGCCCTGCTCTTAGATTGAGATCCGTAAATACGTGGTAAAGAGCATCACCAAATTCGACAGCATTGCGCCCGTCAGCATAAAGAGCGGCTGCGCCGGCAACCTCCGGCAACGAGGTGGCGGGTGAGCAAACTACCGCTGTGCCGCAAGCCATTGCCTCCAGCACTGTAAGTCCAAATCCTTCATACAGCGACGGACAGGCATATACGCTGGCTCCCGAGTACAACGCAGGCAGATCTGCATCATCAACAAAGCCGGTGAAGGTCACCTGATGCGAAATTCTGAGTTCATCTGCCAGTTTTCGCAACTCTTCCTCACCTTCCTTCACAGGTCCTGCGATTACAAGCGCGGCTCTGCCTCCGCGGCCCAGAAATCTCTTGAACGCCTCAAGCAGGCCGCGATGATTTTTTCTCGGCTTGAATATTCCGGTGTAAAGCAAATACTCACCGGCGATTCCGTACTTCGCTTTCACTTTTTGAATTCGCGCTTGATCAGTAACTGGCTGGAAACAACGGTCAACGCCAGAGTGGATCACCTCGATCTCACGCTCGGTGTTGAGGTATCTGCGGATTTCATCACGCGAATAGCTTGAAACGGCGACAATCCTGTCCGCGCGACGCACCGCTGCTGCCATCATGCCTTTGTAATACAAGCGTCCCGCAACGGAGGGCAGATCTTCAGCGCAAGCGAGATAGATTACATCGTGGATCGTCGCCACCACCGGACACGGGCACATCAACGGTATGTTGAAATGAGGCGAATGCAGCAGGTCCACCCTGTGCTGGCGCACCATGCGTGGAAGCTCAATCTGCTCGCGAATCGAATAGTAGCCCGCTGCCGAGATAATCTTTTCCACTCTAATGCTGTGCCCAGGCGCCCGAATGTTGTCAGCGTAATCTGGTGGAAGAATCAGCAGGTATTCATGCTCGGGAGCGACACCAAGCAGGGCTTCGGTCAGGCACCGCATGTACCTTCCTATCCCGGGATTCTTGATTCTGCGCAGATCCAGAGCGATTTTCATGCTGCTGCTTTACTTAGCTCCGTTGGCTGCGCTCATGGCCATGGCTGGGGCATAGCGCGCGCCAATTCTCTCCCGCAACACAGTGAACATGGCGTGCAGCATGGCATGATGCACGTCCTCAATCATCTGCATGTTTTCTGACGGGACAATAGCGCAGAAGTCGCACAAGTCCTTCATGGCTCCCCCGGCAAAGCCCGAGAGCCCTACGGTGAATGCTCCTGCCTGTCGCGCGGTAGTGAGAGCGAGAAGCACGTTGGCGGAGTCTCCGCTGCAACTGATGGCAAATGCAACATCGCCGGGCTGAATAAAGTTTTTGAGCTGTTCAGAAAACACGGTCTCGTATCCATGATCGTTGGCGCAAGCGGTGAGCAGCGGGACATTGTCCGTCAATGACATCACTTTCATGCGTTTCTCCCGCGTGGTATCGCCCAGTCCTTTATTCATGTCGGAGACCATGTGCGAGGCCGAAGAAGCGCTCCCTCCATTCCCAAACACAAATACGGTGCGCTCTTCCTCAAAGGCCCGTTGGAGTACGGTAATAATTTCGTCGATTTCGGTGTAAGGGGACTCAGCCATCAGGCGCGCGAGGTGATGAAAGTATTGCGCCACTGTGACAGGCTGGCTACTGCTGAGATGACGGACCGAGTTGCTGCTTCCAACAAGCATCGTTTCCTTCCTTCGGCTGATGCTGCCTGCCCTGTAGTTAAGATCTCCTGCCTCTTATCCTTGCTATCCCGCGCCGGATCTCCGCTTTCACATCATCCGCCAGCAGCCGGCGTGAATCATCGTGAGGGATTCTCTCCCAGGAATTCTTCCCCAGCACCCAGCAAGCGGTCAGCACCAAGGCGCCGAACAAGCTGCAGAACCAGATCAGAATTCTGTGCGGGCTGGATTTTCTTTCCGGAGGAACAGCAGGGTCCATCACGCGGACGCTGGGAAGTTCCTTGGCTTCGTCGATCTTCGCTGTCTCATATTGCTGAGTGAGAAACTCATAGATGGCTTCCTGAATCTTTGTTTGCCGATACAGGTCAGAATAGCGGTAGCCAAGGATCGGCAATGAAGTCATCGAAGGATAATCCGGCTGTGCCGGCTCCGACTGCTTTCCCGTCATGCCATGCAGCTTGCCCTGCAGAGTTTCAATGCGCGCTTTCAATGTCCTCACGCGGACGTTGTCATCTGAATAAATCTGCTGCAAGCCTTTGAGTTCCGCCTCGGCGGCAATGATTTCGCCCTGCACACGCGCTGCCGCGTCCATCATCGCCCTGCCCTGGTCCTGAGGGTCCATGATGGTGTTCTTGCTCGAGTACTGGCTGAGCGCCAGCGCCGTCTGGTCCAGGTCCTGTTTGGCTTCCCTCAACCGGCCTTCAAGGAACACCCGCTCGCGATGGGCCTCCCCGGTGTTCAGACCGGCAGCAGCGCGGTTCAACTCTGTAACGTAAGCATTGGCTATCTGTGCCGCTGTGTCCGGATCGTAGTCCGTCACCGTGAGAGTGATGACGTTGCTTTTCTTGTCTTCGTCAATATCTGTGAAGCTCGAGAGCTTTTTTCGAGTGGTGTAATAGTTTCGCGGCCACCAGCGTCCCGTCTTCCAGTAGCGAACCCGCAAGTTGAAGCCATCAATGATGCTGTCTTCAAGACTGCGGCTCTTGAGAATCTCCACGTAAAACGCTGTGGGAGTTTTTCCGCCGAGCAGGCCGGTCGCATCCAAAGCCAGGCCGATGCCGTTGCCGACGCCTGAATTTTCCATGTTGGCCAGCTTGCCGGGAAGCCCCATCATGCCCGAACTGCTGTTCTCGCCCGGAACCACCTTGACCGTGGCTTCGTAATGTTTGGGAAGCAGGAATGAGACGACTACCGCCAGCACCAGGGTTTTCCACGCTACGCGCCAGAACAGCTGGCGCTCATTCCACAACAGCCAGAGCTTTGCGATCTTGCCCTGCTCCTCCGCTGGCCGCTGTTCCATCTCCGGCAGAGAAGGCGGGTAAATCGGGACCGTGGATGCTCCTCTACCTTCCACCTTTGAGCCTCCAGTGAGGCCAGTATGTTAGCTGAAATGAGGCTGTGAAATCATTCTGCTTTTTCCCGGCGCTGAGCAGGGGAAAATTCCAATATTCGTATTGCAGGAAACTCGTGAGCGAAAAATGATGGCTGAAGCTCCATTCTGAGTGCAAAAAGAAATCGCGCAAGTTCCCGCCTTGTAGAAAATCCTCTGAGGCAATATTGCTGCGATATCCAAACTGCACCGTCTTGTCTGAAGCCACCCAATATGTGGTATCCGCACGCAATGCAATTCCCTGCCGCCCCACGGTTGCGTCGCCAATGATGTTCCCTTTATTGGTGTAGCCATCAAGGTAGCGCACATTCCAGTAAAAGAAGCCGCCACCCTGAGGGGGCTGGATCAGCCCGGGCAAGTCGGTGTATGCCGCTTCCACTCGCATGTCCATGTGCGGCAGGCCCGGAACATGGCTAAGATACAAGCCCGGCGCATGTGCGGAACGACGAGGATACCCGATAGGCGAGATCTCATCCTCAACCATTGAATCTTCATACAGTGTCAGCCAGTTCCTCATCCCGGGAAGGCGGTAATTGAAATCAAAGCTGGAACGGCGATCTCCAGGATCCAGGCCGCGACCCTGCGCATTCGTGGTGGAAAACAGCACATGGCGGATCGAGCCCCCGGTGATGGGAAAATCAGGTCCGCCGAACACTCCCGTGCGTCCGACCCCGAACTCGAAATTCGGCGTTGGCTTGAAGTTGATCTTTGTTCCGTTCACCATCGGCTGATGATCGAGCGACCGTCCAATGCTCACCACTGTGCCCTCAGCGCTCTGCGTTTGCACAAAGTGGTGTCCGGTCATCTTCCCTACCCAGAATTCGATTCGGTACGGTCCGAGATACTTGAAAATGCTGGGCAGCTGTCTCGGCATGGTTGTATCAACCCGAAGCATGTACATCGGGACAGCGTTGTCGCTCTGTAAAAGTGGATCGCGGTTCGGTCCCAGCCACAGGCTCTGCTTGCCAAAGGATGTGGCCCACCCTTTCAGGTTCAGCGTTAAATATGTGTCCAGCAGCCGGAACTGATTGAACTCAGGTATCG
>DATEJX010000329.1:0-7806 GCA_035277785.1 Candidatus Angelobacter sp. | reverse complement strand
GTCGTAAAAGCGTTCGCTGCGCCCCAGTCATTGTCACGATCGTAAAAATATCCTTCGCCGTGGATCGCATTGGTTCCGCTCTTGGTGACGGTGTTGATTACTCCGCCTGCGGAGCGCCCATACTCCGAAGAGTAGTTCGAGGTGTTCACCTGGAACTCTTCAATCGCCGCTTTGGGCGTGGAATATCCGGCGCGTGTGCGTCCGCGCTCTTCTGAGAAGAATGCCTGGTTATTGTCTGCGCCATCCACGGTGTTGTTGTTCAGCAGGGTGCTGATGCCGCGAAAACTGAGCAGACCGAAGCCGTTCGAGTCGCTCACTACTCCCGGCGTGAGCATGGCAAAGCTGGACCAGCGGCCGCCGTTGATGGGCAGATTGCTGATGGCAGTTGAATTCAAGGTGGGAGCGAAATCGGCTGATGTGGTGTTGATTTGGGGCGCTTCCGCCGTAACGTTTACAACTTCTGAAGTAGCGCCGACCTCAAGACGCGGGGAAATGTCCGTCACGCTGCCAACCTGGACAATCACCTGGTTGATCTTGTAAGGCGCGAAGCCTTGCTGATTGACGGTTACCGTGTAAGTGCCGGATGGCAGGTTGGTGACGCGGTAATAACCTGAACCATCTGTTGTGATCGTCTTTTCGGCGTTGGTGCCGTTGTTATGTACAGTAACCGTGGCATTTGCCACCACGGCCCCGTGAACGTCATACACAGTTCCGCCAATAGCTCCATCGGTGGTGGACTGTGCTAAAAGCAGCGTACCGCTGATGGCCAGCAGCAGCGCCAGCATGAGCAGTCGAGCAGACCTCACAATGCTTGACATCGTTCCCTCTCTCTCCTAGTGAAGGTGCGTGACAACTGTTTTTTTTTGCTTTAACAAAATGCGGGGAAACCGGGGGAAAATTCGGGTGCCAATCATAGACCCGATGCCACAAATTGCAAACCGCGAAATCGCAGCTCTCCCCCGAAAAAAGCATGCTAAACAGCCATCATTCTGCATAGGTGAATAGCTGGTTAAAAGATGGAAAAACCAGAATTTCTGTGGAAAAGGAGTCAATAATTACGGCGTCATTCGGCGAACTTGTTCAGAGTGGTTTGAAAAGTCTCATCAATGACATTTTGCGTCCAGAGTCTCTCCATTTTTTTGGAGATTGTCCGTTAAAGTTGCATTCAGAACTGGAGTGCGCTACCTTTCCCGGGCAGCCATGCGAGGCGACATGACCTGGACTGAAACCTTCAATTGCGATATTTGCGGCAAGCAGAAAGGCACGGTCGACCACTGGTGGCTCGCCTGGTCAGAGCCCTTTGTTCCTCACGCTGAAGCCCCGGAACGCCACATGCTCAAGGTCTATCCCTGGGAGAACATGCTCGCCCATGACGCCAATGCCCGCCATCTCTGTGGCCAGGCATGCCTGCAAAAGCTTGTGGATCGCTGGATGAACGGCGAAATGGGGATGAGTCACGCTGCTGCAGCGGTCGGCGGACGGGATAATGTCCGTGAAATCAAGAAGTAAGCCGCTTGACTTCAGCAGCCTCCAAATCAGCCCACCTGCACAGCGAGCATTGAGATTGATCCTCCGTCCACACCTTCTACGGGAAAGCTCACCTGCTCTCCTGGCTGCCGTGTAGCCAGCGTGTATAGCAAAGGCAGGTAGTGGTCAGGCGTGGGAATCGCAAGCATTGCGTCACGACCGAGTTTTTCATAGTCGATCAGCGGCTTATGTTCTTCAGACAGCAGCATGTCCCTGACCTGATGTTCAAAGCGCACCGCCCAATCAAATGGTTCCACAGGATGACGTCCCCAGGCATAGGCGTGCAGGTTGTGAACCAGGTTGCCGCTTCCCATGATGAGCACGCCTTCGTCTCGCAAGGGGGCCAACCGGCGGCCAATTTCGTAGTGGAATGCGGGAGGCTGCCGTTCATCAATGCTCAATTGCACGATTGGAATATCAGCATGGGGATACACATGACAAAGAACTGACCACGTGCCGTGGTCGAGCCCCCAACTTTCATCCAGATTCACCGGCAAAGGCGAAAGCAGTTTCTGGACGCGCCGCGCCAATTCGGGATCACCCGGCGCTGGATACTTTACAGCATAAAGCTCTCTGGGGAACCCGCCGAAATCGTGGATAGTTCGCGGAGCCGTGGTAATGGTGACCCCCGTTTGTGGCACAAACCAATGCGCTGAAATGGAGAGGATTGCCTTGGGTCTTGGTGAGGAAAGACCGATCCTGTTCCACGCGTCAGTATAGGCATTATTCTGCACGGCATTCATGGGGTTGCCATGTCCAAAAAAGAACGCCGGGAAAAGATTGTGCATAACCGGCCGGACCTCCGCCTATTATTAGATTACGTTACCGAGACCGGAGCGCCTGTGAACGGGACTTAGTCCCCGGCTTCAGCCACCAATGTTTCGGAAGCGGCAGCAGGAGAACACTCCCGGCATTGTGCTTTGCGGCAGAGGAATGCCGCCGAAATGGAATGCTTGAAGATCAGCTGTTGCTGGTCACTGTCCTCAAGAACAACGCAATACTTGTCATAGCAGCGTACCTTCCCCGTCACCCGAGCGCCACTCAGCAGATACATAGTCACGTGCCGGCCGGCTTGCAGCGCTGAGCTGAAGAACGATTCCTGAATGCATGTAATGGACATGGAAATTTGCCCCGAATCTCCGGGTCCTTACCAGGGGAGAGTACCGACTGGGAGCAAAAATACTGGTATCGAACCTATTTGTCCAATATATAATCAGGATGTTTTTCATAGGATTTGACTATGGAAGTCCATCAATTACGGTATTTTTGCGCCGTCGCGGAAACCGGCAATTTCACGCGCGCTGCTGAACGCGAGCAGGTGGCGCAGCCCTCTCTTTCCCAGCAGATCATGAAGCTGGAAGAAGAACTGGGCGTGCGTCTTTTTGATCGCCTGGGGCGCGCGGTACGGCTCACTGATGTCGGGCAGGTGTTCTTGAAACGTGCGCGTACTGTGCTGGGTGAGCTGCGGGCAGCCAGGGAGGAAGTTGCAGAGAGGCAGTCAACTGTCTCCGGGCCCATCTCCGTGGGCGTGATTCCCACGATAGCGCCCTACTTTCTGCCCTCACGGCTGGCTCTGTTCTCCCGCAAATATCCGCAAGTTTCCATCACCGTGGTGGAAGACGTGACGGTGCGTCTCATGGACCGCCTGCGCGCCGGACTGATTGACATTGCCGTAATTGCGCTGCCCATCCGCGGTACAGACGTTGAATCTTCCGCTCTGCGCACGGAACGCCTTTACGCCATTCTCCCCAAGGACCATCATTTGGCCCGGAAACGGAGCCTGCAGCTCAAGGAGCTGCGCGAAGAGCCGTTTTTGCTGTTGCGAGACGATCACTGTTTTCGCGAGACAGCAATTGAGATCTGCAAGCGTGCCCGAATTCTTCCTCAAGTGGTGTTTGAGAGCGGACAATTCAGCAGCATTGTTGGCATGGTGGGCGCCGGTCTTGGGATCTCCATTGTCCCGGAGATGGCGCTGGAGCAGCGCCCGGATTGCAGCTTTGTGCTGATCAGTGATGAGCGCGCGTCGCGAACCATTGGCGTGGCCACCTTGAAAGGACATTTTCTCAGCCGGGTACAGAAAGCGTTCATTCAGCACCTGCGCGCAACCGCGGGCGGCCGTCTCGACCAGTAAGTCGGGCGCCTGAAGGCCGGCGTTTTTCATTGCCAGACTGTGGCGTACCATCGAGTGCCATGCGTAAGTTCGAAATTTTGTTCGACCAGGCAGAGCCCTCGAAGATTGAGCATCCCGCCTATGCTCATTACGGTTCGCTCGGATTTCCGCCAGCTCATCCGCACCGCCCCTGGATTTTTGCCAATTTCGTTCAATCCATTGACGGCATTGCCTCTTTCAAAGGCAAGCACGCCGCGGGCGGTGATATTTCCCGCTCGTCCGAAGACGGCTGGCTGATGCAGTTGCTGCGTGCTCACGCAGGGGCACTCATCATGGGAGTCGGCACCTTGCTGGAAGAAACCCGGACCATGCCGCAACTCAACAATGGGCGCGGATCGTTGTACCGAGTAGAGGCCTCGGTGCTTCGTGAGCTCAGGCAGAGGTTGGGTCTGGGCCGCGAAAAAATCATCTTTGTAACAGCATCGGCCTGGATTGATCCTTCTCTGTTCCGCGTGTTTGATGGTGACCTTGTGGACGCATTCATTCTGACCGGCCAACAGGGAGCAGAGCGGCTAGCCGGCAAGCACCCAAACGTGCTGGTTGCCGCCGACGACAGCGGTGGGGTGGACCTGGAAAAAGGAATGCGCCTGATTCGCTCCCAGCTCGATGTGCAGCATTTATTGTGCGAAGGCGGTCCTACGCTTTATGGGAACATGTCACGCAGGGGTTTGATTGATGAAAAGTTTCTGACGATCTCTCCCGTGGAAATAGGGCTGCTCATCCCTCCTGAACAAGAGCGGGCACCGTCAGAAATGAGCCACCCGCCGACGCAAAGGCCAACCACTTTTACCGCTCCGGGATTCACCGCGGAGAATGCTCCGTGGTGGCGGTGGATGAGCTGCCGCCGTGTTGAGGAGCACGAATTCAACCGCTATCGGCGAACCTCATGAAGACCAAAGTAGCCGTGACGCGGAGCATGTGATCCTGTTGCGCGAGCCGCTTATTTTCTGCCGGCAGCCTCTACGCTGCGGGTAGGGTCTGCGCCCTGCCATGTCACATCTGCCGTAGGTCCGTAATTGGAGACCACTCTTTTTCCCAGTAAGCGCAGATAAACGCTGAGTTGCGTGCGATGGTGCGCTGTGTGCAGAACGCGCCGCCAGAAGACCCATATGCGTTCGCGGCGAACATCAAAAAATGGCACCACCTCCAGCCACCAGGCCTGATCTCGCCCGGCCATGCGCTCCAGACGCGGCTTGCAGAGCTGTTCATTGCGTCGCCAGAATGCTTCCGGCGTGAGTTCCGCAGGCAAGATCCCTGAAGCTTCGGGCTCTCCCGGAAGGCCAATGAATTCGGCAAAAAATCGGCGCTCTGAAAGAAGCTGGTGCTTCATGATATCCAGCACGCTGCTGGACTTGTCAGCGGACTTAAATCCCATGTCTCCCGGTGCGAACTCCCGCCACACGCTCACCACTTTGCTGGTTTCGCTGGCATAGGTGTCCAGCAAGTGCTGGAAGGCCGGATTGCTGGCGCGCGGCACCGCAGATTCAGGGATGGCGGTGTACTCGTATTGCATGGGCATACGCTTACCTCTCAAACTGGCAGGTTTAAAAGTTTACAGGATTCACCTCAAGCGCGAGCAGCCATTGCTGCAGGAGCAGGCTTAACCAGTGCTGCCGCCACCAGACCCGCACAGACAAATCCCATCGCAATTACAGAGATGTAAGCAAGCGTATAGTTACCAGGGAATCCATACCAGTTCCAGTAAGAGATGTTGGTGCTGATCGCTGCCAGGACTCCGGCGAGGGTGATGAATCGCCACCGCCCGGCGAAGCTGCTCATGGTGGTCTGGCCCAGCAAAAAGACGGCAAGCAGCACCTGGACGATATTGGTTGCAAGCTCCGTGAGCATCTGACGAGGAGACAACGCATCATAGCCTGTGGGGTGGTAGACCATCAGGCCAATCGGTCCCGCTTTAATCCGGGGAGCCAGGTCTTTCATGGCGGCCATCTTCTGGGAATGAGTGGCGTTCGGTCCCAAACCATAGCCGGGAAAGAAATAAAGCCCGGACGATGTGATGTTTGCTTTGAGGTCGTTGACCACAGCTTGCTCATTCGGTAGCTCACTCAGACCGGTTTGTCCAAGATCGATCGCCAAATGTGCGAAGCTTGACCATGCGAAAAATGCAACGCCGCCCAGAATTCCTGCCAGAAGTTTTCTGCCCATTCGAAGCCTCCTGAGATTAGTGCGCTCTATGCTGCTCCCGGGAAAAGAGATAGTCAACGGGACATCTCGAGATCGCTTAAAGTTTCCAATTGGGGCTGTTCGTAAAGGGCCAAAACCGACCGATAATTCGAACCGCGGAGCTTCTCTGAGTAATCTATTAAGAGATATTTAAAGGTTGGGGTACAGACTTTGGCGAATCTGGAAGAAAACAAGCCGGTCGAAAAGAAGAAGAGCGCAACACAGAATCTGAAGTCGGCGTGGCCGATGATCCGCGAGTTGGTGCGCCCGCGGCGAAAGCTGCTGGCGGGCAGCTTCCTGGTGTTGCTGGCTGGGCGTCTGGCGGGACTGGTCCTACCGTATGCGCCCAAGGTTCTTCTGGATCTCATCATCGGCAAGCACCGCCAGGATTTGCTTTTGCCTCTAATCGGCGGTGTGGCTGCAGCCACCCTGATTCAGGGAATCTGCTCATATTCGCTGACTCAGCTGCTGTCCAAGGAAGGGCAGAGATTGATTGCAGAGCTGCGCCGCAGAGTTCAGGAGCACGTGGGAAAGCTTTCTCTCAGCTACTACGACTCGACGAAGACGGGTGTTTTGGTTTCTCGCATCATGAGCGATGTGGAAGGTGTGCGTAACCTGATTGGGACCGGGTTGGTGGAGTTTTGCGGAGGAATTCTCACGGCTGTGCTTGCGCTGGCAATCTTGCTGAAGATGAGCGCGCTCATGACCGTGATTGCGCTCGGGTTTCTGCTGATATTGATGTTCGCGCTAAGCCGCGCCTTCAAAATCATCCGGCCAATTTTTCGAGAGCGAGCCAAGATCAACGCTGAAGTAACTGGACGGCTGACCGAATCGCTTGGCGGGGTTCGGGTGGTCAAGGGCTACCACGCCGAGGAGCGCGAAACCACGGTCTTCAGTGGCGGGGTAGAGCGCCTGCTGAATAACGTGCTGAAGTCGCTGACAGCAACATCATTGATGGGCCTTTCTTCTTCCGTCGTGCTGGGAACGGTTAGCTGCGTGGTGATGTTTATTGGTGGAAGGCAGATTCTGGCTGGCCATATGACGCCGGGAATCCTTTTCAGTTACACGATGTACATGGGATTCCTGATTGCCCCGGTTGCGCAAATTGCCAGCATCGGGACACAGATCACAGAGGCTCTTGCCGGCCTGGATCGCACGCGGGAAGTCTTGAATGAGCGACAGGAACATCAGGACCCTGAGCGAACAATTGTCCTGCCGCGAATCGATGGCCAAATTGCTTTTGAACATGTGAACTTTGCTTACGATCCTGGCAAGCCTGTTTTGGAAGACGTGAGTTTCCTGTCGCAGCCGGGAACGGTTACCGCGCTGGTTGGTTCCTCGGGTTCAGGGAAGTCCACCATGATTGGGCTGGTAGCGGCGTTCTATAAGCCAACCTCCGGGCGCGTTACTGTTGATGGCGTGGATCTCAGTAGTGTTCGGCTGGATTCCTATCGCAGCGGGCTCGGAGTGGTGTTGCAGGATTCTTTCCTGTTCGACGGCAGTATCCGGGAGAACATTGCGTTTTCACGGCCGGAAGCTACGGAAGACGAAATCATGCAGGCGTGCCGCATTGCCCATGTGGATGAATTTGCGGAACGCTTTCCGGAAAAATACGACACAATTATCGGCGAGCGCGGGGTGAAACTATCCGGGGGACAGAAGCAGCGTGTCTCGATTGCTCGTGCCGTTTTGGCGGATCCCAGAATCCTCATTCTCGACGAAGCCACATCAAGCCTTGACTCCGAGTCAGAAGCCTACATACAGCAGGGCCTCAAGTACCTGATGCAGGGCCGTACCACGTTTGTGATTGCGCACCGCCTCTCCACCATTCGCCAGGCTGATCAGATCCTGGTCGTGGAAGCGGGCAAGATCGTAGAACGCGGTCGACATGAAGAACTCTTAGCTTTGCAGGGACGCTACTACGATCT
>DATEJX010000328.1:0-5401 GCA_035277785.1 Candidatus Angelobacter sp. | reverse complement strand
CATGCCCGGTGGACTGCGCCGGCGATTGAATCAATTGCTTATTTAGTCGTGTTTGGCTCCTGGATCGGCTACAGCGCTTTCATCTTCCTGCTGGAACATGTGCCCACGCCCAAAGTGGCGACGTACACATACGTGAACCCGGTTGTGGCGCTTCTTCTTGGCTGGCTACTATTGAAGGAGCACATTGATGCCTACATGCTGGTGGGGACGGTGATCATTATTGGGTCGGTCGCGCTGGTCAATACCTCAAAGCTGAAAGGGTTGCATGATGAAAAAGTCGAATCGGACCTTGCGCCCATGAATGTGGGAGGAAACTGAGAGAATTTGGTAATTGAGTAATTTGGTAATTGAGTAATTGAAAAGCAATTTGAGAGTGATTCCGGAATTACATGTTCACGTGATTTTGCATTTACCAAATTACCAACTTACCCAATTACTAAATCCTCTCACTTGCGCTTCCACCTGATCCCATCCTTGGTGTCTTCCACGATGATGCCAGCTTCTGTAAGCTGGGCGCGGATGGCATCTGAGCGGGCGAAATCGCGGGCTTTCTTGGCGGCGGTGCGTTCGGAGACCAGGCGCTCCACTTCTTCATCCGAGGGGCCGGTTTTGGGCAGATTGGAGCCTTCGAGCAGGCCGTGAGCCTTGGCCCATTCCGCAGCATGCGCCATTTTGGCTGCATCGTCGTCTTGGAGGACGGCAAAGATCTCATCGAATTGTTGCAAGGCGACGAGGAGTGGTGCTTTGTCATCCTGACGGAGTTCGCCCCGATCAGCCGCGGTGTTACCTTCACGTACCATGTCAAACATGGCTCCGAGGGCGCGCGCGGTATTGAGATCGTCATCCATGGCGTTGCGCATTTCTGAGCGCGTCTTATCCGCCAACTTCTGAATCGCCTCATTTTGCCCGGGCTCAAGTTTGGCCATTTCAATGCGAGCCTTGAAATCGCGCAGCCGTCCCACGGAATGGGCGGCCTGTTCCAGGCCCTGCATGGTGAAGTTCAACTGTTTGCGGTAGGGAACTGAGGTCAGCAAATACCGGATGGCAGAGGGCTTGTGGCCTTGCAGCAAAAGATCGCGAAGGGTGAAAAAATTTCCCTCGCTCTTGGACATCTTCTTGCCTTCCACCAGCAGAAAACGCACATGCATCCAGAAGCGCGCGAAAGTCTGACCAGTGAGGGCTTCTGACTGCGCAATCTCATTTTCATGGTGCGGAAAGGCCAGGTCTTCACCGCCAGCGTGCAGATCAAAGCTGGGCCCAAGATATTTGGTCGACATCACGGAGCATTCGATATGCCAGCCGGGCCGTCCGGGGCCGATGGGGCTTTCCCAGAATGCCTCGCCTTCTTTGGGAGCTTTCCATAAAGCGAAGTCGCGGGCATTGTCTTTGTCATACTCATCTACATCGACGCGCGCGCCCACCTCGATGCCGCTGAAGTCTTTTTTTGATAGCTTGCCGTATTCGGGAAATTTAGCGATGCGGAAATAATAAGATCCATCTTCCGTCCGATAGGCAAAGCCCTTCTCCTCCAGTTTGCGGATGAACTCAGCCATGTCCTGAATGTGCTCGGTGGCGCGGACGACCAGTTCCGGACGCTCCAGGTTGAGCATCTGCATGTCTTCAAAAAAGGCATCCTCGAACTTCTTTGTGTACTCCTGAACGGACTTGTGCTCGCGTGCGGCGTTGCGGATGATCTTATCGTCAACGTCTGTAATGTTCATTACCTGCTTCATCCTGAAGCCACTCTGGAGCAGGAAACGCCGCAAAATGTCTACGGCTACGAAGGTGCGGAAATTGCCGATATGGCCGTAGTCATAGACCGTGGGCCCGCAATCATACATGCGAACGGTATTGTTCTGAGATGGCGCAAATTCTTCAATTTTGTTGCTGAGCGTGTTGTAGAGATGAAGGGCCATGCAGGTATAAGCAATCGATTGTAGCAAACCAGCCGTTAGCCCTTAGTCCTTAGCCGTTAGCCTTATCGGGGAAATCTGCGGGCGGTTGTCTGCTTTGCACTACAGCATAGGGGACGGGTTGGAGTTGTTGGAGAAGACGCAAAAAGCCAATGGCTAAAGGCTAATGGCTGCTTGTTCACTCCCACCCCAAATCCAGATTTCTGGTTCCGAAATGGACCAGCAGAGTCTTCTGGCTGTAAGGACGGAAGCGACCTGGAATGTCGCTGGCGTGGTCATAGATCTGGCCGGGCGCATCCACTTGCAGCCGAACAATGTGTCGTCCGGAGCGGACGGGAAGCGTCACAGCCAGCGATTCACCCGAAGAGCGTGAGCGAGTGCTGTGGAGTTCATCGTCATAACGCAGCTCACCATCAACCCAGATGTAAATATGCCCGCTGTGGAACGGGTACTGTCCCACGATTTGCAGAGTCGCCGGGGTTGGCCGCCTGGAGACGAGCATGTAACCCGCTGCCATGCAAGCCAAGAGAATGCTCAACCCGGCAGCGATGATCCATTTACGTTTGCTGCTTTTATAAGGCTTGCTGGAGGAGGAGGTTGAGGCAGCATTTTCGGGATTGGTGGTGATCAATACCGTTTTGTCTGCTGGCGCGGCACTGGTTCTCGAGCCGGCGGATTGCGATCTGGGCTTGTGCCCGGAAAGAAGATCGTGGACATCGGCCGCGAACTCTCCGCCGTCCTGGTAGCGCTGGGCGGGATCCTTGGCCAGCGCCCGCTTGAGCAGGTAATCGTAATCTAAGCTTAAAGAGCTTGCTATCTGGCTGGCTTGGTGCGGTTCCTTAGTGGCGATCTGAACGCAGATTTCTGTGACCGTATCGGCCTCGAATGGCTTTTCCCCGGTGAGGAGCCAATAGGCAATTACGCCGAGTGAGAAGAGATCGGAACGCCCATCAAGAGGTTTGCCATTGATCTGCTCCGGCGACATATAAGCCGGGGTGCCCATCACATATCCAGGAACGGTGGCTTCGGCAAGAGCCAGCTTGGCAATGCCGAAGTCCATGATTTTGGCGCGGCCTTCAGCGGTAACAATGACATTGGTGGGCTTGATATCACGATGTACGATGCCTGCGTGGTGGGCGTAATCAAGAGCCAAAGCAATCTGCTCGATCAGGTGTAGAGCGATTGTGAGCGGGAGTTTGCTCCCGGGAGACCGAAGCACAAAGTCTTGCAGCGTCAGGCCGTCAGCATACTCCATGACAATAAACGGCGTTTGCGTAACAGGATCTTCATCGACGTCGTAAATAGTGACAATCCCGGGATGAGAGAGACGGCCTGCCGCTTGAGCCTCGCGAAAAAAGCGCTGACGGTATTGCTCGGCGCTGGAGCTGTCAGGCTGCAGGACGGCGATGGTCTTGATGGCGACTGTACGGTCAATTTTGGGATCGCGCGCGCGAAAGACCGCGCCCATGGCGCCGCGGCCGAGCTCAGCGATAATTTCATACCGCCCCAGTTGTTGGGTGGTTTGCATTGGGCCCGTTCAGGGGGAGAGATTGGCGCGATGATAGCACGGCCCCCGGCATCCTTCATCGGGAGGACATGAGCCATTGGTGCAGTGTACGTTGGCGTGCGAGGTTATGACCGTTACATCAGTCAGGCGATTGAGAGCTCGCGCAGCTTTTTTACGGCGTCTACGAACCGCGCAGCCACGTAGTCGACTTCTGCTTCTGCGTTGAAGCGCCCCAGACCAAAGCGGATGGTGCTCCCGGCGGCTTCATCGCTCAACCCCATGGCTTTGAGGACGTGCGAGGGATCAACTTTATCTGAGTGGCAGGCTGATCCGCTGGAGACAGCAACGTCTTTTACAGCCGTCATTAAGGCTTCACCATCCACATTCAGAAAGCTGATGTTCAGGTTTCCGGGCAGACGGTGTTCCATGCTGCCGTTTACAACTACGCCATCCAGTTCGGCCAGAAGGCGATCACGCAGGCGGTTGCGCAGGCCGGCGAGGCGGCAGCTTTCTTCTGGCAGAACGTTCTGCGCAATCTCGCAAGCCTTGCCGAAACCAACAATGCCGGGAACGTTGAGCGTACCTGAGCGCATGCCGCCTTCGTGTCCGCCGCCGTGAATGACGGGCGCGACTTTTACGCCGGAGCGCACATACAGGGCGCCGCAACCCTTGGGGCCATAACACTTGTGCGCCGTTAGAGAAGCCAGATCGAGGTTGAGTTTTTTTACGTCAAGAGGCATGCGGCCGAGGGCTTGCACCGCGTCGGAATGGAACAGAACGCCGCGTTCGCGGCAAATGTTGCCGATTTCTTCGAGAGGCTGGACCACGCCGCTTTCATTGTTTGCCGCCATCACGCTCACCAGGATGGTTTGCGGGGTGAAGGCGGCTTTGAGTTGATCAGGATCGATCAGACCATCTTGATTAACGGACAGCCAGGTAATGCGATATCCATATTGTTCCAGGCGCTTGCAGGTGTCGAGCACGGCGCGGTGCTCAGTGGCAACGGTGATGATGTGGTTGCCTTTGGTCTTGCACGCCTCTGCCACACCGGTAATAGCCAGATTGTCGCTTTCGGTAGCGCCGGAAGTGAAGACGATCTCGTTCGGAGAGGCGCCGATGAGCGAAGCAATCTGCTTGCGTGCCGTAACAACGGCACTCGCGGCTTCCCACCCGAAGGAATGGCTGTGGCTGGCAGCGTTGCCAAATTTACCGCTGAGGTAGGGAAGCATGGCCTCCAGCACCTGCGGATCAACGGGCGTGGTGGCGTGATTGTCAAAATAGATGGGCAGCTTTACGTCAGCAGACACAGAAACCTCAGATCAGCGATTTGTGGTCGTTTGCTTAACAAACAGATTTTACCCTCTTGGACGAAATGAGTTACCGGGAATTAAAAAGGCCCGCCGGAGACCGGCGGGCCAGAAGGTTACATCAACAGCAGCTTAGAACCGGAAGGTCAAGCCGACGTTGAAACGGCGGGTCGCGCCGTTGAATCCAGGGTAAGCGGTTCCGGTCGTCTTGGGATCGCCGAACCCGGTAAACGAGTCGAACAAGCCAGCATCGTCGATGAATGGATCAACGCTGTTGAAGTTCGGGTGGTTGAACACGTTCTGCGCGCTGGCGCGGAACTCAAACGAGTTGTGCTCACTGACTCTAATCTTCTTAAGCACAGACGCGTTTGCAACGTTGCTGATCGCATCCTGCACCGGATTACGAGGAGTGTTGCCGAACGGCGTTCCGAACACCGACTGTGCGAAGCCGGCGTTGAGGATGAACCGTACCTGGTCCTTTGTCACGGGCACGATGGAGGGGTTGTTGGGGTCGTTAAGAGCGTTGAGGCTGATCAACTGAGTGTCTGCGAGACCACCGGGGCAGCCGCCTAGCTCACCGCAGAAGATACCAACGCTGGTTTGAGGAGCACTCAGGTTGCCCAGGAACGGACGCGCCGAGTCCACACCGCCAGAGTTGAAGGCGACCAGGAAGG
>DATEJX010000327.1:0-7248 GCA_035277785.1 Candidatus Angelobacter sp. | reverse complement strand
GTTCGGCAAGGCGATGCATGGCCCCGCGTGAAAAAGTTTGCGGGGAATTCCGAATTCACGAGGCGAGCCGGTAAACGAAACCATGGCTCTAACAACCACGAACAAGCTGATTGAAAAGCCGCCTGATGCGCCACCAGGCAGTGAACGATGGCACTGGAGCGCGTGGCTGGATGCATATGAATATCTCTGGTTCAGGCGTCTCAAGGTTGCAGTTTGGGCCCTGGTGGGACTCGCCTTTTCTGTGGTTTTAGCGTTCAGGATTTGCAAATATCCCGCGACAGCGCAGCTCATGCCCCCAGACAGTTCCTCAGGAGGTGGTCTGGCTCAATTGGCATTGCCAGGCCTGCTGAAATCTCCCGGGCTGGCCGGTCTGGCAGGCATGGCCGGCGATCTGCTGGGCGGAAAAAGCACTGGAGCGTTGTTTACCAAAGTGCTGCAGAGCCGCACTGTAGAAGACGAGCTTGTAAAGCGCTTTGACCTGCGCAAGCACTATCGCAAGACGTATTGGGAAGACGCGCGCAGTAAGCTCGAGTCAAACACTTCAATTGTAGAAGACAAGAAGAGCGGAGTTCTGGCCATTACGGTAAAGGACCGTGATCCACAATTTGCGGCCACGCTGGCAACGGCTTATGTGGATGCGCTCGACCACGTGATGTCGCAGGTGTCGACATCAGCAGCGAGACGAGAGCGAATCTTTATTGAGCAACGCCTGGCCGAGGAAAAAACGGCCCTGGATGACGCAGAACAGAAGTTCAGTAAGTTCTCCAGCAGCACAATGGCACTCGACGTCCCCGAACAGACGCGGGTGATGGTGGAAGCCTCCGCCCGTCTGCAAGGTGAATTGATTGCCGCACGATCGGAAATGGAAGGGCTGCAACAGGTCTATACGCCGGAAAATACTCGTGTGAAGACAGTCCAGGCCCGCATTAATGAGCTGGAGCGGGAGTTGGCAAAGATCAACACTGGCAACGGGCAAGGCGCAAAGTCTGCAAGCAATCCGTACCCCTCCATTAAGAGCCTTCCCCTGGTGGGGGTGCAGTGGACAGATCTCTATCGCAGCACCAAAATCCATGAGACCGTTTACGAATTGCTCCGGCAGCAATATGAGGTCGCCCGCATCCAGGAAGCCAGAGAGATTCCCACGGTGAAGATCCTGGATGAACCAACCGTACCGGAGAAACGCCATCCTGCAATTCTAGTGGTGGTGCTGGCAGGGACACTGATCAGCATGATGCTGGCTTGTACTGGATTACTTCTGCAACGGCGCTGGCGTTCCTGGGACCCGGATGATCCACGGCGGCTGCTGCTGGCCAGGATGTCACCCAGACGCCTAAAAGATGAAGGTTGAGGTAATGATCAATTCGCGCGCGGCTGTACTCACCTCCACACAAACTACATGACCGAGACGAACCAGCAGTCAGTCAAAGGCCGCAAGCTGCGCATCGCTATCTTTGGCGGAAGAGGGATTCCGTCAACCTATAGCGGCACAGAAACTTTTTTTATTGAGCTTGCACCCCGACTGGTGGAACGGGGGCATGAAGTGATTGTGTATTGCCGAAAGGCACTCTTTCAAGAGCGTCCTCCTGTCTACAAGGGAGTGCGGCTGATCTACCTGCCGAGCATCGAGACCAAAAACTTCGGTACCTTCACGCACACTTTGGCCTGCATGATTGACGTGCTATTCCGCAACGTGGACGCCATGCTGGTCACGAACGTAGCCAATTCCCTTCACTGCATTATTCCGCGCTTGTTCCGCCAGAACTGCGCCATCAACGTTGATGGAATTGAATGGAAACGAGGCAAGTGGGGCCGCTTGGGCAAGTGGTATTTCCACTTCAACGCCAGGATGTGTGGCCGCATCCTGCCGCGCGGGATCATCACGGATGCCTACGCCATGCGAAATCTATACCTGGAGGAATTCCACACACCTTCAGCATGCATTACTTATGGTGGCAACATCGAGTGCTCTACTCATCCTGAAGTTGTCCGGCAGTATGGCGTAGAGCCGGGAGAGTATTACCTGATTGCCAGCCGGCTGGTGCCGGAAAATAACGCTGCCATGATCGTTGAAGGCTTTCAGAAGTCAGAGAGCAAGAAAATCCTGGCCATTGCCGGCGATGCTAACTATCACAGTGACTTCATTGACGAGTTGCGCGCACGTGCGGGAGAACGGGTGCGATTCCTGGGCCACGTGAACAGTATTGAGCACATAAAGGAGCTGCACTGTAACTGCTACGCCTACATCCACGGGCACATGATGGGTGGAACCAATCCTGCGCTATTGAAGGCGCTGGGATTTAGCAATTGCATTCTGGCCCACAAGAATCCTTTCAATGCTGAAGTGCTGGGTGATTATGGCCTGCTGTTTGCAGACCCAGCGGAGCTGGCGGAAGAGATCAGATCAATTGAAGATCGCCCAGCGCTGGCCGAAGATTTTCGCAAGCGCGCTCCGGACCGTATCCGCAATGTTTACAACTGGGAGCGCATTACCGGCCAATATGAAGAGCTGTTCTATCAGCTTGCGGCAGGAGAGGACCCGACCAAGGTGCATTCCAGCGTGAGAGAAACAGATAGCCACTATTCATTATCTCGATAACGTAGTTTTAACATTAAGTTGAAAAGCCGATGAACTTAGCGGAAGTCAGACGAGCATAGGATCGGCAAGGCAACATACCGCCCGCACCGGTTGTGGGCAAATTGCTTTGGTAGAATCATAACTGCCAGCGGCACACACCGCATGGTGAACGTTCAAAAGATGCGGAGTGTCCCTCATACCTTGTTGCCAGGAGCTTCCGACGTCATATGATTGGGCCTGAGTCTCAGCTCTGGAAGGCTCTCGAGCTGTACGGGACCCGGGTCCACCATCGCGGTAAATGGCGTCTTCACAACTGGCTGCTCCGTAAGCTTAAACCGGCGTGCGATCGTGATTTTGAAGTTGAGCGAATGGGCCAGCGCTGGCTGCTTAATCCGTCAGATTTTGTTCAGTCCTCCTTTTACTGGACAGGCGAATTTGAACCTTGGGACTGGTTTCATCTTTCTCGTCTGATAACTCCTGAATCGATCGTGTTTGACGTGGGGGCCAATTTCGGCTTTTACACGGTCTTGATTGCACGGAAACTCACCAAGGGAGGACGAGTCTTGTCATTTGAGCCGTGTGCGCAGACGCTATCACGACTGCGAACTAACATACGATTGAACAGTCTCGAGCCAGTTACGACAGTGGTACCGGTTGCTTTGTCGAACCAGCGGGGCTACGGCTATCTTGAGAACGTCAGCGGCAACTCAGGCGCCACAGCTCTTGCCGCCACCGGAGAACGAATCGCTCTTAATACTCTGGATGACGTTTGTACTGAACATTCGCTGAAGCGCGTGGACATTATCAAGATCGATGTCGAAGGTCATGAGATGGCCGTTCTGGAAGGAGCAGCCAGAACAATTGCGTCGTGCCGGCCCATGATGCTGGTCGAGGGCAACGACGTCGCGCTACGGCGATCAGGTGCTTCGGCCGAGGAGCTTGCCGCGAAGCTGCGTTCCTGGGGTTATCGGTTACTGGTCCCGAACCGCAGGCGATTGGTGCCACTCTCAGGCTTCCCCCCGCCAACGGAGATTGTAAACATCTTCGCTTTGCCCTCCTGAGATCTTTTCACGATGGTGAGAAATTTGACCCGGATGGAGCTTTTATCCACGCACGTTTGCCTTGGCCGTTTCAATCATGTTTCGCAGCATGCTGACCGCCTGGTGGGCCTCTCTGAGCTTGAACAATAATGCCAGGAGCACATAAACGGCTGCTCCCACTGCCAGCTGGACAAAAACAATAATGAGCCGTGACACAGTGGAGACGGCGGCAAAGCGGGAAAGCACAACGTAGGAGTTAAGCCAGAGCACAGCACCCATGGCGAGCGATGCGCAAATTGCGCGGATGAGAAACGAAACAGTATCCCGGCCAGGCGCGCGCAATCCCAGTCTCTGGTGAAGCACAATGAACAGCGCGGCACTGACGAGGATGAATTCTGTGGACCGTGCCAGAATCAGACCCAAAAGGCCAAAGTGTCCCGCCAGCACGATAGCAGACACAGTGTAATAAACCAGGGCGCCCAGTTCCACCCACAAAGGAATTGCGGTGTCCTGTAGCGCGTAGAGACAGCGCAGCACAATCATCGCCAGCGCGTACGGCAGGATGCCGAGCGAGTAAACAGCCAGGACCCTGGCCGTGAGCAGTGAGTCAGCAAAGCCGAACTTTCCGTGCTCGTACAGCAGGCGCGTTACCGGAAGAGCATTCAGGATCACCCACACTGTGGCCGGCAAGAAAAGGAAGACTACCATGCGCAAGACTTTGGAGACTTCGGCGCGCAAGTCACCCAGCTTGTCGCGCAAGGCTTCCCGGGCGAAGTGAGGATACGCCACGGTAGCGAGGGGTGAGGCAAGAAAATTCGCCGGCACAAGAAACAGCCGCAATGCATAACTGAGAGTGGCAACAGCGCCCGCAGAAATTCGCGATGCCAGGTTGCGTTCTATGAACATGGCGCCATTGGAAACCATCAGGTACAAAAAAAGCGGAATGCCCAGACGAAGCAGCTTTGGAATGGCAGGGTGGCGAAAATTCAGAGTGGGACGGTACCTAATCCCAAGTTTTGCCACTGAGGGCACGAGCACGAGCGCCTGCAGAAAGAAACCAACCGCGACAGAGAGGCCGACGACATAGATGGCATTTTTCTCCGGAGCAAGCATTATGGCAAGAATGATCACGGTGCTCGATACCGCGGGCGCAATCGCCGCCATGGCAAATTTGTGAAAAGTGTTCAAAGCCGCTGTCAGCACCCCGGAAAGCCCGAGAAATACGAGGCCCGGGAGAATCATGTACAGCAGATCGGCAGTAAGTTTCAGGGTAGCCGGGCTGAAGCCAGAGAAAAGCAGCGGGAGCCACCACCGCATGGTGAGCAAGGAAATTCCCACGGTCGAGATAAGCAGGGCGGCAATAAAGCTGGTTACAACACTGAAAGTGTCTGCCTGCTGTAATCGATCTCTTTCCGCGTCGTCATGCAGGAGGATTGGAACCAGTACAGGCGAGAGAGTGCCCGTCACGAGCACCGCATAAAGGATGTTAGGAATTAGTATCGCGCCGAAGTAGGCGTCACTCACGGACGAAATCCCGAAGCGAACAGCGAATACAGCCTCGCGGATGTAGCCAAAGACGGCTACGAGGACGGTGAGAATGCCGACAATTCCCACCAGACGTCCGCGCCCGGGTTCTTTGCGCGTTCTGGTGGAACCCGCAAAAGCGGCCTCCCGGCTGGATTCAGCACTCGAGTTCGGAGTTTGATTCGGGAGTTCGATACGCAAAACTGGCTCGGCATTTCCGGGGACCACTCGTCCTCAATCCGTTCCCGCGATTATAAAGAGAGGCCTACAGCAGCGCAAACATCACGTGTGAGACGGGCGAAGATGAAGTTACGGAGATGCTCATTGCATCGGGATAGGGTCGTCTTCGCTGCAGCAAACCGCGATGAGTCGCTCGGGGAACCTTCTGTCATCCTCAAAGAACACTGGAAATTCAATGCTTCGGCAGTATCCAGCGACTCCTGCGCGTGATCGAGTCCAATCATCTCAATGCTGGCAGCAACATTTAAAAGGCCTGGGGGTGACGTGCAGAGCCGCATAGATTGCATGCAGCAACCAGAGGGCCTCGATACATGGGTAACCTGCCAATTTGTAATCAAGAGCTGTATCATTTAAGTGAATTATAGGGAATTTGTACTTCAGGGCCGTACTGGAACAAGCGCAATCTTGGGAGCCATCCATGAAAATTGAAAGACTGTCGCAGTGCATTTTGTGCGACAGTTCGCGCGTGGAATTACTGGATCCAGAGTGCAATATTGTTCGTTGCGCGAACTGCGGATACATCTTCGACAATCCGCGTCCATCTCTCGAAGAACTGATCGGTTTTTATTCCCGGCCAGCCAAGTACGATTCGTGGCTGGAGGAGCTCTCCGGACGTGATCGCATGTGGAATCGGAGGCTGCGGAAGCTGCAGCCGACCAGAAAACCCGGTTCCCTGCTGGATGTGGGCACGGGAATCGGCCAATTTCTCCACCTCGCACGGCCTTTGTACAGTTCGGTGCATGGAACTGAGGTTTCCACCGCCGCCATTGGTATAGCGCATGAGAAGTATGGATTGGATGTATTCCGGGGCACGATTCACGACCTGGTGGCGCAGCAAGGTTATTTCGATAACATCACTCTGTTCCATGTATTGGAACATGTCCCTGATCCACGAGAGGTTTTGAGCGCTTGCCACTCCTTGCTTACTGAGGGAGGGGTGCTCGTGATCGCCGTTCCCAACGAAGTCGCCTCGCTAAGAGGATTTGTCAAACGTGCTTTGACGCGCCTGGGGCTGCGAAAACATCAACCCGGCAAACTTGGATTACCTTTGATAAGCCTGGACGGCAGCATCGGCGAAGTGCACCTTTCCCACTTCACGCCGCGAGTGCTCCGATACCTGCTGGAGAGTACCGGGTTTTCGGTCATGAATACTACGCTTGATCCTTATTACGTGCGACGCACGTCGGGTTCCTGGCTGAAAGCCGACCTGTATTACTTCTTTTGCTCGGCGGTGCTCACACTGTTACGGGTCAACATCTTCGATGCAATGCTGCTGATCGCAAGAAAAGAACCTCTTCTTGTCCAGGAAGCAGGTTCCTCGCAAGGATGCGCAGCTTAAAGCTCGCCTGGGACAGCACCTTCGCCCGCCGCAACCAGACGGGGAGCGGCGTCTATGCGTCGCGCCTTTTGGAGCAGCTTGCAGCCAGGTCCGACATTGAGGTGACGATCCTGGAAGCATGGCCTCGAGAATCTTCACGAATTGTTACCAGCCGGGCATTACGGACTGCAGGCAATCTACTGTGGACTCATCTTGCTCTTCCACGAATTACCCAACGATTTGAGTTTGACGTTCTGCACTCTCCCGCGTTTGTGGCACCTGTTTCCTGCTCGTGCCCAACGGTAATTACCGTGCATGATGTCACTTTTCTTCATAATCCGGCGCATTTTTCTGGATGGTGGGTGAATTACCTGCGGCTGAGCATGCCCAAAGCGCTTAACTCGGCCGCAGCCATAATTTGCGGATCGGAACATTCCAAACGCGAGATTGTGCGTGCCTACTCGTTGCCTGAGACCAAAGTTCATGTCGTGCAATATGGTGTCGACCACCAGCGATTCTCAACGGCTGCCGCTCTCGATAGAACATGGGCT